>NZ_MABH01000146.1 GCF_001720585.1 Cereibacter johrii | reverse complement strand
GAGCCCCCGGCGCCCCGGCAAACCCCGGCACGACCGCGCCGCAGAAGGCGGCGGCCCCGCAGCCGGCCGAGGATCCGGCCGCGGGAACGCCCGAGCCCGAGCCCGAACTTGAGGCGGAGCAGGCGCTGGTGATCGAGCCTGCCTTCGACGTGGTCCGCATCGAGAGCGACGGCTCGGCGCTGGTGGCCGGGCGGGCGCAGCGCGGGGCCGAGGTCACGGTGCTGGTCGAGGACGAGGAGGCGGCCTCCACCACCGCGGATGCCGCGAACCGCTTCGCCGTCATGTTCACCCTACCGGCCGATGATCGGCCGCGGCGCCTCTCGCTGCGCATGGTGCTGCCGGACGGCACCGACTATCTCTCGACCGGCAGCGTCCTGATCGCGCCGATCCTGACGCCGCCCCCCGCACAGGTGGCCTCGGCCGAGGCGGGGTCGGACGCGGCGGCGCAGGAGCCCGCCCCGACCCCCGTGCCGCGGGCGCCCGCGGCGCTTCTCGTGGGCGACGGCAATGTGAAGGTGCTCCAGCCCGCCGGCGAGGCGCTCGAGGATCTGGCGGGCGTGTCCGTCGACACGATCTCCTACGGCCCGGACGGCTCGGTGCTTCTGTCGGGCCGGGGCGGTGAGGGGGATTTCGTGCGGCTCTATCTCGACAACCGCGAGATCGCCACCGTGACCATCGCCCCGGACGGCACCTGGGGGGTGAGCCTTGCAGGGATCGAGCCCGGTCGCTACGCGCTTCGGGCCGACAGGATCGATCCCGAAGGCGACGTCGTGGCGCGGTTCGAGACGCCCTTCGCCCGCGAAACCCACGAGACGGTGGCGGCGGCGCTCGAGGCGCAGAGCCGCCCCGGCGGCGCGCCGGAGGGCGAGGCGCAGCCCCTCGTGCCGGGCGCCGAAGGGGCACAGCCCGCGGGCGGGCCGGGCGCGGTCCTCACGGCCTCGGCCGAAGGGGAGCCTCCGAGCGGCGCGCCGGTCTCGGTTACCGTGCAGCCCGGCTTCTCGCTCTGGCGCATCGCCGAGGAGACCTTCGGCGAGGGCATCCTCTATGTGAAGGTCTACGAGGCCAACCGCACCGCGATCCGCGACCCCGACCTGATCTATCCGGGGCAGGTCTTCACCCTTCCGGCCCCGGCGGACTGATCCTGGCCAGCCGGGCCAGCCGGGCTTCGGCTCTGGCAATCCGGGTGAGGGCGGCTTAGGTAGGGCTCTCCGAGGAGATCCCCGATGAGCGAAGCGAGACAGAGGCCGGGCCCGACGCCCGTTGATCCGCCGGAATTGAGCGGCTGGGCGACCATGAAGCGCATGGCGCCCTACCTCTGGCCGAAGGGCCAGACCTGGGTGAAGCGGCGCGTCGTCATCGCCATGGCGATGCTGGTGCTGGCCAAGGTGATCTCGGTCTCCACGCCCTTCTTCTACAAGGCCGCGGTCGATGCGCTGGCGGGCGATGCGCCCACGCCCGCCTTCATGCTGGGGCTCGGCGCGGTCGGGATGACGGTGGCCTACGGGCTTGCGCGGCTCGGCGCCGTGGCCTTCGGCGAATTGCGCGACGCGATCTTCGTGCGCGTGGGCCAGCGCGCGCTGCGTCAGCTCGCGCTCGAGACCTTCACCCACATCCACCGGCTCTCGCTGCGCTACCACATCAGCCGCAAGACCGGCGGCCTCAGCCGCATCATCGAGCGCGGCGTGAAGGGCGTCGACTTCCTGCTGCGCTTCATGCTGTTCTCGATCGGGCCGCTCTTCATCGAGCTCACGCTGGTCGCGATCATCTTCGCGGTCGTGTTCGGCTGGGAATATATGGTCGTGGTGGTGGCCACCATCGCGCTCTATGTGGCCTTCACCTTCAAGGTGACCGAGTGGCGGGTGCAGATCCGCCGCCAGATGAACGAGCAGGACACGGACGCGAACCAGAAGGCCATCGACTCGCTCCTGAATTTCGAGACGGTGAAATATTTCGGCGCCGAGCTGCGCGAGGCCGAGCGCTACGACGCGGCCATGGCGGGCTACGAGAAGGCGGCGGTCAAGACCGGCCAGTCGCTCGCCTTCCTGAATGCGGGGCAGAGCCTTCTCATCACCGCGGGGCTCGTGGCGGTCATGGCCATGGCGGCTTACGGCGTGCAGGCGGGCCGTCTCACGGTCGGCGATTTCGTGATGGTCAATGCCTACATGATCCAGATCACCCTGCCGCTCGGCTTCCTCGGCACCGTCTACCGCGAGATCCGGCAGGCGCTCGTGGACATGGGACAGATGTTCGGGCTCCTCGCGCAGCCGGCCGAAGTCAGCGACGCGCCCGAGGCGCGGCCGCTCGCGGTGGCGGGCGGCACGGTCGAGCTCGAGAATGTCCGCTTCGGCTACGATGCGGGGCGCACGATCCTCAAGGGCATCTCGCTCCGGGTCGAGGCGGGCGAGACCGTGGCGCTCGTCGGGCCCTCGGGGTCGGGCAAGTCCACGATCGGCCGGCTCCTCTTCCGGTTCTACGACGTGAACGAGGGCGCCATCCGCATCGACGGGCAGGATCTGCGCGCGGTGACGCAGGACTCGCTCCATGCGCAGATCGGCGTGGTGCCGCAGGACACGGTGCTTTTCAACGACACGATCTTCTACAACATCGCCTATGGCCGCCCCGACGCCACGCCCGAGCAGGTCGAGGCCGCGGCGCGGGCGGCCAAGATCCACGACTTCATCCTGCGCCTGCCCGAGGGCTACCGCACGATGGTGGGCGAACGCGGCCTGAAGCTTTCGGGCGGCGAGAAGCAGCGGGTGGGCATCGCGCGCACCCTGCTGAAGAACCCGCCGATCCTGCTCCTCGACGAGGCGACCTCGGCGCTCGACACCCAGACCGAGCGCGACATCCAGGATTCCTTGCGCGAAATGGGCGAGGGGCGGACCGTCATCACCATCGCGCACCGGCTCTCGACCATCGCCGATGCCGACCGGATCGTGGTGCTGGAAGAGGGGCGGATCGTCGAGGAGGGGCGGCACGAGCAGCTTCTCGCCCGCGGCGGGCGCTATGCCGCGATGTGGGCGCGGCAATCGGCCGAGGAAGAGGACGAGGCGGCGGCCTGAGGCGGCCCCGCCGGTCAGAGCCTCCGCACCGGCGGGAGCGGGGCTTGGCAAGCCCTTGGGCTTGCGTGTAAGACGAAGGCACCAGCGAGGGAGAGGGCCTTGAGCAACCCCGAGAGTTTCATCGACGAGGTGACCGAGGAGGTCCGCCGCGAACGGCTGTTCGGCTATTTCCGGCGCTACGGCTGGATCGCGCTCGTGGCCGTGATCGCCCTCGTGGGCGGTGCCGCCTATGTCGAATGGCAGAAATCGCGCGAGGCCGCGGAGTCGCAGGCCTTCGGCGATGCGATCCTTGCGGCCCTCGAGGCGCCGGATGCGGCGGCCCGCCGGGCGGCCGTGGCGGCCGTTCCGGCCGAGGGCGCGCGTGCGGCGCTGCGGGATCTGATGGTGGCCTCCGATCCGACCGCCGATCGCGCGGCCTCGCTCCGCGCGCTCGAAGGCGTGGCCGCGAATGCCGCGCTCGATCCTGCGTTCCGCGACCTTGCTGTGCTGCGCCGCGTGATCCTTGCCGGGGCAGAGATGCCGGTGGCGGACCGTCGCGCCGCGCTCGATGGGATTGCGGCGCCGGGCCGGCCCTACCGCACGCTCGCGCTGGAGCAGATGGCCTATCTGGACGTCGAGGCGGGCAAGACCGCCGAGGCCATCGCCACGCTGCGCAGCCTCGTGCAGGACCAGGAGGCGACGCAGGGCCTGCGCCGGCGCGCCGAACAGATGATCACCGCTCTGGGCGGCGACACCCAGGCCGGCTGAGACGGCAGCAAGGGGACGGGCAGGGACTTGAAGAGGGTTTTCACGGTGAAGCGGACGGCTGCGGTCTCGGGACTTGCGCTTCTTGGCCTGCTCGGCGCCTGCGGCGAGCGCGAACTCATCCTTCCCGGCGAGCGGTTCGACGTCCGCACGCCGCTCGAGGCGAGCCTGCCCTCCGAGGGCAACCCGACCCCGTCCGATCCCTCCGGGCGGCAGGCGGACGAGGCCCGGCCGGTGGCGCTTCCGGCGGTCACGGTCAACGCGAGCTGGCCCCAGCGTGGTGGCAACGCGGCCCATCTGGCGCCGCATGCGAGCCTTTCGGCCGCGCCGCAGCTGGTCTGGAGCGCCGACATCGGCTCCGGCAACAGCCGGAAGAACCGGATCTCGGCCGCCCCGGTCGTGGCCGAGGGCCGCATCTTCACGATGGATGCGCTGAGCGACGTGCAGGCGACCTCGACCGCCGGCGGCCAGCTCTGGCGCGTGGACATCACCCCGCCCTCCGACAGCGCGACCCATGTTTCGGGCGGCGGTCTGGCCTACGGCGCGGGGCGGCTCTTTGCCACGACGGGGTACGGCGAACTGGTGGCGCTCGATCCCGCCTCGGGCGGCGTCCTCTGGCGGCAGAAGCTCGGCGCTCCGGCGACCGGCGCGCCCATGATCGAGGGCGACACCGTCTATGTCACCGGCCGCGACAGCTCGGCCTGGGCGCTCGACGCCTCGAACGGGCGCGTGCGCTGGCAGATCCCCGGCGCCCCCTCCAGCACCGGCATGATCGGCGGCTCGGCTCCGGCCGCGGCGGGGGGCACCGTGCTCTTCCCCTTCAACAGCGGGCAGATCATCGCCGTCCTGCGCGAGGGCGGCTCGCAGATCTGGTCCTCGCAGGTCGCGGGCGAGCGGCTCGGCCGCGCCTATACCGGCTTCCGCGACATCACCGGCGACCCGGTCGTTTCGGGTGACAGCATCTATGTCGGAAGCTCGGCCGGGCGCACGGTGGCGCTGTCGGCGACCTCGGGCGAGACGCTCTGGTCGGCTAACGAGGGGGCCCTTGCGCCCGTGGCGCTGGCCGGCGGTTCGCTCTTCCTCGTCTCCGACGAAGCGCGGCTGGTGCGGCTCGATGCAGCGACCGGCGAGGGGATCTGGTCGGTCGACATGCCCTACTGGGAGAATGCCAAGCCCAAGCGCCGCAAGGGCATCACCGCCCATTACGGGCCGGTGCTCGCGGGCGGACGGCTGGTGGTGGCCTCCTCGGATGGCGTTCTGCGCTTCTTCAGCCCGGTCAACGGCGGGCTCGTGGGCCAGACCGACCTTCCCGGCGGGGCCGCGTCGCAGCCCGCACTGGCCGGCGGGATGCTCTACATCGTGGGAGCCAACGGGAAACTTCTCGCTTTCCGCTGACCGGCGTCTCTGCTAGGGAGCCGGGCTTGACCTGCGTAAGCCGCCTCGGGAGGCATCGATGAGCTTTACCCTCGCCATTGTCGGCCGTCCGAACGTCGGCAAGTCCACACTGTTCAACCGCCTCGTCGGCAAGCGGCTGGCGCTGGTGGATGACCAGCCCGGCGTCACGCGCGACCTGCGCGAGGGCGATGCCCGCCTCATCGACCTGCGCTTCACCGTGATCGACACGGCGGGCCTCGAGGAGGTGACGGACGACAGCCTGCAGGGCCGGATGCGCCGGCTGACCGAGCGCGCGGTCGAGATGGCCGATGTCTGTCTGTTCCTGATCGACGGTCGCGTGGGCGTGACGCCGTCGGACGAGGTCTTCGCCGACATCCTGCGCCGGAAGAATGCCCATGTGATCCTCGGCGTGAACAAGGCCGAAGGCCGCGCGGGCGACGGCGGCGCCATCGAGGCCTGGAGCCTCGGTCTCGGCGAACCGATCCGCCTCTCGGCCGAGCATGGCGAGGGGATGGACGATCTCTATCACATCCTGCGGCCCATCGCCGAGGGCTTCGCCGAGCGCGCGGCCGCCGATGCGCCGGTGGTGGATGTGGATGTGCCGGAGGAGGAGGCCGATCTCGAGGCCGATCCCGAGGCGCACAAGCCCACCGTCAAGCATCCGCTCCAGATCGCGGTGATCGGGCGGCCGAACGCGGGCAAGTCCACCCTCATCAACAAGATCATCGGCGAGGACCGGCTGCTGACGGGCCCCGAGGCCGGGATCACGCGCGACGCGATCTCGGTGCGCTCGGAGTGGCATGGCACGCCGATCCGGATCTTCGACACGGCCGGAATGCGCAAGAAGGCGCGGATCTCGGACAAGCTCGAGAAACTGTCGGTGGCCGACGGTCTGCGCGCCGTGCGCTTCGCCGAGGTGGTGGTGGTGCTTCTCGATGTGGAGATCCCGTTCGAGCAGCAGGATCTGCGCATCGCGGACTTCGCCGAGACCGAGGGCCGGGCGGTGGTTGTCGCTGTCAATAAATGGGACCTCGAGGGCGAAAAGCAGGAGAAGCTGGCCGAACTCAAGGAGATGTTCGAGCGGCTTCTGCCGCAGCTGCGCGGCGCGCCGCTGGTGACCGTCTCGGCCAAGACCGGCCGCGGGCTCGACCGGCTGCATGCGGCCATCCTGCGCGCGCATGACATCTGGAACCGGCGGATCACCACCGCCCGGTTGAACACCTGGCTCGGCGCCATGGTCGAGGCCCACCCGCCGCCGGCGCCGGGCGGCCGCCGGATCAAGCTGCGCTACATGACCCAGGTGAAGACCCGTCCGCCGGGCTTCGTGGTGATGTGCTCGCACCCGGACGAGATGCCCGACAGCTACCGGCGCTATCTCGTCAACGGGCTGCGCGACCATTTCGACATGCCCGGCACGCCGATCCGCCTGACGATGCGCGGGCAGGGCGACAAGAACCCGTTCAAGGAGCGGAAATTCCGCACGCCCTCGCGGCTGAGGAAACATCTGGGCAAGAAGGACTGACCGGGCGCCGCAAGGCGCCCTTTTCCTTGGGCACGGGTTCCAGGTCCACAGGATCGACAGGGCGTTCGGACAAGGCGGCTCTCGCGGACAGGCTGGCGCGCACCGTGGGGCGCTCTCAAGCGCCGGTCCGGGCCTGCCGGACGGGCAGCACGCGCGCGTCGGGTGTGGGGCTCGCCCGGCGCACACCGCGGACATGAGGGGGTAGGGTCAGAACCGCAACCGCTCGGGCGGCAGGTGGCAGCGGATGCGATGGCCCGGTGCGACTTCGGCCAAAGGGGGCAGGCGGTCCTCGCAGAGGGTTTCGGGAAGCTCGGCCCGCCGCGGGCAGCGGCCGTGGAACGGGCACCCCGAAGGCGGCGTCAGCGCCGAGGGTCTCTCGCCCGACAGCGGCGACGGAGGCGGCGCGCCGGGATCGGGACGCGGCGCGGCGTCGAGCAGCGCCCTCGTATAGGGATGGCAGAGCGCGCCGAAGATCCGGTGCGCCGGGCCGATCTCCATGATCCGCCCGAGATAGAGCACCATGACCCGGTCGGCGATCTGGCGCACGAGGGCCAGGTCGTGACTGATGAAGAGAAGCGTGGCGCGCCGGGTCCGCTGAAGCTCGAGAAGGGTGCCGATCACGGCGGCCTGCACGCTGGCATCGAGCGCCGAGACCGGCTCGTCTGCGACAAGGACGGCCGGATCCCCGGCCAGCGCCCGCGCGATGCCCACGCGCTGGCGCTGGCCGCCCGAGAGCGCCCGCGGCATCCGCTGCGCGAGCGCCGGGGACAGGCGGACGAGGCCCAGAAGATCCGCGAGGCCTTCGCGCAGCGTCCGGGCCGGAAGCCCGCCCTGAAACAGCTCCAGCGCCCGCATCACCTGCCGTCCCGCCGGGATCGCCGGGTTGAGCGTGTCGGAGGGGTTCTGGAACACCATCTGCATGGCCGCCGTGAGGTCGCGCGGGCGCCGGCCTGCGAGCCGGTCCTGCACCTCCACCCCCCTGAGCCGGATGGTTCCTGCATCCGCGCGCTCCAGCCCCATCAGAAGCCGGGCGAGAGTGCTCTTGCCGCAGCCGGATTCGCCGACGATGGCGAGGGTCTCACCCTCGAACGCGGTGAAGGAGGCCTCCTGCAGCGCATGGACCGTTCCGCGGCCGCTGCCGAACCGCCGGGTCAGCCCCTCCACTTCGAGGATCGGGCCGCCGATGTCCGGGCCAGGCAGGGCCGGGGCTGCCTCGGGGGCCCCGTCGATCTCGCGCCAGCGCAGGCATCGCACCACGGCGTCGAGCGCAACCGTTTCGAGCGGCACGGGATCCCGGTCGCAGAGACCCCGGCGCGCATGGGTACAGCGCGGGGCGAAGGCGCAGCCCGGCGGGCGGTCCTGCGGCAGCGGCTGGCTGCCCGGCAGCGGTGCCGGAGGACGGCGGGCCGCGTAGATCCGGGGCAGGGCCGCGAGCAGGGCTTGGGTGTAGGGATGCCGCGCCCTCTCGAAGATCTGCGCGACGGGGCCCGCTTCGGCGAGCCTTCCCGCATAGAGCACCGCAAGCCGGTCGCAGATCCCCGCCATCAGCGCCAGATCGTGCCCGATGAACAGCATCGCCGTGCCGCGCGTCCGGCGGATCCCGCGCAGGAGCGCCATGATCTCGGCCTCGACCGTCACGTCGAGCGCCGTCGTCGGCTCGTCGAGGATCAAAAGCCGCGGCTCGGCCATCAGCGCCATGGCGAGGACGATCCGCTGGAGTTGCCCGCCCGAAAGCTGGTGCGGATAGGCCGCAAGCATCCGGTCGGGATCGGGCAGGCGCAGCTCCTCGAGCGCGCGTCGGGCGGCGGCGCGGGCCTCGGCGCGCGAGGCCCGGCCATGCAGCCGCGGCACCTCGGCCAGCTGGGCGCCGACCCGCATCGAGGGGTTGAGCGCGGCCATCGGCTCCTGCCCCACGAGCGCGATGCCCGCGCCGCGCAGGGCGCGCCACTCCCGTTCGGCAAGGCCGCGCAGCTCGCGGCCCTCGAAGCGGAGGCTGCCCGCCTCGATCCGGCCCCCAGGGCCCAGATCGCCCAGAATGGCCAGCGCCGCCGTGCTCTTGCCGCTGCCCGACTCGCCCGCAAGGCCCAGCACCTCGCCCGGGCCGATGCGCAGCGTCAGATCCTCGACCACCCGGCGCGATCCGAAGCGCACCGTCAGCCCCTCGAGCGCCAGCACCGGCTCAGTCATGGCGCGCCTCGGTGCGCAGCGCGTCGGCCAGCAGGTTCAGCCCGAGAACGAGGCTCAGGAGCGCAAGCGCGGGCACGACCGCGGCATGAGGATAGATCGCCAGAAAGCGCCGCCCGTCGTTGATGGTCGAGCCCCAGTCCGGGCTTTCGGGCGAGACGCCCAGCCCGAAGAAGCCCAGCGTGCCGAGGAGGATCGTGGTGTAGCCGACCCTCAGGCAGGCATCGACGATCAGCGGGCCGCGGGCGTTGGGCAGGATCTCCCAGAGCATGATGAACCACGGGCCCTCGCCGCGGGTGCGCGCCGCCGCCACATAGTCGCGGTGCCTGAGGTCGAGGGCCAGCCCCCGGACGATGCGGAAGGCGGTGGGGGCGTTCACGAAGACGACCGCCACGAAGACGGTGAGGAGCCCGGGCTCGAGCCGCCAGAGGCCCGAAGGGTCCGCATCGAGCGCGAGGCCCGCCCAGATCCAGAGGCCGGGGCCGAGGATCGCCGCAAGGCCCAGGGCCCACGGCCCGGCCCGCGTGCGGAAGCGGCTGTGCCAGAGCAGGACGAGGAACAGGAGCGGCATGAGGAACAGGACCGCGGCGACGGTGCGGGGCAGCGCCGTCTGCCGGATCTCGGGCGTCACGAGCAGGTAGAAGAGCAGGATGACCGGGAAGGCCAGCACCAGATTGGCGAGAAAGGACAGGGCCGCGTCCAGCCGTCCGCCGACAAAGCCCGCGGGCAGGCCGAGGAGCATCCCCACGGCCAGCGCGCAGAGCGTGGCGGCCGGTGCGATGGCCAGCACGCGCCGCGCGCCCACGACCATCCGGCTGAAGCAATCCCGCGCGAGGCTGTCGCCGCCGAGGAGATAGACCGGATAGGACGAGCCCGGCGCGGGGCTGCCCGGCACCGCGTTCTTCAGCCCCGAGAGCTGCGCCAGCGGATCGTGCGTGGCGATGAGATCGGCAAAGAGCGCAGTCAGGACCCAGAAGAGGACGAGCGTCAGCCCCGAAAGGCCCGCCCAGCTTCCGAAGAGCCGGCCCGCGGGCCCGAGCCGCGCCCGGGCGCGCCAGCCCAGACCCAGGATCAGCGCGAGCCCGGCCCAGACGGGCACGAAGCGCAGGGCCATTCGGCCGAGGATCCCGAGCCAGCCCAACTCCTCCATCAGCGCGCTCTCAGCCGGGGATTGAGCGCGCGATAGGCGAGGTCGGACAGGCCCTGCGTCGCGAGCACCAGCGTCACCGCCACCGTGGCGCAGCCGAGGAGCAGCTCGATGTCGTTGTTGCCCGCCGCCTGCACCAGCGTCCAGCCGAACCCCTTGTAGGCAAAGAGCGTCTCGACGATCACGACCCCGTTCAGAAGCCATGGCAGCTGCAGGAGGATCACCGTCACCGGCGCCACCAGCGCATTGCGCAGCGCATGGACGAGCACGATCCGGCTCTGGCTCGCGCCCTTCAGCCGGGCGGTGCGGACATAGGGCTGCGTCATCGCATCGGCCATCGCCGCGCGGGTGATGCGCGCGACATAGCCCGTGCCGTAGAGCGCCACCGTCACCACCGGCAGGGCGAAGTTCCAGAAGGTGATGCCGTTCATGGCGCCCGAGGCCGTGCCCTGAAAGAGCGTGCGGCCCTCGATCCAGCCCGTCTCGTGCAAAAGGGGCGACAGGCCCGCGGTGGCCGAGGCGAACAGCGCCACGAGCACCACGCCCGAGACATATTCCGGCGTGGCGGCGGTCAGGATCGTGGCCACCGAGATCGCGCGGTCGGTGCGCGAGCCCTCGCGCATCCCGGCCAGCACGCCGAGCGCCAGCGCCGTGGGCACCATCACGACCATGACCCAGAGCATGAGCCAGCCGGTCGCGGCCAGACTGCGGCCCAGCACCTCGGCGACCGGCTGGCGGAAGACGGTGGACTGGCCCCAGTCGCCCTGCACCACGCCACACCGGCCGCAGCCGGCCTTCGGCAACAGGCCCAGCCACTCGCCATAGAGCACGGGCACCGGCCGGTCGAACCCCGACCGCTCGAGCCAGCTTGCCACCTCGGCGTCGGACATGCGGGCCGACCCCTGGGACTTCGCCAGCTTCTCGAGGTTCGGCGGCAGGTGGGTCAGCCAGAACACGAGGAGGCTCAGGCAGAGGGCCGTGGCCAGAAGCGCGCCCAGGCGGCGCAGGAGGATCGCCGCGACGCGCAAGGGTCAGGCGTCGATCCACCATTTGTAATGGTGATGCTCGAAGGTCGGATGCGCCTCGGCCCCCTTCACCTTCGGATCGACATGGCGGAAGATCGAGCGCCAGTAGGGCTGGATCAGCACGCCCTCCTCCTGCAGGATCCGTTCGAGATCGGCCATCAGCACCCGGCGGCGGTCCGGATCGACAAGCGACATCGCCTCATCAAGTTTCGCGTCGAACTCCTTGTTCGAGAAGGCGGATTCGTTCCACGGCACACCCGAGCGATAGGCGAGCGCCAGCACCTGCACCCCGAGCGGGCGCATGTTCCATTCCGTGGCCGAGAAGGGGAATTTCAGCCAGTCGTTCCAGTAGGTTGCGCCCGGAAGCACCGTGCGGCGGATGGCTACGCCCGCATCGCGCAGCTGTGCCGCCACCGCATCGCAGGAGGCCGCCTGCCAGGCATCGTCGAGCGAGACGAGCTCGAACTCGTGCTCGGCCATGCCCGCCTCCTTCAGTTGGGCCAGTGCCGCGGCGCGGTCCACGGTCAGGGGCGGCAGCTCGGCATATTCGGGATGGATCGGGCAGACATGATGGTTCTCGGCCACCCGACCGTGCCCGGAATAGCCGAGCTCCAGCACCACCTCGTTGTCGACCGCCATCTGCAGCGCGCGGCGGACGCGGACATCCCTGTATTCCTCGGCCTGCTGGTTGAAGCGGATGGCCAGCGTCGTGGCGGTGCGCGCCTCGGACTTGTCCCAGCCGAGCGAGTCGAGCACGTCGATGAACTCGCCCACGCTCTGATAGGTCGCGTCGATCTCGCCCGAGCCGGCGGCGGCCACCGCGGCGGAGGGATCGGAGCCGAAATCGAGATATTCGATCCGGTCGAGCCAGGGGCCGCCATAGACCTCCGTGCCCCACCAGGGATGGGCCTCATTGCGCACCAGAACCATGCGGATGCCCACCTCGATCGTCTCGGGCAGGTAGGGCCCGGTCCCCACCGGGTTGGCCGCGGGATCGCCGCCGTCGTAACTTTTGTGAACCACCGCAGCCGGATAGTCGGCGAGGTTCGCAATCAGCGCGATGTCGGGCTGCGAGAGTTTCAGCCGGAGGGTCGTGTCATCCACCAGCTCGATGGCATCGGCGCGGAGCTTGCCCTCGGCCTGAAGGGCGGCCATCTGCGCCGCCATGGCATTCCCTTCGACCGACGCATCGCACCAGCGCTCGAAATTGTGGCGCACGTCCTCGGCGGTGAAAGGATCGCCGTTCGACCAGCTGACGCCGGGGCGGACCTTCAGCAGATATTCGGTCGCATCGTCGTTGGCCTCCCAGCTTTCGAGGAGCATCGGCCGGAAGGTGCCGTCGGCCTCGTATTCCACGAGATATTCGAGCCAGCCCCGCGTGACGTTCGAGATCTGCGACCAGTCGGCGGTGCGCGGATCCTTGAGGGCGCGCGTCTCCATCTCCATCCTGAGCGTGCCGCCGGGCCGGGGGGTCTCCTGCGCACGGGCAGGCTGGCCGAGGCCCAGAAGCGCATAGGCCGCGCCCGCCGAGACGCCAAGGGCCGTGGTCCGCGTCAGGAACTCGCGCCGGCTCATCCGGCCCCTCGCCACCTCGGTCCTGTGCATGAGCGCCGCGGGATGAAGTCGGTCGGTCGTCATGTCGCTCTCCGTGCTGGTGCGCCGCATCGTCCGGTCCCGCCCATTGCGCCCGGATTTGTCGCGCGCGTCAACGCCTCCGGTGCCATGGCGTTCCGCATGTGCGGGCGATGTGCTGCGGTGGCTGCGGGACCGATGAGGAGCCGATGTCTGAAGGCGGCGGAGAACAGGCGTGTGTCCCGCCTCTGGCGCCAGAGCGCGCGGCTCAGGGCAGCCGGATCTCGTGCCAGAGCCGCATGCGGTTGCGGAACCACGTCCGCTGCCGCTTGGCATATTGGCGGCTGGCGAGCTTGGCCGCGGCGACGGCCTCGTCCAGCGAGATCTCGCCCCGCAGATGAGCCACAAGCTCCGGCGCCCCGATGGCGCGGGCGGAGGGAAGCGTGGGATCCCAGCCGGGAAGGGCCGCCCGCACCTCGTCGAGCGCGCCGTGGGCCATCATCAGGTCGAACCGACGGTCGATCCGCAGCGCGAGCCAAGCGGGATCGGGGCGGATCACCAGCGCCGTGGCATCCGCCAGAGGCAGAAGCGGCGGCGCCGTCTCGGCCTGCCAGCGCGCGAGCCCCCGGCCGGTCGCGCGCAGCACCTCCCAGGCGCGCTGGACGCGGGCGGGGTTCTGCAGGTCGATCCGCGCCGCGGTCTCGGCGTCGAGCTCCGCCACCATCCGCGCGAGACCAGCCTCTGCCAGCCGCGCATCGGCCTCGGCGCGCACTTCCGGCGGCGTGTGAGGGATCTCGGCCAAGCCCTCTGTCAGGGCGGAGAAATAGAGGCCTGTGCCCCCCACGATCACCGGGCGCAGTCCCTCGGCCAGAACCCCCGCCACCTCCTTCAGCCAATGACCCGCGGAATAGGTCTGGCGCGCGCCCACATGACCGTAGAGCCGATGCGGCAGCGCCGCCTCCTCGGCGGCGCTCGGCCGGGCCGAGAGGAGCCGCCAGCAGGCGTAGACCTGAAGTGCGTCGGCATTGATCACGACGCCGCCCCCGTCCTCGACGAGCCGCGCGGCGAGCGCGGACTTTCCCGAGGCGGTTGGGCCGGCAATCAGAACGGGCCGCTCCGGTGGAATATCCGGTATGTCAGGCAAGAGGTTGCTCGGCATTGTGAAGAAAACGGGCGAGGTCGGGGCAGGGCGTCCCTGAGCGTCTTCCGCCACCGGCGGCCGATCCCGGTTGAACCCGGCGTCGTTTTCCGACATTTTGCGCCGCAGTCAAATCCAATCAACAAGACGGACGGGAAGATCCCATGACCAGCGAAGCCGCGCCGGCGAGCACAGCCGTGACCTACAAGCGCGTGATGCTCAAGATTTCCGGCGAGGCCCTGATGGGCGATCAGGGATACGGGCTGCACCCGCCGACCGTGCAGCGCATCGCGCGGGAAGTGCAGGCGGTGCATCGCCTCGGCGTCGAGATCTGCATGGTGATCGGCGGCGGCAACATCTTCCGCGGCCTTCAGGGCTCGGCCCAGGGCATGGAGCGGACGACGGCCGACTACATGGGGATGCTCGCCACGGTGATGAACGCGCTCGCCATGCAGGCGGCGCTGGAATCGCTCGGCATCTTCACCCGCGTCATCAGCGCGATCCCGATGGATCAGGTCTGCGAGCCCTACATCCGCCGCCGGGCCGTGCGTCACCTCGAGAAGAAGCGGGTTTGTATCTTCGCCGCAGGAACCGGCAACCCCTACTTCACCACCGACACGGCAGCCACGCTGCGCGCCAACGAGATGGCCTGTCAGGCGATCTTCAAGGGCACCAAGGTGGACGGGGTCTATGACAAGGATCCGCGCAAGTTCGACGATGCCAAACGCTACGAGACCGTCTCCTACGACGAGTGCCTGCAGAAGCATCTGGGCGTCATGGATGCCTCGGCCATCGCGCTCGCCCGGGACAACGACCTGCCGATCATCGTCTTTTCGCTCGATGAGCCCGGCGGCTTCTGCGGGATCCTGCGCGGCGAGGGCACCTATACCCGCGTCCAGGGCTGAGGCGCCCCGAGCCTATACCAATGGCGGAGCGGTGCTGCTATAGAGCGGCAGAACCGCCTGCGCGGAACGTGAAGGAACCAGAACATGTCGCAAGATGACCTCGAGATCGACCTCGATGCGATCCAGCGCCGGATGGATGGCGCGATGCATGCCCTGCGCACCGAGTTCGGCTCGCTGCGCACCGGGCGCGCCTCGGCCTCGATCCTCGAGCCGATCCATGTCGATGCCTACGGCCAGCAGACGCCGCTGAACCAGCTCGGCACGATCAACGTCCCCGAGCCGCGGATGGTCGTCATCAACGTCTGGGACAAGGGCATGATCTCGAAGGTCGAGCGCGCGATCCGCGACAGCGGCATCGGCATCAACCCGGTGGTGGACGGGCCGATCATCCGCCTGCCGATCCCCGAGCTGAACGAGGAGCGCCGCAAGGAGCTCTCGAAGGTCGCGGCCCATTATGCCGAACAGGCCCGGGTGGCGATCCGCAACGTGCGCCGTGACGGGATGGACCAGATCAAGAAGGCCAAATCCGCAGGCATGGCCGAGGACGACCAGAAGATGTGGTCGGACGAGGTGCAGGCCCTGACCGACAAGGCGATCGCCGCGGTGGACAAGGCTCTTGAGGAAAAGCAGAAGGAAATCATGCAGGTCTGAGACGACCTGCGTGCGCCTTCTTCCGTCCGACCCAGCCCGCTTGACCAGCCCAGAGAGAAGGGGAATGCCTTGGCCGTGACCGAGCCTCGCGAGGCGGATCCTCCCCCGAGACGCGCAGATCATGTCGCCATCATCATGGATGGCAACGGACGCTGGGCGGTCGACCGCGGGTGGCCGCGGCTCGTCGGCCACCGCCGGGGCGCCGAGCGGGTGCGCGAGATCGTGCAGGCCTCGCCCGGCCTCGGCATCCGCTGGCTCACCGTCTATGCCTTCTCGACCGAGAACTGGAAGCGCTCGACCGAGGAGGTGCTGGGCCTCATGTCGATCTTCGCGCGCTACATCGAGCGCGAGGCCGACCGGCTGGCCAAGGAAGGCGTCCGGATGCGCTTCATCGGCGACCGGACGCGGCTCGATGCCAAGCTCCAGCGGCTGATGGCGGGGATCGAGACCCGCACCCAGCACAACCAGCGCCTCAACCTGACGGTGGCCATCAACTACGGCGGTCGGGACGAGCTTGCGCGCGCTGCGCGGCGGATGTGTCAGGATGTGGCGGCGGGGCGTCTGCGGGCGGAGGAGGCGGACGAGGCGGCGCTGGTGGCGCGGCTCGACACCGCCGGAATGCCGGACCCGGATCTGGTCATCCGCACCTCGGGCGAGACGCGGACCTCGAACTTCCTGTCCTGGCAGTCGGCCTATGCCGAATACGAGTTCACGCCGACGCTCTGGCCGGACTTCACCGCCCGCGAGCTCGAGACGATCATCGGGCGCTTCGCCGCGCGCGAGCGGCGCTTCGGAGGAGTGTTGCGCGCATGAGGAGGCCCGAGAAGCCGAAGGGGCGCTGGGGCGACCTGCGCCGCCGGATGATCTCGGCTGCGATCATGCTGTCGGTGGGGGCGATCGAGGTCTGGCTGGGCGGCGTGCCCTTCGCGCTTCTCGTGATCGGGCTCACGGGCCTCATGCTGTGGGAACTGGCGCGCATGACCGCGCCGCAGCGGCCCTATTCGAACATCCTCGTGGGCCTTCTCGCCTCGGCCATCCTGACGGGCGTGCTGAGCTTCGTGTTCCGGGAGGAGATGATGCTTGCGCTGGCGGCCCTCGCGCTGGCGCCGGGGGCCGGACTTCTGGGCCCGCGCCGCGACCGGCGGATCTTCTTCACCTACGGCACCGCGCTGATGGTGGCGGGCGCAGGCCTTGTCATGCTGCGCGAGGAGGGCGGGTCGGTCGCGATCCTGTGGCTCATCCTCGTGGTCGTGACCTCGGACGTGATGGGCTATTTCGCCGGCCGCAGCCTCGGCGGCCCCAAGTTCTGGCCCGCGGTCAGCCCCAACAAGACCTGGTCCGGCACGATCGCGGGCTGGCTGGGTGCGGCAATTGTGGGTCTTGGATTCTCCATTGCGGCGGGTGCAGGCTGGGGCCTCATCATCCTGTCGCCCGTGATCGCGCTGGCAGGACAACTCGGGGACATTGTCGAGAGCTGGATCAAGCGGCGTTCCGGGGTCAAGGACAGCTCTTCGCTGATCCCGGGCCATGGCGGTGTGCTGGACCGGTTCGACGCGCTGACCGGGGCGGTGCTCGCCGTTCTCGTTCTGGGGATGCTCGGTGACCTTCCGCTGCCGGCTATGGGGAACTGAAAAGCATCATGCGCAGCCTGTCGATCTTTGGGGCCACCGGCTCCATCGGCGAATCCACCTTCGACCTCGTCATGCGGAAGGGCGGGCCCGAGGCATTCCGCACCGTCGCCCTGACCGGCGGGCGCAACATCCGGCGACTGGCCGAAATGGCGCGCGCGCTGAAGGCGGAGCTCGCCGTCACCGCGCATGAGGATTGCCTGCCCGCGCTGCGCGAGGCGCTGGCCGGGACGGGCACCGAGGCTGCGGGCGGGGCGCAGGCCATCGCCGAGGCCGCCGACCGGCCCGCCGACTGGACCATGTCGGCCATCGTCGGCGCCGCGGGCCTCGTGCCCGGAATGCGGGCGCTGAAGCACGGCCGGACGCTGGCGCTTGCCAACAAGGAGAGCCTCGTGACGGCGGGGCAGCTCCTGATGCGCACGGCCGAGGAGAACGGCGCCACCATCCTGCCGGTGGACAGCGAACATTCCGCGGTCTTCCAGGCGCTCGCGGGCGAGGACACGGCGTGCGTCGAGCGGGTCATCATCACGGCGTCGGGCGGCCCCTTCCGGGACTGGAGCCTCGAGCGCATCCGCGCCTGCACCGTGGCCGAGGCGCAGGCCCATCCCAACTGGTCCATGGGCCAGCGGATCTCCATCGACAGCGCCTCGATGTTCAACAAGGCGCTCGAACTGATCGAGACGCGCGAATTCTTCGGCTTCGAGCCGGACCGGATCGAGGCGGTCGTCCATCCGCAATCCATCGTCCATGCGTTGGTGGGCTTCTGCGACGGGGGCCTCATGGCCCATCTCGGGCCGGCCGACATGCGCCACGCCATCGGCTTCGCGCTGAACTGGCCGGGACGCGGCGAGGTGCCCGTCGCCCGGATCGACCTTGCGCAGATTGCGAGCCTCACCTTCCAGAAGCCTGACGAGGAACGCTTTCCTGCCCTGAGACTTGCGCGCAACGTCATGGCGGCGCGCGGCCTGTCGGGGGCTGCCTTCAACGCGGCCAAGGAAATCGCGCTCGATCATTTCATCGCCGGACGCATCGGATTTCTGGACATGGCGGCGGTGGTCGAGGAGACGCTCGCGGGCGTTTCGGCCGACCCGCTGTTCGGAAAAGTGCCCGACGCCCTTGAGGAAGTGCTGGCCATGGACCATCTCGCTCGGAAAGCGGCCGAGGAAGCCGCCGGTCTCCGCCAGCAGAAAAGGTAGCAGCACTTGGACATTGTCGGTCTCGTTCCCCAGTTCGGCGGGGTCATCTGGACTATTCTCGCATTCGTCGTCGCTCTTTCCATCGTCGTGGCCGTGCATGAATTTGGCCATTACATCGTGGGCCGCTGGAGCGGCATCCATGCCGAGGTCTTCTCGCTGGGCATGGGGCCGGTGATCGCCTCGCGGGTGGATCGGCGCGGCACGCGCTGGCAGCTCGCGGCCTTTCCCGTCGGGGGCTATGTGCGCTTTCTCGGGGATGCCGATGCGGCCTCGAGCCGCGCGAGCGTGAGCGTCCACCAGCTGAACGAGCAGGAACGGGGCCGCACGATGCACGGGGCCCCGCTCTGGGCGCGGGCCGCCACGGTTGCGGCCGGTCCGCTCTTCAACTTCGCGCTGTCGATCCTCGTCTTCTGCGCCTTCTTCATGGTCAAGGGCGTGGCGACCGAGCTGCCCGTCGTCGGGCAGGTGAAGGCGCTGCCCGAGGCGTCGCAGTCGCTCGTGGAAGGCGACCGGATCCTTGCCATCGATGGGCAGGAGACGCCCACGCTTGCCGATTTCGTGCGCGTGGCCAACGAGTTGCCGCCCGCACCGACCGCCCTCTACCGGGTCGAGCGCGACGGCGCCGAGCTCGATGTGACGGCGCCCTATCCCTTCCCGCCGGTGGTCGATGCGGTGCAGGCGCCCTCGGGCGCCCATGACGCCGGGATCGAGGCGGGCGACGTGGTGCTGGCGGTGAACGGCGCGCCCATCGCCTCGTTCCGCGAACTGCGCGACGCGGTTGGGCTGTCGAACGGCGACCCGCTGACCATGACGGTCTGGCGGGCGGGAGAGACCTACGAGGCCTCGCTCACCCCGCGGCGGATGGACATTCCGCTGCCCACCGGCGGGTTCGAGACCCGCTGGCTGATCGGCCTGTCGGGCGGCCTCCTGTTCGAGCCCGAGACGCGCACGCCGGGGCCGCTCGAGGCGATCTGGCTCGGCATCCAGCAGACCTACACCATCATCCCCACGAGCCTCTCGGGCCTCTGGCACATGGTGACGGGCGCGATCTCCTCCTGCAACCTGCAGGGACCGATCGGGATCGCCGAGATCTCCGGGGCAGCAGCCTCGCAGGGGGCCGGCAACTTCATCTGGTTCATCGCCATGCTCTCCACCGCGGTGGGCCTCATGAACCTCTTCCCGGTTCCGATCCTCGACGGCGGACATCTGGTGTTCCACGCCTACGAGGCCGTGGCGGGCAAGCCGCCGAGCGACCGGGTGCTGCGCATCCTGATGACGGGGGGCCTTGCCGTCCTGCTCTCGCTCATGGTCTTCGCCGTCACCAACGACCTCTTCTGCTGACCGCAGGCCGCCCCCTCGGGGGCGGCCATCGCCTTCAGGCGGAATCGGAGGAGGCGGGCGAGGGCGCCCGCGGATCCGCCCCACTCAGGCCACAATCCTCTGCCACGCCGCGGGCGGCGGCCCCCTGACCACGGCCGCGCCTGCGCGTGAGGGACTTGCAGATGAAAAGCGTGATCGACGGCACGCGGGGCCTTGTCTACCTCGTCAATCTCAACCGCGATCTCCTTCTGTCGCTGGGCTCGGTGGCCCTCGCGCTGGCCCTGGCGGGGCTCATCGCGGCGGTTCCGCGCCTCTGGTGAGGTGATGTCGCATCACCTGCCGCCCGACAGGCTTGCGGGGCGCCTGCGCTTTTGACAAAAGCCGCCATGTCCAGTAGTCAGGGCGGAAAGAAAATGACCGAGGGCAGGCGAATGGCGAGGAACCGGACGGGGAACGGACGGACAGGGCAGGACCGTGGCATGATCCGGCCGGCGGCCGTGTCGGTCTTCCTTGGCGTGGCAGGCATCGCAGCGGGCATGACCCTGCCGGCGCTGGCCCAGAACTACTCCTTCTCCGATGTCCGGATCGAGGGCAACGAACGGGTCGATGCCTCGACCATCCTCGGCTTCGCGCGGATCAACCGGGGGCAGGCCATCTCGGCGGGCGAACTGAACGAGGCCTACCAGCGTCTTGCGGACTCGGGCCTGTTCGAGACGGTCGAGATCGTGCCTCAGGGGGGCACCCTCGTGATCCGGGTGCAGGAATTCCCCACGGTCAACATCATCAACTTCGAAGGCAACGCCCGCATCAAGGACGACAAGCTGGCCGGGCTGGTGAAGTCGCAGTCGCGGCGGGCCTACAATCCCGCCCAGGCCGAGGCCGACGCCGCCGCCATCACCGAAGCCTACCGCGTGCAGGGCCGGATCGCGGCCACCGTCACGCCGAAGATCATCCGCCGCTCCGACAACCGCGTCGATCTGGTGTTCGACATCGCCGAGGGCAAGGTGGTCGAGATCGAGCGTCTGTCCTTCGTGGGCAACCGCGCCTATTCCGACCGTCGCCTGCGCCAGGTGCTCGAGACGAAGCAGGCGGGCCTCCTGCGCAGCATCATCGCCTCCGACACGTTCATCGCCGAGCGGGTCGAGCTCGACAAGCAGCTTCTGCGGGACTTCTATCTCTCGCGCGGCTTCATCGACTTCGAGGTGCTCGACGCCACCGCCGAGGTCACGCGCGAGCGCGACGCCTTCTTCCTGACCTTCACCGTGCAGGAGGGCCAGAGCTACAGCTTCGGACAGATCACGGCCTCGTCCGAGGTCGAGGGCGTCGACGCGGCCGACTTCCAGCAGGCGCTCCGCATCCGGCGCGGCGTGACCTACTCGCCGTCGGTGGTCGAGAACAACATCGCCCGGCTCGAGTCGCTCGCGCTGCAGAAGGGGCTGAACTTCGTCCGGATCGAGCCGCGCATCACCCGCAACGAGCGCAATCAGACGCTGGACGTGAACTTCGCCCTCGTCCGCGGCGAGCGCATCTTCGTCGAGCGCATCGACATCGAGGGCAACACCACGACGCTCGATCAGGTGGTCCGGCGCCAGTTCCGCACGGTCGAAGGCGACCCCTTCAACCCGCGCGAGGTGCGCCAGTCGGCCGAGCGGATCCGGGCGCTGGGATATTTCGCCAATGCCGACGTCAATCCCCGCCCGGGCTCGAGCCCGGATCAGGTGGTCGTGGACGTCAACGTCGAGGAACAGCCCACCGGCTCGCTCTCGTTCGGCGTGAGCTACGGCGTGAGCTCGGGGGTGGGCTTCTCGGTCGGCTTCTCCGAGCAGAACTTCCTCGGCCGGGGCCAGATCCTCGGCGTGGATGTCTCGACCGGGACCGACAACGTGAACACGCAGCTCAACTTCGTCGAGCCGTCGTTCCTCGGCCGCGACCTGCGCTTCCGCTTCAACGCCTATTACCGCGAGACGGACAACCAGTATTCGCGCTACGACACGCGCAAGATCGGCATCAGCCCCTCGATCGAATTCCCCGTCTCCGAGAATGGCCGGCTGGAGCTGCGCTATACCCTGTCCGAGGACAAGATCTCGAACGTGGACGGCGGGCCGAACGACACCGACGACGATGACGACGTCTCGTCGATCATCCTCATCAACGAGGAGGCGCGCGGCGCGCTGATCGCCTCGTCGGTGGGCTACAGCTACTCGTGGGATTCGAACCGCGGCGGCCTCAACCCGACGGGCCGGAACCTGCTGCGCTTCAGCCAGGACTTCGCCGGTGTCGGCGGCGACGTGGAATATGTTTCCACCACCGCGCTCGCCATGGCCGAACGCAAGGTCTGGAACGAGGAAGTCACCGTGCGGGCCATCATCGAGGGTGGCGCCCTCAGCATGATCGGGGACGATCCGTCGCGCGTGACCGACCGCTTCTTCGGCAACGGCAAGATCCGCGGCTTCGAGCCGAACGGGATCGGCCCGCGCGACCTGAACGTCAGCAACAAGGACGCGCTCGGCGGCAACTATTTCGCCGTGGCACGGCTCGAGGCCGATTTCCCGTTGGGCCTGCCCGAGGAATACGGTTTCAGCGGCGGCGTCTTTGCCGATGCGGGCTCGGTCTGGAGCCTCGATGACGTGGGCGGCGGCACGACGGGCGACGATCCGGTCGACGACGATTTCCACATCCGCTCCTCGGTCGGCGTGTCGCTGTTCTGGACCACGCCCATCGGGCCGTTGCGCTTCAACTTCGCCAAGGCGATCGAGAAGCAGGACTACGACAAGGAGCAGTTCTTCGACCTGACGATCTCGACCCGCTTCTGATGCACGGGCTTGCGGCCGCGGCCCTGGCCTGCGCGCTGGCCCTTGCGGGCCCGGCGCTGGCCCAGTCGGAGGCGCCCCAGATGCCTGCGGGTGTCGCGGTGATCGACCAGGGCCGGCTCATCACCGACACGGCGGTGGGCCGGGCGCTCGAGCAGCGCTTTCAGGCCGCCTCGCGCGCGCTGATCGCGGAGAACCGCGAGATCGAGGCGGCGCTGGAGGCCGAGGAACAGGCGCTCACGGCGCGCAGGGCCCAGATCGAGCCGGCCGAGTTCCGCCGTCTGGCTGCGGAGTTCGACGCCAAGGTCGAGGGCATCCGCGATGCGCAGGAGGCCAAGTCGCGCACGCTCACCCGCCAGCGCGACGAGGAGCGGCAGCGGATCGTCGAGCAGGCGCTGCCGATCCTCGCCCGGCTGATGCAGGACAGGGGGGCGCTCGTGCTGATCGACCGCGCCTCGGTCGTGATTTCGCGCGACGCGGCCGACATCACCGACGAGGCCATTGCCCGGCTCGATGCGCTGACCCCGCAGGCTCCGGAGGCCGATGCCGAGCCCGAGCCGCCCGAGACGCCCGAGGGCGGGGCAGCCCCCTCCGGGCCCGGGGCGCTGCTGCCGCCGGTGTCCGTGCCGCCTGCGGCGGGCACCGCGCCCGAAATCCCGGACGACAGGCCGCAGTCCCCCGCCGCCACCCCGTGACCCTGCGGCTTGCCCGCGTGCCGGAGCCTTGCTAGCAAGGTCCGGCCCCCCGGGGCCGCTCCACCCTCTGCCAAGGACCCCTGCGATGACCGAAGCCGCAGAAGCGACGCTCTCCGCCGATATCCAGTTGATCCAGCGGATCATCCCGCACCGTTACCCGTTCCTGCTGGTGGACCGGGTGCGCGACATCGTCCCGAACAAGAGCGCCGTCGGCATCAAATGCGTCACGATGAACGAGCCGCAGTTCACCGGGCACTTCCCCGGCCTGCCGATCTTCCCGGGCGTGCAGATCATCGAGGCCATGGCCCAGACCTCGGCCGTGCTGGTCGGCGTCTCGATGGATCTCGCCGACAAGGGGGCCAAGGTCTATTTCATGGGCATCGACGGGGCCAAGTTCCGGCGCAAGGTCGTGCCGGGCGACGTGCTCGAGATGACCGTCACCGTGAAGCGCGGCGGCGGCAAGGTCTGGAAGTTCGAGGGCCGGGCCTCCGTCGACGGGGAACTGGCCGCCGAGGCGGAATTCTCCGCCATGCTCGATTTGCCGAAAGGATAAGAGATGGCAGAGATCCATCCCTCCGCCATCGTGGAGCCGGGCGCGGTGATCGGCGAGGGCTGCAGCATCGGCCCCTTCGCCGTGATCGGCCCCGAGGTGACGCTGGGCCCCGGCGTCGTGGTCAAGAGCCACGCCGTCGTGACCGGCTGGACCGAGATCGGCGCCGAGACGGGGATCTTTCCCTTCGCCGTCGTGGGCGAGGTGCCGCAGGACCTGAAGTACAAGGGCGAGCGCACCCGTCTCTTCGTGGGCGCGCGCTGCCGCATCCGCGAGGGCGCGACGCTGAACCTCGGGACCGAGGGCGGGGGCGGGGTCACGCGGGTGGGGGATGACTGCCTGCTGATGACGGGCGCCCATGTGGGCCACGATGCGACGCTCGGCAACCGGGTGATCCTCGCCAATCAGGCCGCCATTGCGGGCCATTGCTGGCTCGGCGACGATGTGATCGTGGGCGGGCTCTCGGGGGTGCACCAGTGGGTGCGCGTAGGCCGCGGCGCGATCATCGGCGCGGTCACGATGGTGACGAACGACGTGCTGCCGCACGGGCTCGTGCAGGCGCCGCGGGGCGAACTCGACGGGCTCAACCTCGTCGGGCTGAAGCGCCGCGGGGTGAGCCGGGCCGAGATCACGGCGCTCCGGGCGGCCTATCAGATGCTCGCGCAGGGCGAGGGCACCTTCCTCGACCGCGCCCGGCGTCTGGCCGACGAGACCGAAAGCCCGCATGTCCGAGAGATGACCGACTTCATCCTCGCCGCGACCGACCGTTCGTTCCTGACGCCGCAATGACCCGGGCTGCGACCGCGATCATCGCCGGATCGGGCGCCCTGCCGCGCCATCTGGCCGAGGCCTTGCGGGCCGCGGGCGAGGCACCGCTGGTGGCCGCGCTCGAGGGCTTTCCGCCCGAGGGGCTCGCGCCCGACATCACCTTCCGCGTCGAGCGGCTGGTGCCCTTCCTGCGCGCGCTCGAGGAAGCCGGCGTCGCGCGGCTGGTCTTCGCGGGAGCGGTCAGCCGGCCGCGGCTCGATCCCTCGCTCTTCGATCCGCAGACCGCGCAGATGGTGCCGCGGCTGATCGGCGCGATGCAGGCGGGCGACGATGCCACGCTCCGCGCCGTGATCGGCATCTTCGAGGAAGAGGGCTTCTCGGTGGCAGGCGTGGCCGAGATCGCGCCGGACCTCGTGCCGGGGGCGGGCACGCTCTGCGGCACCCCGAGCGAGGGCGACCTGCGCGACGCGGAACGCGCGGCCGCCATCGTCGAGGCGGTGGGTCGCGTCGATGTGGGTCAGGGCGCGGTGGTGGCGCAGGGCCTCTGCCTCGCCGTCGAGGCGCTGCCCGGCACGGATGCGATGCTCGACTGGGTGGCCGCGACCGCGCGGCGGCCCGATCCCGCGGGCGCGCGGGGCGTGCTCTACAAGGCGCCGAAGCCGGGGCAGGACCGGCGCATCGACCTGCCGACGCTGGGGCCCGCCACCGTGGCGCGTGCGGCCGCGGCAGGCCTTGCGGGCCTCGTCTGGGAGGCGGGGGGCGTGATCCTCCTCGACCGGGCCGAGGCGGTGCGCGCGGCCGAGGAGGCGGGTCTCTTCCTCTGGGCGAGAGAGCCATGAAATTCTTCCTGATCGCGGGCGAGCCCTCCGGCGACCGCCTCGGCGGCGCGCTCATGGCGGGGCTCTCCCAGCTCGCGCCGGGGATGGAGTTCGCCGGCGTGGGCGGGCCATCGATGCAGGCCCAGGGGCTCTCGAGCCTCTTTCCGATGGAGGAGCTCTCGGTCATGGGTCTGGCCGAGATCCTGCCGAAATATCTCCACCTCCGCCGCCGGGTGCAGGAGGCGGCCGCGGCCTGCCTCGCCTCGGGCGCCGAGGCGCTGGTGACCATCGACAGCCCGGACTTCGGGCTTCGCGTGGCGGCGCTGGTGAAGCAGGCGAAGCCGTCCGTCCGCACAATCCATTATGTTGCCCCCTCGGTCTGGGCCTGGCGGCCGGGCCGGGCGGCGAAGATGGCGCGGCATGTCGATCACGTCCTGGCGCTGCTGCCCTTCGAGCCGCCCTACATGACGGCGGCCGGCATGAGCTGCGACTTCGTGGGCCATCCGGTCGTGGCCGAGCCGCGCGCGAGCGAGGCCGAGGTGCAGGCGCTGCGCGAGCGGCTGGGGACGGGCCCCGCGATCCTCGTGCTGCCGGGCTCGCGCCGGTCCGAGGTCACGCGGCTCGCGCCGGTCTTCGGCGAGGTGCTGGCACGGCTGCGCCACCGCCATCCGGGGCTCACCGCCCTCGTGCCGACCGTGCCGCATGTGG
>NZ_MABH01000145.1 GCF_001720585.1 Cereibacter johrii | reverse complement strand
CGCTGGCCGCCTTCCTTGCGGCGGAGGGCTGGGGCGAAAGCCGCCTCTGGGTGATGGAGGCGCTGGGCGGGCCGCGCGAGCGGGTGCGCGCCACCACCGCCGCGGCCTTTGCGCTGACGGATGTCGCAGCCCCGGTGACGGTGGCCTTCGAGGCCGCGGGCGGGTGCGCGCTGCCCCGCAGCGCGGGTCTGCCCGACGGCCTCTTTGCCCATGACGGGCAGATCACCAAGGCTCCGGTCCGGGCGCTGACTCTCGCGGCCCTCGCGCCGCGGCGGGGCGAGCTTCTGTGGGATCTGGGCGCGGGCTCGGGCTCGGTCTCGGTCGAATGGTGCCTCGCGGGCGGCCGGGCCGTCGCGGTCGAGGTCCGCCCGGAGCGCGCGGCCAACATCCGCGCCAATGCCGCCCGCTTCGCGCTGCCGCTGGAGGTGGTCGAGGGCCGCGCGCTGGACAATCTGCCCGCGCTGCCCACGCCGGACGCGATCTTCGTGGGCGGCGGCTTCGACGAGGCGCTGTTCGCGGCGCTGCCCGCCAAGGCCCGGCTCGTGGTCAATGCGGTGACGCTCGAAACCGAGGCGCTGCTTGCAACGCTCCATGCCCGCCACGGCGGCGAGCTCCTGCGGATCGAGCTTGCGCGCGCGGCCCCGCTCGGCCGGATGCGCGGCTGGGAGGCCGCCCGGCCCGTGGTGCAATGGAGCCTCGTGCGATGATCGTGGCGGGGCTCGGCTTCCGGGAGAGCGCGACCGAGGAGGAGCTGGCCGCGGCGCTGGGCGACGAGGCGCCCGAGCTTCTCGCCACGCTCGAGGCGCGCGCGACCCTGCCCGCCTTTCAGGCGCTGGCCCTGAGGCTCGGGCTGCCGGTGCGCGCGCTGCCCGAAGCGGCGCTTGCGGGCATCGCCACGCCCACCCGCTCGGCGCGGATCGAGGAGCGGTTCGGCACCGGCTCGATCGCCGAGGCGGCGGCGCTGGTGGCCGCGGGCCCCGGCGCCACCTTGATGCGGACCCGCCGGACCGCGGGGCCCGTGACGATTGCCGTGGCCTGCTCGGCCGCGGATCCTGACAGGAAGGGAGCCACGGCATGACCGTGCATTTCATCGGAGCGGGCCCCGGAGCGCCCGATCTCATCACGCTGCGCGGGCGCGACCTGATCGCCGCCTCGCCGGTCTGCCTCTATGCGGGCTCGCTGGTGCCCGAGGGCGTGCTGGCCCACTGCCCGCCCGGCTGCCGCATCGTGAACACGGCGCCGCTCAGCCTCGAGGCCATCGTGGAGGAGATCGCCGCGGCCCATGCCGAGGGCAAGGATGTGGCGCGGCTCCATTCGGGCGATCTCTCGGTCTGGTCGGCGATGGGCGAGCAGCTGCGCCGGCTGCGCGCGCTGGGCATCCCCTATGACGTGACGCCGGGGGTGCCCTCCTTCGCCGCGGCCGCGGCCACGCTCGGGGCCGAGCTCACGCTGCCGGGCGTCGCGCAGTCGGTGGTGCTGACCCGCACCTCGGGGCGCGCCTCTCCCATGCCCGAGGGCGAGAGCCTCGCGGCCTTCGCCGCCACCGGCGCGGTGCTGGCGATCCATCTCTCGGTCCATGTGCTCGGGCGCGTCACGGCCGAGCTTCTGCCGCATTACGGTGCCGACTGCCCGGTGGCGGTGGTCTGGCGCGCGAGCTGGCCCAACGAGCGGGTGGTGCGCGCGACCCTCGGCAGCCTCGAGGCGGCGCTCGGCCCCGAGCTGGAGCGGACGGCGCTCATTCTCGTGGGCCGCAGCCTCGGCGCGGAAGAGTTCGCCGAGAGCCGCCTCTATGCCGGCGACTACGACCGCCGCTACCGGCCCGTGGGCACCCATCCGCGCTTCCCGGAGGGGGCATGACAGGCTTCGTCTCCTTCGTCTCCTCGGGGCCGGGCGACCCTGAACTTCTCACGCTGAAGGCGGTGGACCGGCTCGGCCGCGCCGATGCGGTGCTGTTCGATGACCTCTCCTCGGGGCCGATCCTCGCCCATGCCCGTCCGGAGGCGGATCTCGTGGGCGTGGGCAAGCGCGCGGGCCGCGCCTCGCCGAAGCAGGATCATGTGAGTCGGCTGCTCGTGGATTATGCCCGGATGGGCGGGCGCGTGGTGCGGCTGAAATCGGGCGACGCGGGGCTTTTCGGGCGGCTCGAGGAGGAGATCGAGGCGCTCGAGGCGGCGGGGATCGGCTACGAGATCGTGCCGGGCGTGCCCTCGGCCTGTGCCGCGGCGGCGGCGGCGGGCATCCCGCTCACGCGGCGGCTGACGGCGCGGCGGGTGCAGTTCCTGACCGGGGCCGACGTGACGGGCGGCCTGCCGCAGCAGAACCTCGCGGCGCTGGCCGATCCGGCGGCCACGACGGTGATCTTCATGGGCAAGCGCACCTTCCCGACGCTGGCCGCCGCCCTGTTCGCGGCCGGCCTGCCCGAGACCACGCCCGCGCTTTTGGCCGAAGGCGTCTCGACGCCCGCGCAACGGATCTGGCGCGGCACGCTCGGCGCGCTCGTGGAAGAGGTGGCGCGGGCCGGCGAGGCTCCGGCGCTGATCCTCTACGGCCCTCTCGCGGGCGAGGAGGAGGACCGATGAGCGGCGCGGCAAAGGGCCCTGCATTTCACGAAGCGCGAACGGCATGGCCCTTCAGGGGCGCGGCCCCGGCGAAAGTTTCCTGCGATGCGTGAGCTTCTTCTCATCGGGATCGGCACCGGCAACCCGGACCATCTGACCGCCGAGGGCCGGCGGCGGATGGCCGAGGCCGACCTGATCCTCGTGCCGCGCAAGGGGCGCGACAAGTCGGACCTCGCCGAGATCCGGCGCGCGATCTGCGCCGACGCAGCCCCCCTTGTCCCGGTGGCCGAGTTCGATCTGCCCGTGCGCGATGCCGCCAACCCCGACTACCGTCAGGGGGTCGAGGACTGGCACGATGCCATCGCGCTGGCCTGGGCCCGCGCGGCGGGGGGCGCCGCCCGCGTGGCGCTCCTGATCTGGGGCGATCCGTCGCTTTATGATTCGAGCCTCCGCATCGCCGCCCGGCTCGATCCGGCGCCGCAGGTGCGGGTGGTGCCCGGGATCACGGCGATCCAGGCGCTCTGCGCCGCCCATGCGATCCCCCTGAACGCGGTGGGCGCGCCGGTGCTGGTCACTACGGGGCGGCGGCTCAGGGACGAGGGCTGGCCCGCAGGCGTCGACCGGCTGGCCGTGATGCTCGACGGCGAGACGAGCTTTCGCGGCCTCGATCCGCGGGGGGTGCGGATCTGGTGGGGCGCCTATCTCGGGATGGACGAGCAGATCCTCGAGGCGGGACCGCTGGCGGAGGCCGGTCCGCGCATCCTCGCTGCCCGCGCCGCGGCCCGCGCGCGCCATGGCTGGATCATGGATATCTATCTCCTCGACCGCGGGACCGACGATCGGCGAAAGGGCGGCCCCGAAGGAGGACCGGGAGAGACCTGAGAGGCCGGGAGAACCGCCCAGACGCCCGGCGCACGGCATCGCTGGCGGAGGGCGCCGGGCGGAGGATCCCGCTCGTCGGATACCGCTTTTTCTTGCAGAGACATATGCCTGTCGGACGGGGCTCGCCTCCTCTCTCAAGAGAGGCCGCCTCATCCCAAGGTCGTGTTGAACCTTGGCGGGATTTCGGCGTTTCATCCTCATCAAGCCCGCAGCTTCCGCGGGCGCTCAAGGAGAGATGCGATGTTTCCCGTTCCCCGCCTGACCTACGAGGCTCTGGCCATGGTCATGCCGCAACCGGTCCTCGAATTCTGGTATTCTCCGCTGCCGACCGGCTGCTCGCTCTGACGGCATGCCCCTGCGCGAGCGGGGGCATCCCGACCGGGGCACGCGGGACGCTGCGCCATACCCCCACATTCAAGCGCGGATAGTGACGCGAAATCAGCGGGATGCGATGGCATCCTCCAGCAGCGTGTGAACAACATCCCCCGGCACGTCATCGGCGACGAAGGCCTGCCCGATGCCACGGGCGAGGATGAAGCGCAGCTTGCCGTCCACCACCTTCTTGTCCTGCGCCATCAGCGCGAGCAGCGCCTCGGCGGAGGGCAGATCCCCGGGAATGTCGCGCAGGTCCACCTTCATGCCCATCGCCCGCAGATGCGCGCGCAGGCGGCTGGGCGCTTCCTGGGCGCAGAGGCCCAAGCGCTGGCTCAGCTCGAAGGCCAGAGCGCAGCCGATGGCCACGCCCTCGCCATGGAGGAGCCGGTCGGAATAGCCGGTGGCCTTTTCCAGCGCGTGGCAGAAGGTATGGCCGAGGTTCAGGAGCGCGCGGTCGCCCTCCTCGGTCTCGTCGCGGGCCACGATCTCGGCCTTCATCTCGACCGAGCGGCGCACGGCGCGCTGGCGGGCCTCGGCGTCGGTGGCCAGCCGCGGACCCGCTTCCTCGAGCCATTCGTAGAAATCGACGTCGCCGAGCAGGCCGTATTTCACCACCTCGCCGTAGCCCGCGCGGAAGTCGCGCGGCGGCAGCGTCTCGAGGACGCCGATGTCGGCCAGCACCAGCGAGGGCTGGTGGAAGGCGCCGACGAGGTTCTTGCCCTGGGCGGTGTTGATCCCCGTCTTGCCGCCGACCGAACTGTCGACCTGCGCCAGAAGCGTTGTCGGCACCTGCACGAAGCGCACGCCCCGCCGCAGGACGGCGGCAGCGAAGCCCGCCAGATCGCCGATCACCCCGCCGCCGAGCGCCACCACCACGTCGCGCCGCTCGACCTTCTCCTCGAGCAGCCATTCGACGGCGCGGGCGAACTGCGGCCAGCCCTTGGTGGCCTCGCCCGCGGGCAGCGCGAGCGCCGAAGAGGCGATGCCCGCCTCGGCCAGCGCCTGCCGGAAGGGGTCGAGATGCAGCCCCGCCACCGTCTCGTCGGTGAGGATGGCCACCTTCGGCCGCCGCAGAAGCGGCGCGATCTCGGAGCCTGCCCGCGCGATGAGCCCCGGCCCGATCCGCACCTCGTAGGCGCGCGCGCCCAGTTCTACCCGCACCGCATCGACCGTCATTCGTCCGTCTCCAGCACATCGGGGCGGGTCGCCAGCGCCTCGCGCACCCGCACCGCCATCTGTTCCACCGTTCCCTCGCCGCTTTCCACCGCAAGATCCGCCTGCGCATAGACCGGATCGCGTGCCTCGAGAAGCGCGCGCAGCGTCTCGCGCGGGTTGGGCGTGCGCAGGAGCGGCCGGGTTGCCTTGTGCCGCACCCGATGCCAGAGCACATCGAGGTCGGCCTTGAGCCAGACCGATACGCCCTGCTCGCGGATCATGCGGCGGTTGTCCTCGGCCATGAAGGCGCCGCCGCCGGTGGAAAGCACGCAAGGATTGCCCCGCAGGAGCCGCGCGAGCACCTGGCTCTCCTTCTCGCGGAAGAAGGGCTCGCCGTCGCGGGCGAAGATCTCGGCGATGGTCCGGTTGGCGGCCCGCTCGATCTCCTCGTCCGAATCGAGAAAGGGCACGTTCAGACACCGGGCCAGCGCGCTGCCCACGGCCGTCTTGCCCGCCCCCATCATGCCCACCATCACAACGGTTTTCTTCAGCCGCGCCACCACTTGCCGGGCATCCTCCCTGTTCCCGCGCCGGCGCACTTCCGCCCCGGCCATCAACTTTGTTGCCTGAATGGCGTGAAGTCGGCTGAAAAGCCATATATATTCGACGCGCACGATCCCTGTGGCCGCCGCATTCCGCGCGGCCTGCAGGGCAACAAAGAACCGGGGCAGAACGAGGGTCGGAAACAGGCATGTGGCGCATCTTCAAGGCTTTGCTGGTGCTTGTGGTGGTGGGATTGATCGCGCTGACGGGCTATGCCTATCTCGCGGACCTGTCGCCGCCGCAGACGGAGGTGACGAAGCCGGTGATGCTGAATGCCCAATGACCACAGGTCCGGGTCGCTGCAGGGCGGGGCGCGACATGGCGCCGCGGCACTCTGCGCGCTGATCGGCCTGTCGGCGGGCGCGGCGGCGCAGGAGCCGCTGTCGGCGATCGACTGGCTGTCGCGGTCGGTCGCGGCGCCGGTCAAGCTGGCCGCGCCGCCCGAGGAACCCAAGGTCACCAAGGGCGCGCTGCCGGCGGAAGTGGCGGTCACGCCGCTCGACGGGCCCTCGCCCGATGCGGCGGGGATCCTGCCCGCGTCGCGCACCGGCCTGCCGCACGCGCTCTGGGGCATGGGGCGCACCACCGAGATCGCGAACCGGATCGCCATCGCGCCGACGGCCACGCTGCCTGCGCTCCAGTCGCTGCTGACGACGATGCTTCTGGCCGAAGCCGAGCCGCCGGCCGATTCCGAGGGCAAGGGGCGGCTGCTGCTCGCACGCGTCGACAAGCTTCTGGCGATGGGCGCGCTCGAGGGAGCCGGGAGCCTGATCGATGCGGCGGGCGACGAGGGGCCCGAGATCTTCCGCCGCAAGTTCGACATCGCGCTTCTGACCGGCGAGGAGGATGCCTCCTGCGTCGAGTTGCAGAAGTCGCCCGATCTGGCGCCGACCCTGCCCGCGCGGATCTTCTGTCTTGCCCGCTCGGGCGACTGGAACGCGGCCGCGCTGACGCTGCGGACCGCGCAGGCGCTGGGTTTCGTCGACGATGCGCAGGATGCGCTCCTGTCGCGGTTTCTCGATCCCGACCTCTACGAGGGCGAAGGGCCGCTCACGCCGCCCGCCCGCGTGACGCCGCTCGACTGGCGGCTCCTTGAGGCGGTGGGCGAGCCGCTGCCCACCCAGTCGCTGCCCATCGCCTTCGCCCATGCCGAACTGCGCGAGACAGCAGGATGGAAGGCGCAGATCGAGGCGGCGGAGCGGCTGTCGCGGGCAGGCGCGCTCGATCCGAACCTGCTCGTGGGGCTCTATACCGCGCGGAAGGCCGCGGCCTCGGGCGGGGTCTGGGACAGGGTCCGCGCCTTTCAGGCGCTGGACGACGCCCTGACGGCGAAGGATGCGGCCGCGGTGGCCCGGACGCTGCCCGAGGCCTACGACCGGATGTCCGAGGTGGAGCTCGAGGTGACCCTCTCGCGTCTCGTGGCCGACCGGCTCGAGGGTATCGCCCTGCCGGACGAGGCGGCGGCGCTGGCCTTCCGCATGGCGCTTCTGTCGATGGAGGCGGAGACCGTGGCGAAGGCCCACAAGCCCCGCGACGCGGCGGAAGGCTTCCTCGTCGCGCTGGCGGCGGGCGATCCGGCGCAGGCCGACCCGGCCGATCCGATGGGGCGCGCCATCGCGGCGGGCTTCGGCAAGGCCGAACCGTCCGAGGCCGCCAAGGAGCTTCTGGCGCAGGATCGGCCCGGAGAGGCGCTGCTTCTGGCGCTCGAAGAGGTCGCGCGCGGCATGGATGGCGACATGACGGGCGTGACGCAGGGCCTCGCCCTCTTCCGCGAACTGGGTCTGCAGAAGGTCGCGCGCCGCACCGCGCTCGAACTCATGCTCCTGGAGCGGCGCGGCTGATGGAGGCCGCGGGCATGGAGCGCTGGATCTCGGCCTTTCTCGAGGCTCAGGCGGCGGAACTCGATGCCGCGCGCAACACGCGCCTCGCCTATGGCCGCGACCTGAAGGATTACGCGGCCTGGCTCGGTCGCCGTTCGGAGGATTTCCTGACCGCCACGCGGGATACGGTCGAGGCCTACCTCACCTTCTGCGAGGCGCAGGGGCTGTCTTCGGCCACAAGGGCGCGGCGGCTCTCCGCGATCCGGCAGCTCTACCGCTTCGCGCATGAAGAGGGCTGGCGCGCCGACAATCCCGCGATCCGCATCAGCGGCCCCGGCCGGTCGAAGCGCCTGCCGAAGACGCTCGAGATCGAGGAGGTGGACCGGCTGCTGGAAGCGGCCCGCGACAAGGGCCGCCGCGCCGCCGACCAGATCCGCAACCGCTGCCTTCTGGAGCTGCTCTATGCCACCGGGATGCGCGTCTCGGAGATGGTGGGCCTGCCCGTCGCCGCGGCGCGCGGCAATCCGCGGATGATCCTCGTGCGCGGCAAGGGCGGCAAGGAGCGGATGGTGCCGCTCTCGCCGCCCGCGCGCGAGGCGCTGGCAGACTGGCTCCGGGCGCGCGACGCGGCCGAGGCGCAGGGGCAGAAGGCCGGCCGGCCCGCCTCGCGCTTCCTGTTTCCGGGCTCGGGCGCGGCAGGCCATCTCACGCGGGAATATTTCTATGTCCTCGTGAAGCAGATCGCGGTGCTGGCCGGAATCGACCCCGTGAAAGTCACGCCGCACACGCTGCGGCACGCCTTCGCCACCCATCTGCTGGCAGGAGGCGCCGATCTTCGGGTGATCCAGACCCTGCTCGGCCATGCCGATCTCTCGACCACCGAGATCTACACTCATGTTCTCGACGCCCATCTGAAGGAGCTGGTGCTGAAGCATCATCCGCTGGCGCGCGAGTGAAGGCTTGCTCCGGCGCCGGGCGCGCCTCACAGTTGACCCTTGCCGATCCCGAAGGACCGTAACCCGTCATGACCTTTCCGAACCTCGATCCGGCGACGATTGTCACCGCCGCCGCCATCCTGGGGCTTCTCGCGCTGTCCGCCTTCTTCTCGGGCTCCGAGACGGCCCTCACCGCCTCGTCCCGCGCCAAGCTGCGCGCCAAGGCCGACAAGGGATCGCGCGGGGCCGAACGCGCGCTGGAGGTGACCGAAGACAACGAGCGGATGATCGGGGCGCTGCTCCTCGGCAACAACGTGGTCAACATCCTGTCGGCCTCGCTCGCCACGGCGCTGCTGACGAGGCTCTTCGGCGACGGGGGCGTGGCGGTGGCCACGCTGGTGATGACCTGCCTCGTGCTCATCTTCGGCGAGGTGCTGCCGAAGACCCTCGCCATCAGCCGCCCCGAAGCCTTCTCGAGCCGCGTGGCGCCGGCGATCCGGGTGCTGATCTTCGTCTTCTCGCCCATCGTGGCGGTGGTGCGGGCCCTCGTGCGCGGCCTTCTGAGGATCGTGGGCGTCCGAATCGAACCGGGCGACCATATGCTCGCCATCCGGGACGAGATCGCGGGCGCGATCGCGCTCGGCCATTCGCAGGGCGCGGTGGAGAAGGAGGACCGCGACCGGCTGCTGGGCGCGCTCGACCTGTCCGAGCGCACCGTCGAAGAGATCATGCGCCACCGCAGCCAGATCGAGATGATCGACGCGGACAAGCCTTCGGCCGAGGTGATCGCCCAGGTCCTCGCCTCGCCCCACACGCGGATCCCGCTCTATCGCGGCGATCACGAGAACATCCTCGGGATCATCCACGCCAAGGATCTCCTGCGCGAGGTCTCGCGGCTGATGCGGACGGGCAGCACGGGGGCCCTGGACGAGCTCGACATCCTCGCCGTGGCGATGAAGCCCTATTTCGTCCCCGAGACAACGCCGCTCGACGAGCAGATGCGCCAGTTCCTGAAGCGGCGGACGCATTTCGCGCTGGTGGTGGATGAATATGGCGCGCTCAAGGGCCTGATCACGCTCGAGGATATCATCGAAGAGATCGTGGGCGAGATCAACGACGAGTTCGACATCGCGCAGGAGATGACGCTGAAGCGCGCCGACACGGGCGACTATCTCGTGGACGGGGCCATGACGATCCGCGACCTCAACCGGATGATGGACTGGCAGCTGCCCGACGAAGAGGCCAACACGGTGGCGGGCCTTGTCATCCACGAAGCGCAGATGATCCCGAACGAGGGGCAGGCCTTCAGCTTCCACGGCTTCCGCTTCGAGGTGCTGACCAAGCGCGACAACCGGATCATGAAGCTGAAGGTCCGCCCGCTCGACGCTCAGCCGATCAGCGGGCGCGACCGGCCGTAGGTCTCGTCATAGTGGCGCCGCAGCCGCTGGAGCGCGATGCGGAGCACGATCTTGCCCGAGCGCGCCGACCAGCCCATGCGGCGCTCGGCCGCCTCGAGCCCCTCGAGGAAGCAGCAGCAGCGCAGCACCATGTCGCCGAGGCCGGGGCCCAGATCGCGCAGCGCC
>NZ_MABH01000144.1 GCF_001720585.1 Cereibacter johrii | reverse complement strand
CCCGATCGGGCGGGCCGGAGCGGGGCCTGAGGACCGCGACACCGCACGGGCCACAAGGCTGCATCGGGGCCCCCGGGCGAGACAGCGGCGGTTCTCGCGGAGGCGCCGCGGCGCCTTCGGATCCCGTCAGTCGGTGAGGGCCGGCAGCCGGGCCTCGATCTCCTGCCGGTAGGGCTCGTATTGCGCCGGCAGCTTCAGCCCGCGCCCGAGATCGGCCAGCGGCTCGTCGACCGTGAAGCCGGGGCCGTCGGTCGCGATCTCGAACAGGACGCCGCCCGGCTCGCGGAAATAGAGCGAGCGGAAATAGTTCCGGTCCTGCTGCTCGGTCGTCCGCAGCCGGTGGGTCTCGGCCAGCCGCGCCCGCATCGCCGCCTGCTCCGCATCGTCGGCGGCGCGGAAGGCGATGTGATGGACCGACCCCGCTCCCATGCGGCCCGGAAGGAACTCGCCCGCCTCGCGGATATCCACGAGACCGCCGATCCCGCTGCCCGAGCGGTAGCGCAGGACGGTTCCCTCGCGCCCGGCCTCGGTGAAGCCGAGGACGTCGGTCAGGATCGCGCCGGTGGCGCCCGCCTCGCGCAGGAGGAGGCTCACGCCATGCAGGCCGCGGATGGCGGCCTCGGCCGGGATCTCTCCGGTGCCCGCGGCAGGCTCGCCCTCGATCCCCGGCACGCCCACGAGCGCGAGCCGCATGCCGTCGGGGTCACGGAAGGCCAGCACGGTCTCGCCGAAGAGCCGGACGGGCGCCTCGTGCGGGACGGCTTCGGAGATCAGCCGGTGGGTCCAGAAGCCGATGGCGGCCTCGGGAACGAGGAAGCGCGTCTCCTGGGTCTCGCCGATCCCGGCCCGACCGGGAGCCGCCTGCTCCCACGGGAAGAAGGTGAGCAGGCTGCCGGGCCCGGCCGCGTCATTGCCGTAATAGAGGTGGTAGCTGCCGGGGTCGTCGAAGTTCACCGTCTTCTTGACGAGGCGCAGCCCGAGCTTGCGGGTATAGAAGTCGAGGTTGCGGCGGGCCGGGCCGGAGATGGCGGTGACATGGTGCAGGCCTTGGGTCATTTCGATCCTCCTCGGGGCCGGGGCGGCCCCTTCGCGTTGACAGGAAGATGGGGAAAGCCGGCCGCCGCGTCACCCCGCTTCCCATTGCATCCGCGCAAGACTAACCTTGCATCAGTGGCATCCTTCTTGCGCCGAAGCACAGACTGCGAGGGCAATCTCCATGGCCGATCCCTTCCGCACCCTGGCATGGGACGACTTCCGGCTGGTGAAGGCCGTGGCCGAGGCGGGCGGCCTCACGGGGGCGGCAGCGGCGCTGGGCATCGCCCATTCCACCGCCTTCCGGCGTCTGGGCCAGATCGAGGAGCGCCTGGGCACCCTCCTCTTCGAGCGCCACCGCACCGGCTACGCGGCCACCCCCGCGGGCGAAGAGATGGTGGCGCTGGCGGAGCGGGTCGATGGCGACATCGCGGCCTTCACCCGCCGTCTCGCCGGGCAGGAGATCCAGCCCGCGGGCGAGTTGCGGATCACGACCAGCGAGGCCCTGCTGGTGCATCTGCTGACGCCGATCTTCGCGGCCTTCCAGCGCCAGTGTCCCGAGGTGCGGCTCGATGTGGTGATCGCGGATGCGGCGCTGAACCTTTCCAAGCGCGACGCGGACGTGGCGATCCGCGCCACCGACACGCCGCCCGAGGCGCTGGTCGGCCGGCGGGCTGCCCGCATCGGCTGGGCGCTCTACGGCCCGCGCGGGGCCGGGGCCGCTGTCCCCTGGGTCTCGCTGAACGAGACCTTCGCCGCGCTGCCGGTGGTGAAGGCCGAGCGCGCGCGGGTGCCGGCCGACCGCGTGGTCTACCGGCTGAACAGCCTGAGCGGTCTCGCGGAAGCCATCGCCTCGGGGATCGGCCAGGGCCACCTGCCCTGCTTCATCGGCGACCGGCGCGAGGATCTCGTGCGGCTGTCCGACCCGCTTCCGGAATTTGCGGCCGATCTCTGGCTCCTCACCCATCGGGAATTGCGCCACTCGGCCCGGGTGCGGGTGTTTCTGGACTTCGTCGCGGCCGAACTGCGCACGCGAAAGCCGTTCATCGAAGGCGAGGCTTGACCGCGGAGGGAGGCCGTCGCCGCGGGACGGGCGCGGCGCAGGATCGCGCGCCGCAGGTCTGGGCCTGTGGTTTCCCGCGAAGGCGGCGACCGCCTGCGCGAGGTGGGTGAGAGGGGCGGCTCCGCTTCCGCAGGCGGACATCTCCGATCGGGGCCTCCTTGCCGTCGGCTCCGGGGGAGGCGCGGATCGCAAGGGCTTCGCCGCAAGGGGTTCTTATGGCGGATCGAAAGAGGCGGGCCCTGGGGCCCGCCTCCGTTCCGGCCAGCGGGGGCCTCCGGCGTCAGCCGATGCGGCCGCCGCCCTGCCGGGTGATCGCGACGACGGCCGGGCGCACCGGCATGTCGTCCTGGAAGTCCGGCCAGCGGGTGGAGAGGTCCTCGTAGTAGGACAGGCGGCCGTGGCCTTCCCAATCCTCGCCGCCGTCGCCCGGATGCTGGACCGCGACGAAGAAGGTGGTCATGTCCTCGGTCGGGCAAGGGCCGCAGAGTTCGGCCCCGACCGGCACCCGGTAGAACAGGCGCGAGGTCCCGCGCGCGTCGCCCTCGGTGTCCACCGCCCAGAGGCCGTCCGTCCGCCCGGTATCGGCCATCGAGTTGCCGTCGGTCGAGACCCACAGGCGGCCGTCGGCATCCACCGCGGCATTGTCCGGCATGCCGAACCAGCCGTTCTTCGTGGTCTCGGTCGAGAAGGTCGCGCCCACCTCGGCCACCGACGGATCGCCGCACTGGAGCAGGATCTCCCACCGGCCGGTCGTGGCCGTGAAGTCTCCGTCGGCCTCGAGGATCTCGATGATATGGCCGAAGGCATTCTCCACGCGCGGGTTGGCCGCATTGGCCTCGGTGCGCTTGGTGTTGTTGGTCAGCATGACATAGGCGCGGCCGGTCTGCGGATTGGGCTGGATGTCCTCGGGCCGGTCCATGGGCGTGGCCTCGAGGAGGTCCGCCGCGCGGCGCGTCTCGATCAGCACGTCGGCCTGGCTCTCGAAGCCGTTCTCGGCCGTGAGCGGCCCCTCGCCATGGACGAGCGGGATCCACCGCATCGAGCCGTCGGCCTCGAAGCGGGCGACATAGAGCGTGCCCTCGTCGAGGAGGTCCATGTTGGCCGCGCGGTCGTCGGGGTTGTAGCGGCCCGCGGTGACGAACTTGTAGACATAGTCGAAGCGCTCGTCGTCACCGAGATAGAAGACGACGCGCCCGTCCTTCGCCACGACGCTTTCCGCGCCCTCGTGCTTGAAGCGCCCGAGCGCCGTCCGCTTCTTCGGCACGGAAGCGGGGTCCATCACATCGACCTCGACGATCCAGCCGAAGCGGTTGGGCTCGTTGGGCTCCTGACCCAGGTCGAAGCGCTTGTGGAACCTGCCCCACTGGTAGGAGGCGCCGGGCACGCCCAGCCGCTCGTGGTTGCGCGCCTCCGGGTGATCGGCCGGCAGCTCGCCGAGGAAATAGCCGTGGATGTTCTCCTCGGCCATGATGTAGGTGCCCCACGGGGTGACGCCGCCCGCGCAGTTGTTGATCGTGCCGAGCACCTCGGTGCCCGACGCATCTTCCGAGGTCTTCAGCCGGTCATGACCTGCCGCGGGACCGGTGAGCTGCATCCGGGTCTTGGCGGTGATGCGGCGGTTCAGGCGCCCGTCGAGCACCGGCACCCACTTGCCGCCCTCCTTGCGCAGTTCGATCACGGTGCCGCCGTGGGCCGCCATCTCGATGTTGGCCCGGTCCTCGGTGGCATCGGCCACCACCATCTCGCCGTCCTGCAGGGTGACAACGTTCGGGAACATCAGATGTTCGTTGGTATATTCGTGGTTCACGACCAGAAGGCCGCGATCGGCCGCCCCGTCGAGCGGGATGAACCCCACGAAGTCGTTGTTGTAGCCGAACTGGCGCTCCTGCGCCGCCTCGCTCTGGGCCCGCGGATCGAACTCCGGCGCGTCGGCGAAGACCTTGTCGCCCCAGCGCAGCAGGACATCGGCATCGTAGCCCTCTGCCACATGGTGGTCGGCATCGACGCCGGCCTCGACCTCGGGGAAGCTGAAGGCCGAGGCGCCCTGCGCGCGCGCTTCGCCCGCGGCAAGGAGCGCCACGGGGGAGACGGTCGCCGCGATGGCGGCAGAGGCCATCGAGCCCTTCAGGAAGCCGCGGCGCGAGAAGCGCGCGGCGATGATGTCGCCCATCGTGGGAGTGGCGGTCGGGTTGAGGCCGGGCCCGTCGGCCTCCTCCAGCTTCGAGGTGCGGAAGATCTGGCTTTGACGCAGATCGGTCATCGGTCTTCTCCTGGCCGTTGCTCGGTCAGGGCCGGTGCTACGCGCGAAGCGCAACAGAAACATGTCACTGTGAGATTTCTTTTGCGCGCTTCCCGCAGGCGGACGGGGCGGGCCGGGCCCGGGCGCAGGGCGGCCGCAAGCGGGCCGGGGCCGCCGCCTGCCGCCGCGGATCCTGCGATCAGCCGCCGGTATGGTTCATGCCGCGGGCCATCGCGCCCTGCACGCCGCCCGCGAGATAGCCGAAGGCATGGCCCGCGGGTTTCAGGCGCAGCGCGGCTTGAATGGCCGCATAGAGCCCGAGGCCCGCCTCGCCGTCGCGGAGCGCCGGGCGCAGGTCGCTCGATCCCTCGGTGCCGAGGCAGGTGTAGAGCTCGCCCCGGCAACTCAGGCGCACGCGGTTGCAGGTGGCACAGAAATTGTGGCTGAGCGGGCGGATGAAACCGATCGTCTGGCCGGTCTCGGCCACCCGGACATAAGAGGCGGGGCCGCCGGTCGAGAGCGCCATGTCGGCGAGCCGGTAGCGGGTCTCGAGTTCGGCGCGCAGCGCGCTCAGCGGCCAGAACTGCGCAAGCCGGTCCTCGACCCCGAACTCGCCCATCGGCATGACCTCGATGAAGGTGAGATCGCAGCCCCGATCCGCGCACCAGTCCACGAGACGGAACAGCTCGTCCTCGTTGAAGCCGCGCAGCGCCACCGTGTTGATCTTGACCCTGAGGCCCGCGGCCTGCGCGGCGGCAATCCCGCCCAGCACATTCTCGAGCCGGCCCCATCGGGTGATCCGGCCGTATTTCGCAGGGTCGAGCGTGTCGAGCGAGACATTGACCCGCTTCACGCCGCAGTCCGCAAGCTCGGCCGCATGGCGGGCGAGCAGCGTGCCGTTCGTGGTGAGCGTGAGCTCCTTCAGCGCGCCCGAGCGCACATGCCGCCCCATCGCCCGGAAGAAGGTCATGATGCCGCGCCGCACGAGCGGCTCGCCCCCGGTGACGCGCAGCTTGCGCACGCCCAGATCGACGAAGGCGCTCACCAGCCGGTCGAGCTCCTCGAGCGTCAGCAGCTCGCACTTCGGCATGAAGCTCGTGTGCTCGGACATGCAGTAGGTGCAGCGCAGGTCGCAACGGTCGGTGACCGAGACGCGCAGGTAGGTGACCGTGCGGCCGAAACTGTCGCTGAGCGGGACAAGGGGATCATGGAGCATGGCGACATCCTTGGGGATCGGCAGGCGGAAAAGAGGCGGGCCGGGGGATCACGGGATCAGCCCCGCCCGCAGGCGAACCGGTGCCAGAGGAGCCGGTCGCCCGAGCGAATGCGGTCGACGTCGGAGGGAATGAGGGCGAGACCGTCCGCCTCGGCCAGAGGATAGAGCGAGCCGGAACCGCCCTCTCCCAGCCGGCGGAGGATCGGCACGCCCTGCAGCTGACCGTGGCCCATCCGCACCGGCACTACCTCGGCACGGCCCGGTTTGCGGCTGCCGTCGAAGCCCGCCCGCGCGGGTTCGGTGAAGAGGGGCGTCCAGGGCGCGTGCAGCATCTGCGCGATCTGGGCCGCGACGAAGAGGTGGAAGGTGACGAAGGCCGCGAGCGGATGGCCGGGCAGCGCGGTGACGGCGGTCGGGCCGAGGCGACCGAACAGCACGGGCTTGCCCGGTTTCAGCGCCACGCGCCAGCCCTCGACCGTGCCGCCCGCCTCTTCGAGCGCGGGACGCAGATGGTCGCGACCACCCATCGAGACGGCACCGGAGGTCACGAGCAGATCGTGGCGCCCGCAGAGCGCGCGCAGCCGTGCAACGGTGGCGGCGCACTCGTCGGGGAGGATCCCCAGATCCTCGACCTCGGCGCCGGCGGCCTGGGCCAAGGCGATCAGCATGGGGCGATTGCTGTCCGGGATGCCCTCGGGGCCCTGCCCGTCCCGGCCGAGCTCGTCACCCGTCGACAGGATGCCCAGACGCGGACGCCGCACGACGGCCAGCCGGCCGATCCCGTTCGCGGCCAGCAGGCCCACATGCTGCGGGCGAACCCGCGCCCCGGCGCGCAGGAGCGTGCCCCCTTCGGGCTGCTCGCTGCCGGCGCGGCGGACGTGGCAGCCGGCCTTCACGGGATGGCGGAGGCGGAGCCGGCCGCCCTCCTCGAGGCAGTCCTCGACCGGCACGACGGTATCGGCGCCCTCGGGCAGAAAGGCGCCGGTGAAGATGCGCAGGCTCGCCCCTTCGGGCAAGGCGCGGCGCGGGTCTCCGGCGGCGACGGTGCCCGCCACGGGAAGAGTGCCGCCCTCGCCCCGATCGGCGGCCAGCAGGGCGAACCCGTCCATGGCGGAGCGGTCGGCCGCAGGCAGGGCCCGCGGCGCCGCGATCCTGCGCGCGGCGACCCGGCCCGGCGCCTGCGCGAGCGGGACGGTCTCGGCCTCGGCGATCGGCGAGACGAGCGCGCGGGCGAGCCGGCTTGCGGCCTCGATGTCGAGCATCGGCGGAGGCGTGGTCTCGGCGGACACCGGCTGTCTCCTCGGGTGCGGCGGCGGCTTTCGCCACCGAAGCGGGTGATGTCACAAGTCCCGGCCCGGCAGCGGGTGCAGGGCCGGGAAGGTGAGGCGGCGGCGGAACCGCCGCCCCGGCCGGGGCGCCTCAGGCGCCCTTCGGCGTGTCGAACACGGTCACCGTCACCGGCGCGCCCGCATATTTCTCGACATCCGCGAGGATGGTCTGGCCGCAGTTGCCCTGCGCCAGCTTCGAGGTGCCGACGTCGAGCGACAGCACGTTCACGTCGCCGTATTTGTCGAGCGTGCCCTCCTCCGAGGGATCGAGCGGGTCGTACCAGCCGCCCTCGTAGATCTGGATCGCGCCCGGCATCACCGCGTCGCTGACCTTCGCGCCCACGAGGATCTGCCCGCGGTCGTTGAACACCCGCAGCACATCGCCGTCCGCGATGCCGCGCGCAGCCGCATCGGCGGGGTTGATGAGGCAGGGTTCGTGCCCCGCCACCGCATAGAGGTCGCGCAGCGAGGTGCCGTTCAGTTGCGAGTGCAGCCGCGACTTCGGGTGGCTCGCCACGACATGGAGCGGATATTTCGCCCCTGCCCCGCCGAGACGCTCGGCCGGTTCCATCCAGGTCGGATGGGCCGGGCAATCGTCATAGCCCATCTTCTCGATGTTCTTCGAGTAGATCTCGATCAGGCCCGAGGGTGTGCCAAGCGGGTTGAACAGCGGATCCTCGCGGAAGTCGGCATAGCGGACGAAATTAGCGCCCTCGGTGATCGGGAATTCGACGATCCCTTCCGACCAGAAGTCCTCGAACGACGGCATCGCCACGTTCTTGAACTCCGCCTGCTTCACCGCAGCCTCGTAGAACGAGCTGATCCAGCCCATCTCGTCGCGGCCTTCGGTGAATTCCGCGCCCTTGCCCAGGCGCTCGGCCAGGGCTGCGAAGATGTCGTAATCCGACCGGGCCTCGTAGAGCGGATCGACCACCTTCTTCATCGCGAGGATGGCGCGGTTCGAATAGTCGCCCACCGACTCGATGTCGTTGCGCTCGTAGGAGGTCGTCGCCGGCAGGACGATGTCGGCGTGGCGCGCGGTGGCGGTCCACTGGAAGTCCTGCACGATGAAGGTCTCGAGCTTTTCCCAGGCCTTGAGCATCCGGTTGCGGTCCTGGTGGTGCGCGAAGGGGTTGCCGCCCGCCCAGTAGGCCAGCTTCACGTCGGGATAGGTCGCCGTGGCGCCGTTGAACTGGAACTCGCCGCCGGGATTGAGCAGCATGTCCACCACGCGGGCGCAGGGGATCGAGGTCGTGCCGCTCTCCGACAGCCAGGCCGCGCCTTCGACCGCCTTGCCGCCGTCCGAGATCCCGCCCAGCGCCGGGCCGTCGCTCGTGGGCGAGCCGCCGTTCGAATAATGGTAGCTGAGGCCGAAGCCGCCGCCCGGCAGACCGATCTGGCCGATCATCGAGGCCAGCGTCACGAGCATCCAGTGCGCCTGTTCGCCATGGTGCATCCGCTGGATCGACCAGCCCGCGGCGAGCATCGTCCGGCCCGCCACGAAGCTGCGGGCGAGCTCCCTGATCTGTTCGGCCGGCAGGCCGCAGATCTCGGCGGCCCATTCGGCCGTCTTGGGCGTGCCGTCGCTTTCGCCGGTCAGGTAGGCCGCGAAGAGGTCGAAGCCCGTGGTGCAGTTCTCGAGGAAGTCCTTGTCGTGCAGGTCTTCGCTGTAGAGCGTGTGCGCCATGCCGAGCATCAGCGCCACGTCGGTCTGCGGCCGGGGCGACACGACGTCGGCGCCGAAATAGTCGGCCGTCTCGGTGCGCACGGGGTTGATGCAGATGACCCTGGTGCCCTTCTCCTTCAGGGCCTTCATGCCGGCATAGGCGCCATGGTCGGGGATCACCCAGCCGATCTCGTTGGTCTTCATCGGGTCGGCGGCCCAGAAGACCATGAGATCGGTGTTCTCCACCACCACGGGCCAGGCGGTCTGCTGCTCGTAGACCTCGAGCGTGCCCATGACATGCGGCATGATGATCTGCGCGGCCGCCGTCGAATAGTCGCCCGACGAGTTCACGACCCCGCCCGCCAGATTCAGCGCGCGGCGCATGAGGACCTGACAATTGTGCAGCCGGCCCGGGCTCTTCCAGCCGTAGGAGCCGCCGAAGGTGCCGGTGGGGCCGTAGCTTTCCTGAACGCGCTTCAGCTCGCGGGCCACGAGGTCGAGCGCCTCATCCCAGGTGACGCGGACGAAGTCGCCGTTGCCGCGGGTCGAGCGATCGGCGTTCACGCCCTTCTCGAGGAACTCGCGGCGCACCATCGGATATTTGATCCGCGTGGGCGAATAGATCGAATCGAGCACGCCCGGCAGCTGGTGCGACGGCGCGGGATCCTTGTCCCAGGGCTCGAAGGCCACGGCGCGGCCGTTCTCGACCCGGGCCTTGAACACGCCCCAGTGGCAGCCCGACATGACCTCGCCATTGGCGAGACCTTCCGCGCGGGCCCCCTGCGCGAGGAGCGAGGTGCCGCAGAGACCGAGAGCCCCCACCGCCGCCGTATAGCTCAGGAAGGCGCGCCGCGAGAGTTCGGCATGCAGCTCCTGACCTGACAACTTCGTCATCTGGCTTTCCTTTCTTCCGTAAGACGGTTCTGCCGGGCTTCGTTCCGGGCGGGGCATGCGGCCATCGCGGCCGAAAGGAGACGCGCGGCGCCTCCCCAGAAGCCCGTCGTATCCTCTTCGAGGCAGCGCGCGCAGAAGGCCGGGATCCAGCCCTGCAGGCGGTCTTTCATGGCGTCCGTGCCGGGATCCCCGCTCATGAGCAGGAAGGACAGGAGCGCGAGCTCGACCGAGATATGGTCGGGCGGCTCGACGCAGCCTGCGCCGAGCGAGAGGTCGGCCCGGGCGAGGAGATGCTGCATCTCGGCCGCCGGGGCCTGATAGAGCCGCCCGCTTCCCTGCCAGGCGGATTCGCACGGCACCACCGTGCGGCGGCCGCCGAAGCCCAGAAACAGCCGGTTGAAGGCCGTTCCGAGGCGGGCTGCGAGGGCCTCGTCGCTGTCTTCCCCTGCCAGCGCCTGCCGCATGGCGGCGGCGCCGGGGGCGAAGTCGGGCAGGGCCGCGAGGCTTTCGAGCCAGGCTGCGGCCTCCCCGCGGCGGTAGGCGCCGATCCCGGGGGCCGTCGGCGGCGCGATGAAGACCTCGGCCAGCCAGGCGCAGAGGGGAGCCAACTCGCCGGCCCCGGCGGCAGGCGCCGAGACGGGCAGGAGGGGACCGGGAACGGGAGGCGCGAGGGTCATTCCGCGGCTCCTTCCGGTTCCACATCCTTCGCATGCATCTGGACGTAGCGCTGCACGAGGCGGAACTGCTCGTCGTCGAGCGGCGCCCGGCTCTTCATGGCGTTCAGCGTGCCGATCCACTGGTTGGCGAGGAAATGCTCGGGATGGGGCAGGACGTGGCACATGCCGCAGGCGCCGTTGTACATCTGCTTGCCATATTGCCAGAGCGCCTCCTGATCGCCGGTCAGGTCGCGGTTGCGCACCCAGGCCGTCAGCGAGACATCCGTCCAGGTCTGCTCGGTATCCGGATCGACCATGGAGGCGCCCGGCACGACCGAACCCGTGGCCGCCGGAGCCAGCGCCGCATTGAAGATCCGCTTGCCCTGCTTCTCGTAGATGACCCGCTCGGCCCCTTCCTGCTGCCAGCCCTTCACCTCGACCTGCACCCAGTCACCCGTCACGTCGACCACCTGCATCGGCGTCGCGGCCAGAAGCCGGCCGTCGGCCTTCGCCTTCTCGCCCGAGGGCTTTTCGAGATAGGCCTCGATGGTCCGGAGCGGATAGAGCGTCTCGCCCTTGCGGGGCTTCAGCGACTGCGAGGCCGTCTCGAGCTTCGAGAAGAGCGCGCGGTAGCCGCTGGCCATGTCGGGCATCTTGTGGGCGATGCCCTTGTGGCAGTCGATGCAGGTGCCGCCCTCGTTCATCGCCTGCTGCATCTGCTTGGAGGCCTCGGGCCTCTGGTGGGCGAAGTCCATGGCCTCGAACGAGTGGCAGGTCCGGCAGGTGGCCGAGTCGTTGGCCTTCATGTCGGCCCAGACGGTCTCGGCCATCTCGAGCCGGTGCGCCTCGAACTTCTCACGCGTGTCGATCGTGCCCCGGATCTCGCCCCAGAGGTCCTTCGCGGCGAGGAGCTTTGCGCGGTAGAGCTTCCAGCCGGATTTCGGGACGTGACAGTCGGCGCATTCCGCCCGCACGCCCGAGGGGTTTTGGTAGTGGATGGTGGTCTTGTATTCCTCGTAGTTGTTGTCCCGCATCGAGTGGCAGCTGATGCAGAATTCCGTCGTGGTCGTCTTTTCCACGACATAGTGGAACCCGTTCCAGCCGACCGCGCCGGCTATGCCGCCGGTCACGAGGAGGACGCCGAGCCCCCATTTCGTGCTCGGTCGCCAGAAAGCCTTCCAAATCCTGCCGATCACCTTTGCCTCCGAAGCCTGGCCGCAAGACCGCCCCCATGCCGCAGGACCGCGGCGGGCGCGCCGGCCCTTTCCCGAAGGTCCGCCGGCTTGCTGCCTTTCCGTTGAGCAGGAAGGTGGAGGGGCGGTGTGAACCGCGTTGCGTCAGCCTGTTAACCGGGCGTAAAATGATGTGAACAGGATGTTAACGGCGGCCAAGTCGATGAATTGCCGTTGAATTCGAGGCGCGATAAGGCGCAATAGGCCCGGTCGGCCGTCGGAGACCCTGCGCGTCATGAAGAAGAACTACCACATGCTCGTCGTCGAGGACGACCCGGTCAGCCGCCAGACGCTCGCGATGTATCTGCGCAAGGAGAACCACGAGGTCAGCGAGGCGCGCGACGGCGAGCAGATGCGCCGCGTCTTCGCCCGGGGCGATGTGGACGTGGTGATGCTCGACATCAACATGCCCGGCGAGGACGGGCTGTCGATCCTGCGGGAACTGCGCCGGCAGTCCGAGGTCGGCATCATCATGGTGACGAGCCGGAAGGAGGATGTGGACCGGATCGTGGCCCTGGAGCTCGGCGCGGACGACTATGTGACCAAGCCCTACAACATGCGCGAGATCCTGCCGCGGGCGAAGAACCTAGCCCGGCGCGTGGCGGCCCTGCGGCTCGTGCGGCCGGACCAGCGTGCCACGACCTTCGTCGGCTGGACCCTCGATCCGGCCCATTGGACGCTGACCGATCCCGCGGGCCATCCTGTCAAACTGACACGGGCCGAGTTCGAGCTGCTGGCCACCTTCGCGGCCCATCCGGGGCAGGTTCTGACCCGCGACCAGCTGATGAACCATGTCGGCCGCCGCGGGCACGAGACCCTCGACCGGACCATCGACGTTCTCGTGCGCCGCCTCCGCCGCAAGATCGAGGCGGACCCCTCCGACCCGCGGCTGATCGTGACCGTCCACGGCATCGGCTACGTCTTCCAGGCCTGACGCCGGACGGGGCGGCCTCAGCCCTCGGCCACTCCGGCACTGGCTTCGGCCCAGGCGAGATCGGCCAGCGCCGGGGCCGCGCGGCAGTCTGCGACCAGCGCGAGCACCAGGGCCGCCTCGCAGCCCTCGGCCGCGGCCGCGGTCTCGACCTGCTCTGCCCTGTCGGAGAGGCCCGTGAAGCCCAGATGCCGCGCCGACCCCTTCAACCGGTGCGCCAGAGACGCCACGCTCCGCATGTCGGCCTCCTCCATCGCCCGTTCGAGCGCACGCGCGGTCTCGAGGACGCTCTGCCGGAAGGTCCGGACGATCCGCGCGGCGGAGGTGCATCCGAGCGCCTCGGCATGACCCCGCAGCACGCCGAGGTCTACCGACGGCAGGGCCCGCGGGGCCGGACCCGCGGGTTCGGCCTTCCCGAGCGGGGTCGGCGAGGAACTTCCGACCAGCCGGCAGAGGATCTCTTCGAGACGGGCGAAATGGAAAGGTTTTCCAAGGAAGGCATCGATCCCCGCCTCGGTCAGCGCCACAGGATCCACCCCCGGACCCCGCGCAGACAGCGCCACCAGCGGCAATTCCGCCGTGTGCCGGTCGGCGCGGCGGCGGATCGCGCGGGCCAGCTCCAGCCCGTCCATGTCCGGCAGGTTGAGGTCGGTCAGCACGAGATCGAAGCGCTGCTCGCCGAGGGCCACGAGCGCCGCCTCGCCGGTGCCGGCCAGCCGCACGCCGTGGCCCGCGGCCGAGAGCAGGCTCTGCGCCACCAGCGCATTCACCTCGTCATCCTCGACCACCAGCAGATCCAGCGCCCGTGCCGGCGGCGGCACGACGGCCGTCGCATCGTCCGAAGGCAGGCTCCCGCCCGGCGCGAGCGCGACTTCCAGCGTGAAACGGCTGCCGAAGCCGGGCGTGCTGCGCACGTCGAGCCGCCCTCCCAGATGGCCGGCGAGCCTCCGGCAGATCGCGAGACCGAGGCCTGTGCCGCCGTGGCGACGCGAGATCGAACTGTCGGACTGGATGTAGGGCTTGAAGATCTCCTCGAGCTTCTCGGCCGCGATGCCGGGCCCGGTATCGCTCACGGTGAAGCGGAAGCGGTGGCCACAGGCGAGGCGCTCGGCCCCGACCACCACGGTTCCCTCCGCGGTGAACTTCACCGCATTGCTGGTGAGGTTGATGAGGATCTGCCGCAGCTTGCCTGCATCTCCCACGACCGGCGGCAGGTCCGTCCGCTCGATCACGAAGCGAAGCTGCGGCTTGCGGCGCACCAGCGGCTGCATCATCCGCGCCACATCGTCGAGGATCTGATCGATCGAGAAATCCACCTGCTCGAGCTCGACCAGACCGGACTCGATCCGCGCGTAATCGAGCACGTCGCTCACGATCGAGGCGAGCACCTCGGTCGAGCGCTCGATCGCATCGACATAGCCGCGGTCGCGGGGGGCAAGCTCTGCCTGCTTGAGAAGTTCGGTGACGCCTCCGATGCTGTGGATCGGGGTGCGGATCTCGTGGCTCATCGTGGCGAGGAAGTCGGTCTTGGCCCGGGCCAGCGCCTCGGCCTGCTCGCGCGCCCGCCGCGCTTCGGTAACGTCGTGGAAGGTGACCACGATGCCCGCGAACTTTCGGCTCACGTCCAGCATCTCCTGCGCCGTGATCGAGAACCAGCGCTCGCCGATCGAGGTCAGCACGTCGCCCGCCTCGCCCCGCAGCTTCAGGGTCTCGAGGTCGAAGCCCGCCACATCGGCGAAGCTGAGGTTCGCCTCCGGCCCGTAATAGACCGAGCCCGGCAGCGCATCCTGCAGGAAGAGACGCGCGGCGGCGAAGTTCATGTTCTCGATGCGCCCGCCGTCATCGACCAGCAAGACCGGATTGTTCATGCTTTCGAAGATGGTCAGATACTTGTTCTTCTCGTTGACGAGCGCCCGGTTCGCCGAGAGCAGCTGGTCGTGATCGAGATGGGCCAGCTCGCCGCTCCAGTGGGCGCAGATCCCCACCTCGGCCCGGTCGAAGAAGCCCCGCAGGAGGCGCAGCCAGCCCTCGCGCATCGCGGCAGGCACCCGCGCCTCGGCGGCGACATTCAGATAGACCTCGCGATAGCCCTTGAAGGCGCCGATGAAGGTCTCGAGCGAGATGCCGCGCAGCCGGTGGCGGAGGCCGGCCTCGATGCCATAGGCGGTGCTGGGATCGGTGCCGATGCCTGCGTCATAGTCGATGGCGGCCTCGGGCTGCTGGTGGTCGAGCATCAGGATGACGGAGTCCGTCAGCCCCTGCACGGACGAGCGCCAGGCCTCGGGCAGCGTCGAGACGAGGTGGCTGTAGCTGCGGGTGCTGGCATAGGCGACAACCCGTTCGGTCAGAAGGGTCTCGCGCGACTGCAGATAGTCGGCAAGCGCGCGCCGTTCGGCCGCCGATACGCCCACGGGCGTGAGTTCCGCACTGACCGCGAACGGGACGAACCGCTCCGACTTCTCGCGTATCATCGACCAGGCTCCTTCCGGGCGCGGGACCCGGGGCACGAGCCCCCTGCCCGGTCCGCGCGCGCCCGGCACGTCCATCTCCATGATCCGCCAGCCTTGCGACCGGACGGACCGTTCTGGCCGATCTGATAGGTTCGCGCGGGACAATCCTTGATTGACGTCAAATGCGGACTTCTCAAACTGGATATGGGGCGGATCGGAAAGGTCCGGCCGGGCGCGCGCAGGCGTCCCTCTGGACGCTGCTCAACCCGAGGGGCGGGGTGATCCGCTCGGCAACGGTCTCGCCGAGCGGCCTGTCGGTGGCGCGCTCGATCGCCTCGCGCACGAGCATGTAGCGGAGGGCCTGCCCTTGCCTGGCTCGAACCTCGACCAAGGCGAGGCCGAGCATCCGGTCCCGGCTCCACGGCCTCTCTCCCGGAACGGTCGCCTCAGGGTCGCTCCGCAGCGGACCGTCATCGCGCAGACCGGACCTGTGCGCCAACGGATGCCGAAGGCTGTCGCGATGGCCGCCCACCGGCCTGTCCGGATCCGGCACCCGCGCCTCGGAAAGCAGCGATGGAAGGACATCCTCGCACCGACGGAGCAACGACCGCCAGATGAAGCGTAGGAGCGCGAACCGGGTTAGCGGTGCCGCCAGTCCTCCAGCCGCCAGCCGCCAGTTCTCCGGCCTCCACGAAACCTCCACACAAACTCCGCGGTTCGTCAACGTCGGCATGTCATCTGGCGCAGCAGAACCGATCCGGGATTTCCGACATGACATGCCTGCTTGTTCCAAGGCTCCTTCTGATCTGCTGCCTTGCTGCGGCACCGAACCTCGCTTCGGCGGTCGAGGCCGTGCCCGGGGCGGAACCGGCTGGCGACCAACTGGTCCAGCTGATGGTCGTCACCCTGACGTCTGAACGGATCGTGCTCTCCGACACGATCCCGGGACGCGTCGCGGCGTCGCGGCGGGGGGAGATCCGGCCGCAGGTGGGCGGGATCCTCCTCGAGCGGCGGGTGGAAGAAGGGATGCGGGTCGCGGCCGGAGACGTGCTGTTCCGCATCGACCCCGCGCCGCTGCAAGCGGATCTCGCGACCGCCGAGGCGGGGCTCGCCCGCGCCAGGGCCGCGGAAGCCCTCGCCCGGAACGGTCTGGAACGGTCGGATGCGCTCCTGGCGAGAAACGCCACCAGCAGCGAGAAGAACGACGCGGCGCGCAACGATCTCGCGCAGGCGCAGGCGAACCGCGCCGAAGCGCAGGCCATCCTCGATCGCCGCCGGCTCGATCTGGAATTCGCGACCCTGCGGGCGCCGATCGCGGGCCATGTCGCGGCCGGGCTGGCCGATGTGGGCGCCCTTGCGACGCCCGGCGCCGACCGGGCGCTGGCCGTGGTGCAGGATCTCGACCGCGTCCATGTCGATCTGCGCCTGCCTGCCTCGCGTCTGGCGGCGGTCCGCGCCGCCGCGCTCGAGGAGCCGCGCGGGATCGAGATCCTGATCGAGGGCGACCGGCCCCATGCGCGGCCGGGACGGCTGCAATTCTCGGACGTGAACGTGGATCCGGGCACCGGCACCGTCTCTGTCCGGGTCGAGGTCGAGAACCCGGGCCTCGCGCTCCTGCCGGGCATGTATGTCCGCGCCCGGCTGCCCCGCGGCATCCTGCCCGAGGCGCTGCTCGTGCCCGAGGATGCCGTGCTGCGCGACGGCACAGGCGCGGCGCAGGTCGTGGTCCTGTCGGAGGACGGCCAGGCTGTCCGCCGCAGGGTGACGCTGGGCGATGCCGTGGGCCCACGCGTGGTGGTGACCTCCGGTCTGAAACCCGGCGATGTCATCGCCATTCGCGGGCAGGACCGGGTGGCCGAGGGCGAGCCGGTTCCCGTGGCGGTCAGAACCGCCGACGCCCTCTCCTCCTCCGTCGATCCATAAGGGCGAGCCGATCCCATGTCCCGTTTCTTCATCGACCGCCCGATCTTCGCCGTGGTCATCGCGATCTTCATCGCGCTGGCCGGGCTCGTGGCCATTCCGCAGCTTCCGGTGGCGCGCTTTCCCGATATTGCGCCGCCCAGCATCAGCATCTTCGCCACCTATGCCGGCGCGGACGCCCAGACCGTCGCCGACAGCGTGATCCGCCCCATCGAGAAGGAAGTCTCGAGCGTGCGGAACGTGCTCTATGTCGAATCGACCGCGGATGCGACCGGGGGCGCGAATGTCCTTGTGGTCTTCAAGCCCGGCACCGATCCCGAGATGGCGCAGGTCGATGTCCAGAACCGGCTGAAGAATGCCGAAGCCCTGCTGCCCGAGCCGGTGCGCCGCGCGGGTGTGGGCGTCGAGGCGGCCGAGTCCGGTTTCCTCATGGTCATCACGCTGAAATCGCGCGAGGGCGCGACCGACGAGCTGAGCCTCGGCGAATATCTGTCGCGCAACCTCGCCGAGGAACTCAGGCGCCTCCCCGGTGTGGGGCGGGTGCAGCCCTTCGGATCCGACCGCGCGATGCGGGTCTGGGTCGATCCGGCGAAGCTCGCGGCCTACGGGCTGACCATGACCGACGCGACCGAGGCCATCGCCCGCGACAACGCGCCCACGACGCCGGGCCGTGTCGGCGAAGAGCCGACGGTGCCCGGCACGCGGCTCTCGACGCCGCTGATCCTGCGCGGCCAGCTGACCACGCCAGAGGCCTTCGCCGCCATCCCGCTCCGCGCAGAGGTCGACGGATCGCGGCTGGTGCTAGGCGATGTGGCGCGGGTGGAATCGGGCGCGCAGACGCTGGCCTTCAGCGTCAGCAGCAACGGCAAGCCCGCCGCCGCCGCCGCGATCCAGATGTCGCCCGGCGCCAATGCCGTGCGCACCGCCGCCGCCATCGAGGCGCGGCTGGCCGAACTGCGCCCCGCCCTGCCTGGCGACATGGAACTCGCGATCTCCTACAATACCGCGCCCTTCGTGAAGGTCTCGATCTCCAAGGTGATCAGCACCCTGATCGAGGCCATGGTGCTGGTCTTCTTCGTGATGCTCCTGTTCCTGCAGAACCTGCGCTACACGCTGATCCCGACCCTCGTGGCGCCGATCGCGCTTCTGGGCACCTTCGCCGTCATGGCCGTCGCCGGCTATTCGATCAACGTGCTGACCATGTTCGGCATGGTGCTCGCCATCGGCATCATCGTCGACGATGCCATCGTCGTGGTCGAGAATGTCGAGCGGATCATGACCCGGCAGGGTCTCTCGGCCCGCGACGCCACCCGGCAGGCCATGCAGGAGATCTCGGGCGCCATCGTGGGCATCACGCTCGTCCTCGCGGCCGTCTTCATTCCGATGGGGCTGGCAGGCGGATCGGTGGGCGCGATCTACCGGCAGTTCACCCTGTCGATGGCGGTCTCGATCCTGCTGTCGGCCTTCCTCGCGCTGACGCTGACGCCCGCGCTCTGCGCCACACTCCTGAAGCCCGGAGCGGGTCACGCCACGCGCGGCTTCTTCGGCTGGTTCAACCGCCGGTTCGAGGCGCTGACCGCGCGCTACACCGGCTGGGTCGGCTGGGGGCTGCGCCGCGGCGGGCGGATGCTGGTGCTCTATGCCGCCCTTCTGACGGTGCTGGCGGTGGGCTACCAGCGTCTGCCGACCTCCTTCGTGCCTGACGAGGATCAGGGCAACTTCATGGCCGCCATCGAACTGCCTGCCGGGGCCACGGCCGAGCGCACGCGCGCCATCGTCGCCGCCTACGAGGCCTATACCGCCACGCGCTCCGACATCGTGGAGAATACGGTGATCCTCGGCTTCGGCTTCTCGGGCTCGGGCCCCAATGCGGCGCAGGCCTTCACCAGCCTCAAGGACTGGAGCGAGCGCAGCTCGAGCCTCGACGACGAGATCGCCGCGGCCGAGGCGGCGATGGCCGATGTCCCCGAAGGCACGGTCATGATCCTGAAGTCGCCGGCGATCGAGTCGCTCGGCACCACCTCGGGCTTCTCGCTGCGGCTGGAAGACCGCGCAAACGCAGGCCCCGCCGCCCTGAAGGCGGCCGAGGACCGTCTGATCGCGCTGGCCGCGGAAAGCCCGTTGCTCAGCGACGTGATGTCGGAGGGGCTGCCCGACGGCCCCGGCATCGAACTGCAGCTCGACCGGCCGAAGGCGCAGGCCCTGGGCCTGTCCTTCACCGCCATCAACGACACGATCTCGACCGCCGTCGGCTCGGGCTATGTGAACGACTTTCCGAATGGCGGGGGGCTGCAACAGGGGATCGTGCAGGCCGACGCCCCCGCCCGGATGCATGTGGAGGATGTGCTGCGCCTCGAGGTGCGCAATGCCCAAGGCGGCATGGTGCCGCTCTCCGAGGTGGTCACTCCGGTCTGGACGATGGCGCCGACGCAACTGGAGCGCTACAACGGTTATCCCGCGGCCCGCATCTCGGGCTCGGCCGCACGGGGCATTTCGAGCGGTGCTGCAATGGACGAGATGGAACGGCTGGCGCAGGCGCTGCCGCAGGGCTTCGGGCTGGAATGGACGGGCCAGTCGCTGCAGGAGCGGCAGTCGGCCGGTCAGGCGCCGATGCTGCTCGCAGCCTCGATGCTGGTGGTGTTCCTCGTGCTGGCCGCGCTCTACGAGAGCTGGTCGATCCCGCTCGCGGTCCTGCTCGTGGTGCCGCTGGGCGTGCTGGGCGCGGTCGTGGCGGTGCTGGTGCGCGGCGGCGAGAACGACGTGTTCTTCAAGGTGGGCCTCGTCACCATCATCGGCCTCTCGGCCAAGAACGCCATCCTGATGATCGAGTTCGCCCGCCACCTGCGCGCCCAGGGCGTGGGCCCCTACCGCGCGATCCTTCGCGCCGCCCACCTGCGGCTGCGGCCGATCCTGATGACCTCGCTCGCCTTCATCCTGGGCGTCGTGCCGCTGATGCTGGCGCGCGGCGCCGGGTCCGAGATCCAGAACGCCATCGGCACCGGCGTCTTCGGCGGCATGGTCTCGGCCACGGTGCTGGCGATCTTCTTCATCCCCGTGCTCTATGTCACGGTCAGCCGGATCGGCCGGGGCCTCGCCGCCCCCGGCCTGTCCGCCCCTTCCGCCCGGACTGCAAAGCCATGACCAACGCCCTGATCCTGATCGTGGAAGACGAACCCGAGATCGCCGAGATCCTCGAGACCTATTTCGCCCGCGAAGGGTTCCGCGTGATCTGCGCGGGCGACGGGCCCACGGGCCTTGCCCATCACCAGCGGCTGCGGCCCGATCTGGTGGTGCTCGACATCAAGCTGCCGGGACAGGACGGCTATGAGGTGCTGGCCGCGATCCGGCGCCGGGGCGAGACGCCGGTGATCATGGTCACGGCACTGGCCGAGGATCTGGACAAGCTGCAGGCGCTGCGCATCGGCGCGGACGATTATGTGGTCAAGCCCTTCAACCCGCTCGAAGTGGTGGCCCGGGCGCGGGCGGTGCTGCGCCGCACGCTCGGGCGGGGCCCCGAGACCCTGCTCCGCCTCGGGCCGCTGACGGTCGATCCGCAGGCCCACCGCGCGACGGTCGAGACCGGACGGGGTCCCGTCCCGCTGGATCTGACGCCGACAGAGTTCCGCATCCTTTCCCACATGGCTGGGGCGCCGGGGCGCGCCTTCGCGCGCGCCGATCTCGTCGACGCCTGCCTGCCCGAAGGCGAGGCGCTCGACCGCACCGTGGACAGCCATGTCAGCAAGCTGGCCGCAGCGGGGGCCGACGGAATGCTGACCGGCGTGCGTGGCGTGGGCTACCGTCTGGAGGCGCTCGATGCACCGTGAGCGCGGCGGCGGCAGCCTCAATTCCCGCATCACCCTTGCCATGGTCGGGCTGACGCTCACGGCCTTTGCCGTCGTCTATGTCGGGATGATGGCCTATTTCTTCGTCATCTACGAATGGCTCTATCCGCAGGCCACCCCCGACGAGAGCTGGCGGCTGGGCGATACGGTGATGGTCGGGCTCGTGCTGGGCGTCGGGCTCCTGACGGCCTCGCTCATCGGCTGGCGGCTGGCGCGCCGGATCATCGCGCCGCTCAAGACGGTCGCTGCCGCCGCGCGCCGGATCGCCACGGGCGACTTCTCGGCCCGGGCCGATCTGCCGCCCGGCAGCTTCGGCGAGGCGCGGGATCTGGTGGCCGACTTCAACCGCATGGCCGAGCGCCTGCAACAGGCCGAGACCGAGCTTGCCTATTCCAATTCCGCCATCGCGCACGAGTTGCGCACGCCGCTGACCATCCTGCGCGGGCGGTTGCAGGGGCTGCTCGACGGCGTGTTCGAGCCGGGCCCGCAGGTCTACCGGCGGCTCATCGCGCATGTGGACGACCTGTCCGGCATCGTCGAGGAACTGCGCACGCTCGCGCTGAGCAACGCGGGACAGCTGGATCTGGCCCTGACGCCGGTCGACCTGGCCGCCGAAGCCGGGGCCGCGCTGAGTACGCTCGAGGCCGAGCTGGCCGCGGCGGGCATCGCGGTCACCCGCAGCCTCGATCCGGCGGCCACCCTCGCCGACCGGGCAAGGCTGAGGCAGGCCTTCGTCGCGGTGCTGGAGAACGCCTGCCGCTATGCGCCGCGTGCGCCGGTTCATGTGGAGACATGCGCCGAGGGCGAGGAGGTGGTGTTCCGCTGCACCGACGGCGGGCCGGGCCTGTCCGAGGAGGGCCGCGCCCGTGCCTTCGATCGGTTCTGGCGCGCCGACGCGTCGCGCGGCCGCAGCCTCGGCGGTTCGGGTCTGGGCCTGCCCATCGTGCGCGCCATCGCCCGCGCCCATGACGGCGAGGCGCGGATCCTGACCTCCGACGCACCCGGCCTTGCGGTCGAGATCCGCCTGCCGCGCCGCACATCCCCCCTTTCCGGCTGAGCCCCATGTCCGCTGTTCAAGATACCGCCGCCCTCTACGACGATCTCGCCGCACGTCACGTTTCCCTGCGCCGCGTGCTTGCGCTGTTCGTTCCCTATCGCGGCAGGATCGCCGGGGTGGCGGCGCTGATGATCCTCGCCTCGGCCATCGGGCTGGCCGGTCCCTTCCTGCTGCGCGCCGTGATTGACGTGGCGCTGCCGCAGCACGATCTGACGCTGCTGGTCCAGCTGGTGGCGGGCATGGTCGCGGTGGCGCTGGCCGCAGCCGCGGTGGGGGCGCTGCAGGTGGTGCTGACCGCGCGGATCGGTCAGGCGATCCTGCATGACCTGCGGGTCCGGCTCTATGCCCACCTGCAAAGCCTGTCGCTGCGGTTCTTCGCCGGTACCCGGACGGGCGAGGTCCAGTCGCGCATCGCGGGCGACATCGCCGGGCTTCAATCGCTGATGACCGAGACCGCGAGCGACCTCGGCCGCGCGCTGAGCGCCGTGGCGATGACCGCCGTCGCCATCGTCATCCTCGACTGGCGGCTGGCCCTGTTCGTGCTGCTGATCGTGCCGGGAACGGTGCTGATCAGCCACCGCGTCGCCCACCTGCGCGAGACGCTGACCTGGCAGCGGCAGGCCCGGGCCGCCGATCTGTCGGCGGTGGTGCAGGAAACCCTGTCGGTCCCGGGCGTCATCCTGGCCCGCACCATGGGGCGCGGCCCGCATCTGACGCGGCGCTTCACCCGCATCTCGACCGATCTGGCGCGGCTCGAGGTGCGCTCGAGCACGGCCGGCGAGTGGCAGTGGATGCTGATCGGCTTCGCGCTGGCGGTTCTGCCCGCGCTGACGCTGCTCGCGGGCGGGGTGCTCATGCGCACCGACGACCCGGCCAGCATCGGCACGCTGGTCGCGATGATCGCCCTGCAGGAACAACTCCTCTGGCCGTTCGAGCAATTGCTCGAGATCGGCCGCGACATGCGCAAGGCGCGCGCGCTCTTTGCCCGCATCTTCGAATATCTCGACCGGCCGGTCGAGATCACCGAGCGCGCGGATCCGGTGACCCTGCCGCGCGCCCGGATGCGGGGCGAGGTGCAGCTCGAGGGCGTGACCTTCGCCTATGCCCCGGGCGGCCGCCCCGCTGTCGAGGATGTAAGCCTGACCGTCCCCGCCGGCAGTCATCTCGCCATCGTGGGGCCCACGGGCTCGGGCAAGACAACCCTCGGCTACCTGCTGGCGCGGCTCTACGACGTGGACCGCGGCGCGATCCGCTTCGACGGCGTGGACCTGCGCGACCTGAGCTTCGAGACGCTGACGCAGATGCTGGGCGTGGTGTCGCAGGAGCCCTATCTTCTCCATGCCTCGGTGGCCGAAAACCTGCGCTTCGCCAATCCCGACGCGTCCGAGGCCGAGCTGATCGCCGCCGCCCGGGTGGCGCAGATCCACGATCATCTGGCGGCCCTGCCCGACGGTTACGACACTCTGGTGGGCGAAGGCGGCCATCGCTTCTCGGGCGGCGAGAAGCAGCGTCTGGCGCTCGCCCGGACCATCCTGCGCGATCCGCCGATCCTGCTGCTCGACGAGGCGACGAGTGCCCTCGATACCCGCACGGAGCGGGCCATGTCGCTTGCGCTCGAGGCACTGTCGAAGGGTCGGACCACGATCACGATCGCGCATCGTCTTTCGACGATCCGGCGCGCCGACCGGATAGTCGTGATGCAGGCCGGGCACCTGCTCGAACAAGGCACGCACGACGAACTGGTCGCGCGGGGCGGGCTCTATGCGAACCTTCTTCGCGGGGGATGAACCACCTGAGGGACGGCAACGGGCCACCGAGAATGCCGCCCCCGATGTCCGTCCCCCGCCAGCGCGAGATCTCGGCCGCGGCGACAGTCCCGTGCCATCCGGGGGAAAGAGCCTCGACGCGGGTCGCCTGTCCGGGGAGCCGGTTCAGAAACGCGCCGGCAGCCTCGCGCGCCAGGCTCTTCTGGAACCGTATTGCCCACCCTCCTCGACAAGGCGGGCGATGTGCCCGGACCGGACCAGCTGCTGTGCCGGCACGCGGTTGCAGGTGAGATTTGCCGGCAGCCTTGAGGCCGGACGTGAGTCCCGGATCCCTCGGACGAGGGCCTCTGCCTGATCGGCGCCGAAGCTCTGGCTGGCCCGCATCACCGTCGGGTCGGCATCCGGCAGGCCGGCCCGGATCAGGGCTGGGCCGGCGACCGGGCTCCGGCTGCGGGGGCCGCAGCCTCCGCCGGCGTCTGTCCGGCGGCGTGGCGGAAGCGGGCCTTGGCGCGGTCCACATGGCGGAAGAAGGCCTCCTGCGCCCGGTACTTGTCGCCCGATGCCACTGAATCCACCATCTCGCGGTGCTCGCGGTTCGAAACCGCCAGCCCGCCCGCCTGCAAGAGGCTCGACACCCGGCAGAGATGCAGCTTGTCCACCAGCGACTTGTATTCCGCCATCAGCACACCGTTGCCGGTGAAGCGCATGAGGCGTTCGTGAAAGTCGAGGTTGGCGTGATAATAGCCCTCGAAGTCGCGCTCGGCGGCCAGCGCATCCATCGCCGCGAGCCGCGCATAGAGATCCTCGAGCATCTCGTCGGTCACCCGGTCGGTGAGGATCCGCCCCGCAAGGCCGAAGATCGCCGCCCGCACATCGTAGATCTCGAGCGCCTCCTCGGCCGAGATGGCGCGCACATACATGCCGCGGTTGCGCACCATGGTCACGAGGCCACGCGCCTCGAGCCCGCGCATCGCCTCGCGCAGGGGGCCGCGGCTGGTCCCGAACCGGGCCGAGAGATGAATCTCGTTCAGCCGCTCGCCGGGCTTCAGCTCTCCGGTGAGGATCAGATGCTCGAGCTGCGCCTCGAGGTGGAGGACGAGCGAATCCGCCTCGCGTCCCCCGCCGGCCTGCGCGGCCGCGGCCTCCGCCTTCTGTTCCATCCTGCCTTTTCCTCCCCGGCGGAAAGGGCCCCCGCGCGGGCGGGGGCCGTCCGCTCATCCGGCCATGGCCATCCGGGCCACTTCCCCCGAATCCGCCAGCGATTCAAGCCGCCAGGCCAGATCGAGCAGCCGCGCCGCCGCCTCGTCGCCGATCACGAGGCCCGACTGGACACGGAACTTGTGCTCGATCTCGGCATCCGACAGCGGGCGCTCGCGGCTGCCGATGGCGCGCTCGACATGTTTCGTTACCCGGCTTCCGTCGGCGAAGGTCACGGCGATATCGACCGCGGCCTCGTGGCAGGCGGGATCGGCCACCGCCGTCACCCGGTCGCGCAGCGCCACCAGCTCGGGCAGGTTCACCACCTCGTCGGTGAAGGCGGTGGGCGCCCCGTCGCCGCGCAGGAGCGCGCAGGCGGCCGAGTGATAGACGCTGAACTTGCCCTCGAGCCCGGTGCGCGGGCTGCGCTTGCCGGTCAGCTCCAGCACGAGCGGATGGGTGCGCAGCTCGACCGCCTCGATCTCGCCGACGCGCGCGCCCAGCTCCTCGCGCAGCTGCAGGCAGCCGTCGATGGTCGGATGGATCACGATCCCGCAGGCGAAGGGCTTGTAGCTGTTGAGCGCCGATTCCCAGCGCGTGCCGAGGCCTTCGGTGATCTCGGCATAATCCTGCTTCTCCGACAGCACGTTGGCAAAGCCCCGCGGCGCCTCGATGGCGCGCAGCGAACTGTCGTAGCCCGCTTCGGCCAGCAGCGCCGAGAAGAGCCCGTTCTGCGCGGCCCGGCCGGGGTGGAAGCTCTTGGTCATGGTGCCGAACATCTCGCGCAGGCCCGAGGACTGGGTGGCCGCGAGCCCCATCGCCCAGGCGAGCCGCGTCTCGTCGAGGCCGAGGATCTTGCCCACCGCCGCCGCCGCGCCGAACACGCCCGCAGTGCCGGTGATGTGCCAGCCGCGGTCGTAATGGGCGGGATAGACCGAATTGCCGATCCGGCATTCGACCTCGATCCCCACGATGAGCGCGGTCAGGAAATCCTCGCCCGAGATCGGCTGCCGTTCGGCCAGCGCCAGAAGCGCCGAGGCGACCGGGCCCGCGGGATGGATGATCGTCTTGAGATGCGTGTCGTCATAATCGAGCACATGCGAGCTGATGCCGTTCACGAGCGCCGCATGGAGCGCATCGAGCCGCTCGGTGCGGCCGAGCACGCCCGACGTGGCCGGGCCCGAGAAGGGCAGCGTCGCCGCCAGCGCCCGGTCGACCGTCTCGTGCCGGGCACCGCCCACCGCGCAGCCGAGCCAGTTCACGAAGGTACGCAGCCCCTCGCGGCGGACCTCGGCGGGGATGTCCGCGCCCTTCAGCGAGACGATCCAGCGGCAGAGGGTTTCGGTCACTCCCTCGGTCTGGACGGGGGCGGGACGGCTTTGCTGGTTCATCGGGATCTCCATGCTGCGAACGCGCCCCTCCGGGCGCCGATGCCGCCGACAATAGGCGGCGAATTCGGCCCCTGCAATCGCAAACTGTCAACACTTTTTGACCCACCCCGGCGCGCCCGGCCGGGGCCGCGGCTCCTCCCGACCCGGATCGGGGAGGATCGAGTAGGCGTTTCTCAACCGGATCGGATCTTCAAGCTCGGGAGCGGAGCACGCCGCCTTCCCCGTCCCGCATTGCAGGGTCGAAACGCGGCGCAGCCGAGTTCACGGTAACCGCCAGGTCAGCCGCCCCTCGCCACCGCGCTGGAACCGTTGGCTAGATCCGACACAATCGCTCCCGGCCTTCCGTCGCGTTCGATCAGTGACATCAGCTCGCGCGCAGCGCTGCGGCCCGAGCTCGACGTGTCGACACGCGGCACTCCTTCGTCTCGTCGTCCAGCAGACGGGGGAATGCGCCTCGGCCCGGCGCTTCGGCTCTCCTCCTGACCTGCCCTGCGGCGGGCCGCACATGTCCACAGGCTTCGGCCCTTGCGCCCCGGCCCTCCGCGGGCCGGCGGTCTGCTCTACGCGGCCATCGCCTCCGCAACTTCCTCAAATGCACTGCACCGGAGAGCTTCCGGATGCGGAACCGGTGAGGATTTGTTCATACGGTTGGACAATAACTGACCCGGGCCGGAAGGACCGGATCCGCGCGGAAGATGCCGCCGAAAGGAGCATTCTGAGAATGAAGGAAATTGGAAAGCTATACGAAGCCGATGGACGCTACGAATTTCGCGTGGACGACATGTCTCTCATCGTCCGCGGGGACCATCCGGAATGGGTAATGCAGGCGGCCAGTGAAGTCGTATCGAAGACCGCCCGTCTCGAGGGAGAAAGCCGCATCGACGAGCTCGAGGCCCTGATCGAATTCGAAGGGGCGAGCCAGATCGAAGTGGATAGTGCGAAATACGCGCAGAAGGAGCGGTTCGAGACGATCCCCCAATGCATCGTGACGATCGGAAAGATGGATTACCGCTGGGCTGCACCTGAAGGGCGCGAGAAGCACGCCTGTGAATTCAGCGGCAACCCCTACCGCCGCATTCACGACATGTCGATGACGTTCCACGACTCGTTCCTGCAGAACGAGAACGGCGTCGAGACTTCCGAGAAGTAACAGCTTCAAAGCGAGACACACGATATGGAAATCATTCCCTTTGGCAGCGCCGACCTCGACAACATCCTTGCCCGCGAGCCGCAGCGGGCCGAGTATCTCCCGTTCGGCGCCGTCCTGCTGGACCGCTCCGGCACGATCCTGAAATACAACAGGGCCGAGGGTGGCATCGCCAACCGCAATCCGGCCGACGTGATCGGAAAGAACTTCTTCAGCGAGATCGCGCCCTGCGCCAAGGGCAAGCGCTTTCACGGCGAATTCCTGCGCTTTCACCAGACCGGGCAGGTCAATGTGATGTTCGATTACAAGTTCGCCTACAAGGGCGCCAATGTCGGCGTGAAGATCCACATGAAGTCGCAGCCCGACGGCCAGAGCTGCTGGCTCTTCGTCAAGCGGGTCTGAGCGGATCTGGCGTCATGACCCGGGGCAGTGCGGGCAGTTTCGAGGCGACCGTGGACCCGGAGTTGCTGGTGCTGCTCGGGCGCCGCGCGCCGGATCCGCATTGCTCCGAAGTCGCGGGGCCTCACGGCCCACGGCGGCCTTGCCCTGCCGGAGGCGAAGGACCTCCCGATCTCCCCTGGAGCCGCATCAGCCTGCGGTGTGACGGAAAGCTGCCGCTGAGCTTCACCGGCGTCCCGATCCTCGCCTGCGATGCCGAGGCAGGCGATCCGCAAGACCTCGGCTGCCGCGCGAAGCGCCTCTTCCGCCTCTATCTGTCCCAGGACCAGCGCCTCGTCGCCCATCTCGCGGTCCTGCCGCACGAGGACCTTCCCGCACGACCCATTCATCGTGCGGGCTATATCGCCGAACTTGAGGAACTCACTCGCTTTCTGACCGAAAACGATCCCTCCGACTGTGCCCTGGCGACACCGGCGCAAGGTGCAGACGGACAGCTCGATGCCCTTTGGACGGCCCTGCGCCTGTCTCTGCCACTGGCGGCACACGGTTGCGCAGGCCCGTCCCTTCACACCGACGGAGGACACTCATGAACGTAATGAATGCGGCTGGAAACTCGGCCTACGACGCGCCCCAGCCGCTCACCTCCAGGCCGGACAATCCGATGCTCGGCCTGCCCCGCGATCACAAGATCCGGCGCATGGGCGCGCGTCCGCTTCTCTTCCGCGGGGCGGAACTCGCGATGTGCATGAGCTTCACCCCGGAACTGCCCTACTGGTACGAGATGAACATCTACCGGACCGAGCAGCAGACCTTCGTGCTGGCGATCCGTCTCTTCTTCCAGTCCGACAGCGAACGCGACCGCGTCCGGGCCTGGGAGTTCGATACGCTGCCGGCCCTCTTCAGCCAGATCGAGACCTATGATGCGGCGCAGGACGTCCGGTTCGACTTCACCGGCGACATCGCCAGGATGTCGGCCGCCGAACTGGCAGCGCAATCGCTCGACCTCGCCGCCCGGGTGGCGGCAGCGCGCCTCCATTTCGCGGGCCTCGCCGGGGAACTGTTCGCCGAGATGGACGCCGCAGCCTAGGAGGCCGGGACATGACAGCTGAGGTGCCTCCGGCCTTAAGGGATCGGGTACTCGACCGGGAGGCGATCGGGCGCCTCTGTGTCTCCCTGATCGCGTCCGAGCAGCAGGACTTGCTGCGCGAAGGGCGCGTCGGTCATCACCAGATGATCGGCGCGCGCCTTCTTACGGCAGGGCATCCGTCGCCCGACGACCTGCTGATCGACGAAGACACGCTGGGGCTCGACAGCCTGCTCATGCTCTCGCTCGTCACCCGCGTGGCGGGCTTCTTCCATCTGTCGGATACCAACACCGAGGATTATCTACTCGTGCGGCGCCGCCTCGGAGAGTGGGTGGATCTGATCGATCATCATCACACCCTGATGGGGCCAAACGCGCGCTTCACCTTCTCGACCTCGGGGAGCATCGCGGGACCGAAGTCGGTGACGCACGGTGCCGCCGCACTGCTCTCGGAAGGGGAGGCCCTCGCGAAGATCCTGACGGAGCGGCCTCCCGAGGTGCGCCGCGTTCTGTCCTGCGTTCCGCCGCACCACATCTACGGCTTCCTCTGGTCCTGCCTGCTTCCCTCCCGCCTCGGTCTCGAGGCGAAGCAACTGGCAAACCTCTCCGCTTCCGGCATCATGCGGCACGCACGCTCCGGCGATCTGGTGGCGGGCACGCCCTTCATCTGGGAGCAGTTCGCGGATCTGGACTACCGGCTGCCCGGCGACGTGGTCGGAGTAACCTCCGGCGCGCCCTCGACGGCGGAGACATGGCGATGCGCCTGCGCGCTCGGCCCGGCCCGGATGCTGGACATCTATGGCTCGACCGAGACCGGGGGCATCGGCTGGCGCGAGAGCCGGGACGGCCCCTTCCGGACCCTGCCTGATCTCACCCGCCTTCATGACACGTTGAGCAGGCTGGGCAGGCGGCTGGACCTGCAGGACGAGATCGCCTGGGACGAGGACGGCGGCTTCACAATTCTCGGCCGCAAGGACGAGATCCTGCAGGTCGCGGGATCGAACGTCTCTCCCGCCGCGGTCCGAGAGATCCTGCTCCGGAATCCGCGTGTCCGGGATGCGGCGGTGCGGCTCGACGGACGCAGGCTGAAGGCCGTGATCTCGGTGGCGGAGGGCGCTGACGAGGCAGAGCTCGAGATCGAACTGCGTGCAATCGCTGCACGACATCTTCCGGCGCCTGCTCGGCCGGACCGGTTCCTCTTCGCCGCGCAACTCCCGCGCACAGATCTGGGAAAGATGGCGGACTGGTAGACACCAAATGTGGCACCACGCGCAACATGTGGCAGATGATCCGGGACGTCGGAGCCGAACGGGTCGGGATCGACTGCATGCTGGCGGCAGGCCGGCAGCTCCCTGGCTTTGCGGACAGAGGCCGATCCTGGGCCGCGCGCGGCCCGGCGGAGGTCAGGGTTGCCGGCAGCCGGGCTGCGCCGTCCGGCAGACGGCAGCGCGGCGCAGGCACCCTGCTCCGTCAGCGCCGGGCGGCGGGCCACATGCGCGCGAACACCCCGTCCCGGCGCACGAGCGCATCATGGAGCGCCGCGCCCGCATGCAGCAGGACAAGCGCGATCAGCGCGTAGGCGGCCGCCTCGTGCATCGCGCTTGCGGCGGAGCCCAGCGCCTCGCGCTTGGGAAGCCGCGGCAGGCCGAGCGCATCCCAGCCCTCCAGCGGAAAGCCTCCGGCTGTGACCCGGACGAAGCCCGACGCCACCATCAGGAGCAGGAGCGCATAGAGCATCCCATGGGAGATCCGGGCCATCCGCGCCTGCCACGCGGGCACCGAGGCCGGCAGAGGCGGCGGCGGATTCGCGCGGCGATAGGCGAGGCGGATCAGCATCAGCACGCCCACCACCAGCCCCGCATTCTTGTGAAAGAGGAACAGCATGTCCTGCACCGGGCGCGGCAGACCCTCGGTCGTCATGATCAACCCGGCGGGGATCATGCAGAAAACGATCAGGGCGACCGTCCAGTGCAGGAAGCGGGCGGCGGGCCGGTAGGCATCGGTCATCGCGGCTCTCCTCTTTCGGCCTAGTGTGCGCCATCCGGTCCGCTGGCGCCAGACCTTCGGAGGTCGGACCGGACCCACGCTCGCAGGATCTGCCGCACGAGACAGGCCGTGCAAGGAACAGGATCCCGGCCGCCGACTTCACCGCCGCGGCCGTGCCGCAGGGGCCCCTTTCCGCATCCTCGCCGTCGTCATGCAGAAGAACCCTTTCGCCATCGCCTCGCTGCCGGCCAATCCGGGGCGCCGCCCAGATCTGCCGGGCGAGCGGATCGGCATGGCGCCGCCGGAGAGCAAGGCGCGACCTCTGCAGCCGCCCCCGCCAGTCCCGCGCGAGCGGTCGCCGCGATCCCTCCTTCGGCCCGAGGAGCGAGCCCCATCCACAAGTGGAAGCTCACCGGGTCGTGCCCTGCAAGACGCGCTCTGCACGCCCGCGGACAGGATCCGGGCGGGGACCGGCCCTGCCCGGCTTGACGCCGCGCGGGCGCCGCCTACACCGCAGGGGATGGATCCCGCGCCCGAGCCCGCTCCGCCTCGCCTGCCCCATGGCCCCGGCCGGGGCGTGATGGCAGCCTTTCTCGCGCTGGGGCTTTGGCATCTCGCACTCGTCTGGCTCGTGGGACATCGGCTGGGCGGAAGTGCTGCGGCGCTGGCCCTGGCGATCTTCGCCGCGGTTCTGGCCATCGCCGGGCTCTCTCTCCGGGAGCGCTATCCCCATGCGCGGCTCGGGCTCTGCAATGCGGTGACGCAGCTTCGCGCGGCCCTTGTGGCGGTTATCGCGGTGCCCCTCGCCGCCCCCGGCGTGCTGAACGAAGAGAGCGCGCTCGCCTGGACGACCGTGGCGCTGGCGGCGCTGGCGCTGGCTCTCGACGGGCTCGACGGGTGGCTTGCACGCCGGGCGGGGCTCGTCTCCGCGTTCGGCGCGCGCTTCGACATGGAGGTGGACGCGCTTTTCGCGCTGACGCTTGCGCTCCTCGTCGCGCAGGGTGGCAAGGTGGGCCTCTGGGTGCTGGCGCTGGCAGGGATGCGCTATGCCTTCGTGGCGGCGGCCCGGATCTGGCCCTGGCTCGCGACCCCGCTGCCCGAGAGCCGGCCGCGCAAGCTCGTCTGCGTGATCCAGATCGCGAGCCTGATCGCGATCCTCGCGCCGCCCGTGGCAAGCGGCGCGGCGGTGCCTCTGGCGGCGGCGGCGCTCGCGCTGCTCCTGTGGTCCTTCGGCCGCGACGTGGCATGGCTCGCGCGGCGCTGAGCCTCCTCCTGCTCGGCCTTGTGCTGGCGCTGCCCGGCCACCCGTCGGGCGCGTGGCGCTTTCCGCTCGAGCTTCCGGCGCTGGTGGCGCTTCTGGCGCTGCGACCGGGGCGCGCGCGGGGTCTGCGGGCGGTGCTGGTTGCGGCTCTCGGAGCGGCCACGGTGCTGAAGGCGCTCGATCTCGCCCTGCAGCTGGCGTTCGGGCGCCCGTTCGATCCGGTGGCGGACCTGCCGCTCCTCGCCTCGGCCCTCGATCTGGGCGAGGGGGCGCTGGGGGCGGGGCGGGCCCTGCTGGCCGCGGTGCTGCTCGGGGCCGTGCTGGCCGGTCTGGCGGCGGGTCTCTGGTGGGCGAGCGGGGTC
>NZ_MABH01000143.1 GCF_001720585.1 Cereibacter johrii | reverse complement strand
GCCTTCGTCGCGGCCCGGCTGCGGGCGGCGGGGGCGATCCTGATGGGCAAGACCGCGACGGCCGAGGCGGCCTTTCTGGAGCCCGCCGCCACGCTGAACCCGCACGACCCCGCCCGCACGCCGGGCGGCTCCTCCTCGGGCTCCGCCGCTGCGGTGGCGGCGGGCATGGTGCCGCTGGCCATAGGCACCCAGACCGGCGGATCGGTGATCCGCCCCGCGGCCTTCTGCGGCATCGCAGGCTTCAAGCCGAGCTTCGGCCTCATCCCCCGCTCGGGCGTCCTCACCCAGTCGCCGAGCCTCGACACGATGGGCGTCTTCGGCCGCAGCGTGGCCGACGTGGCGCTTCTGGCCGAGGCGCTCGCGGGCCACGATCCGGCCGATCCGGCGAGCCTGCTTCAGCCCGCGCCGCGCCTGCCCGAGACCGCGGCCAGCGATCCGCCGGTGACGCCGACGCTGGCCTTCGTGCGTCCGCCGGGCTGGGAGGCGGCGCATGAGGAGATGCGGCTCGCCCTTCAGGAACTGGCCGAGCTTCTGGGGCGGGACTGCCTCGCGCTGGAACTGCCCGCGGTCTTCGGCACGGCTGCCGACCTGCGCCGCCGGATCAATCTGGCCGAGATGGCGCATCACTATGCGGGCCTCGCCGCAGGGGCGGCCCTGTCGCCCCTCCTGAGCGACGCGCTGGCAGAGGGGCGGAGGATCCCGGCCGCGGATTATCTCGCGGCGCTCGAGGCGCGGTCGGCGCTGCGCGCGGGCCTCGAGCCGATCTTTCACCGCTGCGACGCGATCCTCTGCCCCGCGGCGCCCGGCCCCGCGCCCGACCGCGCCACCACGGGAGACGCGATCTTCAACGGGCTCTGGACCTTCTGCGGCCTGCCTGCCCTCACGCTGCCGCTCTTCGTCTCGTCCGATGGCCTGCCGATGGGGGCACAACTCGTGGGCCCGCCGGGCGGCGACGCCCGCCTCCTGCGCACCGCCCGCTGGCTGGTCCAGCGCCTCGCTCAAACCGCACCGGAGACAGCCCCATGACCCGTCGCCTGCTGCCCCTTTTCGCGCTGATCGTGCTTGCGGCCTTCCTCGGCATTCTGGTGATGAAGGTGCCGCGCCTCGATCTGGGCCTCGTCGTGCTGGCGACCCTGCTTCTCGCGGCGTGGGACCTCTGGCGCGGCCCGCCGGCCTGACGCAGGTCCGGTCTGACGGTTGCCCGCCTGAAGCCGGCCCGGTCTTGCAGCCAGAGGCCGGCGGATGGCGCGCACAGGCCGTCCTGGACAAGCGCCTGCCGGCGGCCCGCGGGGGCTGGCTGGTCCGCGGACCCGGCAGATGGTAAAGGCATCCGCAGGTTTCCAGAGGAGTGCGGATGGACTGGGCGCGGCGCATTCTCTATCGGCAATCGCTCCGCGGCTGGATGGCGCTGGCGATGGTCCTCGCCGTCCTGCCGCTTCTGACGAGCGCCGTCGTGGGCTATGCCGTCTATCATCGCACCATCGTCAGCCCGTTCCGCGACGTGCTGACCGTCCAGCATGCGACGCTCGTCAGCCTCGAACGCATCCACGACGATTACTGGCAGGTGTCCGAAGCGGTGAACGGCTATCTCCTCAGCGGCGATGCCCAGCGCGCCGCCCGCTATGAAGCCGTCGCAGCCGAGGTCGAGGCGCAGTTCGCGAGGCTCGCGGATGCCGTGGCGGCCGATCCGGCGCTGGTCGAGCTCGTCGGCGTGGCGCGGGCGGAATGGACCGTGCTCGCGCGCGATGCCGAGGCCGTGCTCGGCCGTCCGCGGGAGGGGCTGGCCGGGGTGGTGCCCGACCTCGACCGGGTCGAGGCGCTCGAACGCGAGCTGCCGGTGGCGGCGCGGGGGCTCGAACAGATCGTCGAGCGGCTTAGGGGCGAGAGCGAAGCACATCACGCCGCGGCGCTGGTCGCGCTCCGGCGGCTGGAGATCGGGGCGGCGGCCGCCCTCGTCCTGTCCGTCCTGATGATGGGGCTCGGCGCCTGGGTGGTGAACCGGGCGATCGTCCTCGGGACCGACCGGCTGGTCGAGGGCGCGCGGCGCGTGGCCTCGGGGCAGCGCGAGGAGCCGGTGGCGGTGACGGTGCCCCCGGAGCTGGCCGCCGTGGCCGACGCCTTCAACGACATGACCCGAACCATCGTCGAGCAGGAGGCGCGGCTGCGCGAGTTCGGCCGGAGGGATGCGCTGACCTCGCTTCTCAATCGCCGCGAGTTCGACCATGCGCTGGAGGAGCGCGCGGCGCCCTGGACGGGCGAGCCCTATGCGCTGCTGCTGATCGACATCGACCGGTTCAAGCGGATCAACGACACCCACGGCCATGCGGTGGGCGATGCCGTGCTGCGGGCGGTGGCCCTGCGTCTGGCGGCAGCCGAGCGCGAGGGGGTGCGGCTCTTTCGTTACGGCGGCGAGGAATTCGCCCTGCTCCTCGACCGGGCCGGGGCGGCCGAGGCCCTGTCCGAGGCCGAGCGCCTGCGGCATGCGGTGGCGGATGCGCCGGTCGAGCTGGAAGATGGCACGCGGCTCGCCGTCACGATCAGCCTCGGCATCGCGCTCGGCGCACGCGGTCATGCAGGCGCGGAGCTCTTCGCCGCCGCGGACCGTGCGCTTTACGCGGCGAAAAGCGCGGGGCGCAACTGCAGCCGGCTGGATCCGTCCGCTGCGCAGGGCTGACGGGTCGCGGGCCGCCGGCCCCGTCTCTGCGCCCGAGGGGCGTGGAAGCCCACGGCGATGCCGAAGCCTCTGACAGACAGGGAAGAAATTCGATCGGCCCTGCGGGCTTCCCGCGAAGCGCCCCGCCAAAGGCAGGGCTCTGCGCGCTGCAGGATCTGGCGGATTTTGGTGGAGCCGAGGGGGATCGAACCCCTGACCTCGTCATTGCGAACGACGCGCTCTCCCAACTGAGCTACGACCCCAACGAGGCGCTATCTCGCCCAAGCGGAGGGGGAAGTCAAGGGCGGTTCTGCGGAAATTTCACCGCCTGGCCGCATCTTCAAAGCGATAGTGGAAACGGCCGATATCCTCGGCGCAGAGACGCGCGAGAAGGGCCGCATCGGCGTCGCTGTAGCTTCTCCGCCAGTCCTGCGGCGGGCCCGAGTCGCCCGTGCGGCGCAGGGGCGCGAGGCGGAAGCCCAGATGCGCCTCGAAGGGCGGCAGATCCTCTTCGAGATGCTCCGCCCGCAGATAGAGACGCGCGCGCTCTACCCCGTGCCGGTCGCGCATGTAGGCGGAGGCAGGCCAGAGCCGGAAGGAGGTCTGGATCTGCGGATGGTTGAGAAAGCCCGAGAAGTCGAGCGACTTGGCAAGGCCCACCGCAGGATGGGCGAAGCTCTGGCCGCGGAGCCAGAGATAGTAGCGAAGCGCGCGGTCCCACGGGTTGCGCACGAGGGTCAGGGTGAAGAAGCTCTCGATCTCGGCATCGGTGAGCAGGCCCGCGATGTCGGCGAGGGTGGAGTGGGTCCAGAGCCGTCCGCGCGCCTTGACCCCACGCAGTCCGGCGCGGTGGCTGCGGGCCTTGGGCGTGTCGCCGATCAGAATGTCGTCCTTCCGCGCGCGCGCCTCGAGCGCCAGTGCAAGGGCGCTGCCGCCGGCCTTCGGGATATGGACGAAGATGAAGCGGCGGGCGCGAGAGACGATCATGCGGGACCTCCGGCTGCGCGACGATGGCCCCTGCAGCGGGCCCCGGGGTCGGGCCCGCGGCAGGGGCGGGTGGCGGCCTTCGTTGCGGTGGGTCTCGAGACGGTGGGGCCCGGGTGGAGGGAGCCGGCACCGGGGGCATCGAGCCCCCGGCGCCGGCTGGGGCGCCCGGTGCCGCCGACAGGATGTGAGCGGCGGCACCTGTGCATCGTCAGACCGCGTTCGGCAGCGGCCGGCCGTCGGCGAAGGCCAGGAGGTTCTCGACCGCCATGAGCCCCATGGCCTCGCGCACCTCGAGTGCCGCGGTTCCCAGATGGGGCAGGAGGGTCACATTCTCCATCGCGCGGAGGGCGGCGGGCACCTCGGGCTCGAACTCGTAGACATCGAGCCCCGCGCCGGCGAGCCGCCCCTCGGCGAGCGCCGCGATCAGCGCCGTCTCGTCGACGATGTCGCCGCGAGCGATGTTCACGAGGATGGCTCCGGGCCGCATCTGCCCGAGGGCCGCCGCATCGACGAGGTGGTGGGTCGCGGGCGTCGCGGGCACGGCCACCACGACGATGTCGGCGCCGAGCGCCTCGGCGAAGCCGACCTGCCGGGCGGGGACGCTCGGGTCGGCCACGGGCGAGCGGTTGAAGAAGGTGATCTCCATCCCGAAGCCATGGTGGGCGCGGCGCGCGATGGCCTTGCCGATCCGGCCCATGCCGAGGATGCCGAGCCGCTTTCCCGTCATGTGGAGACCCAGCATCTGCGTCGGATGCCAGCCCTCCCAGGCGCCGCGGCGCACCAGCCGCTCGCCTTCGCCGGCGCGGCGCGCCGTCATCAGCATCAGCGTGAGCGCGATGTCGGCGGTGGCGTCGGTGACGGCGCCCGGCGTGTTGGTGACCGCGATCCCGGCGGCGGTCGCGGCCGCCACGTCGATATGGTTCGTCCCCACGCCGAAATTGGCGAGGATCCGGGCGCGCGGCTGCGGCACGTCGGCGAAGACCTCGGCGCGGAAGAGATCGCCCAGCGTCGGCAGCACGGCATCATGCTCGGCCAGCGCCCGGCGCAGCTCCTCGGGCGAGAGCGGCCGGGTGCTGTCCCGAAGCGTGACCTCGAACCGGGCGCGGGCCGCCTCGAGAACCCGGTCGGGCAGGGGGCGGGTGATGAGCAGCCTCAAAAGAGCCTCCCTCCCAGCGGCACGTCCTGACCGGGCCCGATCAGCACCACATGGCCCTCGGCATCCGGCACGCCCAGCACCAGCACCTCCGACAGGACGGGGCCGATCTGGCGCGGCGGGAAGTTCACCACCGCCAGCACCTGCCGCCCGACGAGGCCTTCGGGCTCGTAATGCCGGGTGATCTGGGCGGAGGACCGTTTCACGCCGATCCCGTCGCCGAAATCGACCCAGAGCTTCAGCGCGGGCTTGCGCGCCTCGGGGAAGGGTTCGGCGCGGGTGATGCGGCCCACGCGGATGTCGACCTTGGCGAAATCCTCGTAGGTGATCATCGGCCGAGCTCCCGTCCGCGGTCGGCCGCAGCCTTCACCGCACGGCGGAGGAGCGGCGGCAGGCCGCTCTCGGGATCCATCAGCACGCCGAGCGCCGCCGCCGTCGTCCCCCCCGGCGAGGTCACGTTGATGCGCAGCTGGCTCGCGCTTTCCGGCGCGCGGTGGGCGAGCTCGCCCGCCCCGGTGACGGTGGCGCGGGCGAGGGTCATGGCGAGATCGGCCGGCAGGCCCTCCGCCTCTCCCGCCGCGGCGAGCGCCTCGATCAGGTGGAAGACATAGGCCGGCCCCGAGCCCGAGACGGCGGTCACCGCATCCATCTGATGCTCGCCCTCCAGCCGGACCACCTGGCCCACCCCCGAGAGGAGGTCCTCGGCCAGAGCCATCTGCGCCTCGGAGGCGGCAGCGTTGCCCACGAGCGCCGTGATGCCGCGGCCGACCGCGGCGGGCGTGTTCGGCATGGCGCGGATCACCGGCGTGGCTGCCCCGAGCGTGCGTTCGTAATAGGAGATGGGCGTGCCTGCCGCGACCGTGAGGAAGAGCACCCGCCCCTCGCCTAACGCCGCGAGCCCCGGCAGGGCCTCGGACATCATCTGCGGCTTGACCGCGACCAGCACCACCGCGGGCTCGTCAGGCAGCGCCTCGTTCAGATGCAGCCCGCGCGCCGCGAGCGATTTCAGCCAGTCCGACGGCCTGGGGTCCGTCACCCAGACGGCGGACAGGGCAAGGCCCCGTCCGAGCCAGCCCTCCAGCATCGCCGAGCCCATCTTCCCGCAGCCGAGCAGCACCAGCCCCCGGCGGCCAAGATCCGCAAGATCCATTGTTTCCCCCGTTTCTGCGGGGAAAAGACTAGGCGCGGCCGTAGGCCTCCGCAATGGCGACCTTGATCGCCTCGGCCGGCGGGCGCTCGGCCCAGGCTACCATCTGGAAGGCGGGATAGAAGCGCTCGCTCGCGGTGACGGCCTCGGCGATGAGCTGGCCGATCTGCTCGGCATTGACGCTCTGCCCGCCCGACAGCAGCAGTCCGTAGCGCCAGGCCATCAGCTTCTGTTCGCCCCAGTAGGTGAAGGCCCCGCTCCAGACCATATCGTTGCAGCGGTTGAGCAGGTCGTGCAGCTCGGCCATCCGGTGGGTGGGCGGTTCCATCTCGAAGGTGCAGAGGAGCCGCAGCATCTCGTCTGCGGGCGACCAGGCGAGGGTCAGCGAGTAGGTCCGCCACTGGCCCTCGACGGCCATCGCGATCTGGTCCTCGGTGATGCGGTCGAACTCCCATTCGTGATGCTCGGCCAGCGTCTCGACGATGTCGATCGGGTGGATTTCGTCCGAAGAGAGATAGGTCTCGGTGAGCGACATATGCCGGGCCTCGTCATTGAACCGCCTGCGGGGGGTCACCCACAAGAAGCTGGGTGTGCGGCAAGGGACGGCACTGCCTGCCTCCGTCCTTACTAGATATGGTGTTCGCAAAGCGGAAGACTGTAAAGGGGCCTGCGCAAACTCTTCTGTGGACAAGACGGATTGTAGCGGGTTGTAGCGGGACACCAGATCTTGCAGGGCGAGACAGCAGAAGTTGCAGCAGCTGCGGCGGGATGGAGGCTCTGCTTCGGTAGCCGCCTCCATCGTCCAAGTCAGCCCGCTCTGGCGATGCGGCATCGCGCCGTTTGCTTGCCTGAGGTCGGAAGCTCAATATCGGTGCGTGGATCGGTGATCAGCAGCTAACTACGCTCATCAGCAGCCACAGGAGATTGTGACTGGCGAGAAGCGAGGCGACATGAGTGACGGCGGAATTGCCCTGGTTCAGGTTCTGCAGATTGGTGGCTTGGCAGGTGTGATCAGCGCAGTTGTTGCTGCAAGTATCAAAGAGCATTTCGACGGCCGTGAGCGCGCCCGGAAGGCTCAGTTCTTGGCGCTGAGACTCTCGCTCGCACTCGAGACGTACTTTAGGATCTGTGTTGATCGCATCTTCGATATCGAGGATTTCCGAGGGAGCAGGGGGAACGGGGGCGACAACCATGTCGGCTTACCTGCCTTCGTGGCATTTCCGCCCGATAGTGACGACTGGCGCTACCTGAAACACTCGATCACGGACGAACTACTGAACTTCCCTTCAGAGGTTCGCGCTATCGATGAGAGCATTCACTTCGAAGTGTTTATGGACGGCCGCGGTGCAGATGATGGGCCGGATCCCGAGATCACCTTGAAGCCTCTTTACGAAGTGGCGTTTCGATCAATCGAGCTTGCGAAGAAAGTAAGAGATCAGCACGCTCTGCCTGAAGTCGAGCGCGCTAGAGCTTTGGAAGGCCGACTTCTTGAAAAGCAGACGGCCTTCCTCGACCACCTTCAGCGGGAACGGGCAGAGACCGGCTTCTAGTTGCCCGTCTCCGCTTGTCACAAAGAATGTGCTGAGCCTTCGAATCCTCAGACTGCGGACCGTCCTGTTCCGCGGGAGGTGGTTTCTCTTTCGAACTCCCAGTTCGAGACCAGGAGCTCCGGCCTCGTGGCCGCGTTGCCTCCCGCGTGGCCGCTGAGCGAGTAGGTGGTCGTCACCTGCGCCATCCTGAACCGGCCGAAGATCTCGCGCACCTCGGGCACGTCGTTGATCGAGAGGAGGAAGCGACCCTTGAGGCGGCCGAGCTGCTCGGCCATCCGGCCGAAGTCGTCGCGCCCGAAGAGATCGCTGCCATAGTCGGTCTCGGAGCCCCAGTAGGGCGGGTCGAGATAGAAGAGCGTCTCCGGCCGGTCGTAGCGGTCCAGGAAGGGTGACCAGTCCAGGCATTCGATGATGACGCCGGCGAGGCGGCTGTGCAGGTCCTCGAGCATGGGCTCCAGCGTGGTGAGATTGAAGCGGCCCGGCCGGTGCATGGAGACGCCGAAGTTCTGCCCCCTCACCTTGCCGCCGAAGGCGGTTCGCTGGAGGTAGAGGAACCGGGCGGCCCGCTCCAGATCGGTGAGTGTGTCGGGATCGGTGGCCGTCAGTCGCTCGAACTCTGCGCGGGTGGTGAGCTGGAAGCGGAGCGTGTCGAGGAACTGCGGATAGTGGCGCTGCAGGATCCGGAACAGGTTGGCTACGTCGCGGCCCCGGTCGTTGATGACTTCGGCGCGGGGCCGCGCGGTGCGGCGCAGGAAGATGCCCGCCATGCCGACGAAGGGCTCGGCGTAGGTGAGGCAGGGGCTGCGGTCGAGGATCGCGCAGATCCGGCGGGCGAGGTTGCGCTTGCCGCCGATCCAGGGTGCGACAGGTTGCAGCGCAGCGACGGGCGAGAGTGGACTCTTCATCAGGTTCTTGTCTCTTCGGCGCGCCCGCAAGGGTGCGGGAGCGGCCATGATTCTATGTCTGGTCGGCGGGGAGCTTGGATTGGCGTCTGCTCCGTGTCGGAGGGATTGCACTCCCTCCGGCCTCCCGGTGGCTCGCCCGATGGGCGAGGTAGTGTGATAGGCTAACGGCTACGACGCCGGCTCGGCTAAAGGACCGGCGTTGTCGATCGAGGCGGCATAAGTGCCTGGATACAGGACAACGGAGATCTCGCCCGCCGCATCGGACGTCGCCGAAACCGTGAGCGGCACGACGACATCGCCGTCTTGGCCAACCACGCCTGCCGCTCGAACCAAACCGTCGTGGCGGGCAGGGCCTCGCCGGAGAGATTGCGCAGGGTGCCGGTGACGAGGCAGGTCATGCCAGCACCTGCGTCCCGGCCGCGAAGATTCCTTCGACCTCTTCGGGCGTGAGATCGAGGAGCCAGGCGAGCGCGTCCATCGTCTCGGAGCCTCGGACGAGGGGAGACCCTGCCTGACGGATGGTGGCGCGGAGCGCCCAGGGCAACGCGGGGTCGGCCGCGACCGCCTCGGCTGCAGACCAGCGTTCCTCGCCCACCAGGATCATCACCTGAAGGATCGAGATCTCGTCGGGGACGGAAGCTGTCTCTGCGGGCGGCGCGAAGCTCGTGCAATCCCATGTCCAGCCCGGCGCGGCATCGCCGGCCTTGGGCCAGTCAGCGGCCCAGTCGGGGCGATCCTGCGCCTCGATCACGTTGACGACCACGCCGTCGGAAACACATGCCAGTCTCATATCCAGACCCTCACCTCGCCACGGGCGCCGGCGCTCGAGCTGCCTCCATTCGCCCCCCCACCCCCGCCCCCAGGGGCCACCCCCGCCGACCGCACCGCGCCACCCGATCCGCCGAAGATGGAGGAGCCTGCCGTGCCAGATGAGCCACTGCTCGGGTGACCTGCGCCGCCCCCGCCGCCGAAGACCGCCGAGCCTGCCTTGGTCCCTGAAGCGCCACCGGCTCCTCCGCCCCAGATCGTGCTCGCGTCGCCGCCCGTGCCGTTGCCACCCCCGATGAGCCCGCCGGCGCCGGGGGTGGATCCCGCGGCCAGTTCGCCGGCGCCGCCTCCGCCGGACATTGTGGTGCCCGAAGCTGCACCACCCCCACCGCCGCCGAATGCCGCCAGCAAGGCTCCGAAGGTGGTGTCTCCGCCCCGACCTCCGCTTCCGTCGCTGGATCGGCCCGCTCCACCCGCGCCAATGACAATGGCCACGGAGGCCGGCAGATCTGCGAGGCGGAACCGGCCGCACACATAGCTGCCGCCACCACCGCCATATCCGACCGAAACACCGCTGCCGCGCCCGCCACCGCCTCCGGCGCCCCAGCAGGCCCGCAATTCCACGGGCAGGAGGTCGATCTTGCGGGGCGGGGGCATCTCAGCGCCTCGGGCTCGGACGCTGGATCTCGGGATGGGTGGCGCGCCCCAGGGCAATGTCGATCCCCCGGGCGGTCGCGGTCGGCACCCAGAACTCGGGCGAGCCTGCCAGCGTCACCAGTCCCTGCTCTGCGAGCCACGAGAGCTCGGTCGCGGTCTGGTCGCGCGACGTGTCGATGCCGATGGCGTTCGAGTTCAGAACGTCGGTCAGGACCGAGGCGTTCGAGGTGTAGGTCGGGCTCTCTTCGAGAAAGCGCAGGATCGCCAGCCTGCGATGGCGGCGAAGAGTGTCGGCATAGGTCACGGGCGAGCTCCCCCAAGCAGGTGATCCTCATGCCGCGCCACGATTGCCTCGAGGCGCGACATGATCTTGTTGGTGCCTTCGGCCGCGGCGGCCATGTCCTTCATCTCGCCCTGCATGTCCCGCAGGGCCAGATGAAGCGCGTGCATGTCCTCTTTCGTCGGCTGAGCTCGCAGGGTCTGCTCGACGCTGGCCAGCCGGGCGTCCAGCCGGTCCATGCGCTCGCTGCCCGCCTTGAACCGGCTCTCGACATTCTGGTCGCGGGTCCGCCACCAGGTGTACAGGATGTTAATGATGCTGAGGGCGGTCAGCACCAGGGCCAGCGTCGGGCCGAGATCCATGGCGGACGGCGAGCTCACGCTATGCTCCGGACCGGTGCGTTCGGCCCGGAGAGGCCCTCGAGCGGCACGGGCTCGCTGGCCATCGTCCCGAGGATGAGCGCGAGGCAGAAGAGAGCCGCCGTGCCCGTCGGCGCCTTCGCACCCCACCAGACCAGACGGAAGTTCGGTGCCCGGCGCTCGATCCACGCCCAGAGGCCGAAGATCAGGGGGGCGACCTGCTGCCAGGCCGCGACAGCCCGGTCCCCGGTAGCCAGGACTTCCTCGGGGCTGCCCCAGCCGATCTCGCCGAGGGTGCGGAAGAGGTCGATCCCGAGGAAGTTCAGCAGGACCGAGACCACGAGGAGGATTTGCGCGTAGAAGCTGCGCGCCTGCCAGACCGGCAGCTCGGGCAGGAGCGGATTGTTCAAGAGGGCAGTGTTCGCGAGGATCGTGGTGAGAAGGGGCAGTCGCATGGATGTCTCCGATCAGGCCGGGAGGAAGGAGGAGGTGTAGGAGGCCACGATCCAGCCCTCCCGGCCGCCATGGACGACCAGGAGCCAGTCGCGGCCGGCGAAGGTCCCGCGGCGCAGGACCGGCACGGGAGTGCCGTCTGGGATCTGCGCCACGACGTTGGGGTTGAAGGATGGCCAGCGGCGCAGGTTCAGACTGTCGCCGCTGAAGGTGTCCACGACGACCATCTGCGGATCGTCGGCGGTGGCATCCACGGCTTCTGAGAAGGCCTCGGCCTCGGTGTCGGCCGGATCGTCACGCCCCAGGATGTGCGCGCGGACATGTTCGAGCGGGAAGAGCGGGTTCGTGTCCACCTTGCGGCCGGGCGACACATACCAGTGCGTGGTGATGTCGCGCAGGGTGGGGACGCCCCGGAAGAGGTCGAGCAGGAGCGCAATCACCGAGGAGATCTGCGCCTCGGCGTACGGCATCCAGAGGCCCGGGCCATGTTCCGGCGTCTCGATCTCCCGGATGCCGAAGAGGGCGGTGGCCAGCTCCTCGCCGTACCATGTGACGCATTTGCTGTCCGAAAGGCGGGCGAGCTTCCCGGGGTTCACGATCTCGATGCCGATCGAGAAGTCGTTGCAACCGGACCGCCCATGGAAGGAGGACTTGCCGGCGTGACCCGCGCGGCGGTTCGTCGGCACCTGCTGGATGATCCCGCCGTCTCGCTCCACCACGAAGTGGACCGACACGCCGGCGTCGTTGTCGGCCAGATAGTTGGCGGCCGATCCGCGCGTGAGGCGGCTGGCCGTGTCGTGCAGGATCACGAGGTCCGGGACGATCTCCCGGCCGATGTTCTTCGCCTGCTGGAAGGCGACGTTGGTGAGACGATGGTTCTCGATACGCATGAAGGCCCCTCGGTGGGGCCCTCACTGGCCCCGAACGAGGCCAATTTCGCGCGCGCGAGGATGGAAACATCCGCAACGGTTTGCGGATCGGGATGACGCTCACGGCCCGCGTCATGTTGCGCATTGGCACATTGGGCATGATCGTATCTGACAACGCCCTATTGAGCAGATGGCGGGCAAACGGGGTAGGAGATTCGTCTTGGTTTCTGGTGGCGGCGGCGAGGAGCGGCTTTTCAGTCTGCAGACAGAGGAGGCCGCATGGTCCTTCTTCGAGCACCTGATCGAAGGTGAGGTCAGCATCGACGACATCAACGATGTCGGCTTCGGTGACTGGGCGCAGGTACGAGTTTACTTGCCTTCCGCCCATTATCACGCTGCGCTGACCCCATACATGATGGAAGGCTGGGTCGAGCTGCAGCGATCTGTGTTTCGCGCCTATGCGATAGCGCGCTCTGGGGAAAGAAACGGCCGTAGACTGACCGATGAGGAAAAGCAGAGGCTCGAACTCGTCGTAAAGGTGAAGGGCGGAAGCTCGGACCAATCCGTCGACCTAAACACAGTCCTTATCGAGATCGCAAAGGCCATGCTCCAAAAACTCAGCCCCGCCGAAGTCGTGACGATCGTAGTCGCATTGGCGCTCGTCCTGGCTGGGCAGAGCGTATTGCGGGTCTGGCTCAACAATCGAAAGGAGGTGAGGCTGGCGGAGATCTCCGGCCAGCGCGAGTCGGATCTTAAGGAAGAGCGCATAGCTGCTCTGAACGCCGTGGTCGCCGTTGCAACGCATGATAAGGCGCGGATGGGCCTAATCGAGAAGGCGGAGGCAAGGCTACCTATAATCAAGAGCCTCGAGGATGAGGCGAAGGAGAGCCGCCACGCGTTGGTCAAGCACATGTCCCGCGTCGATGCTGAGTTGAACAGCGTTGCAATACCTTCTGCGACAGGGCGAATTCTGACCACGGAGAGCCGAGTGGAGGCGGAGGATGTCCGGCTGGACGGCGTCTACACTATCCGCCGCGTGGACACGACCGTCGCGACCGGCTTCCGAGTGCACTTGGCGGGTCGCAATGGCGACGAACTAGTCGCTGATGTTGCCGAAGTGATGACGACTCTTGAAGACCGAGACGTGATCCGCGAGGCGGAGTGGAAAAAGATCCCAGTGTACCTGCAGATAAACGGCCGCAAGCGGCGCTCTGAGGTGGTTGATGCGACGATCATCCGGGCCAGACCGTTCGATCCCGACACCGACAGCTGACCGAAAGTTCGGCGAATCTGCCTTCGGCTCAGAGCAACCGCATCTGACGAGGGTCCGCCACGATCGGCCGCCCGCCTTCTTTCAGCCACCGCCGGACCGATACGTCCGTCGAATGCAGCCGGCGGGCGATCTCGGCGACGGCCAGCCCCTGTGCCCGCAGACATCGGGCGATCCAGGGCTTTGCGGTTGGCACGCGTAGCTTCATCTGGCCGACCGCCTCTGCCAGCGCTGCGGCCTTCTCGGCCCCCACCAGCTCTACGAGGCGCGAGCGGCCTTTCGGCATGGCGGCCAGATAGATCTCGCCACCTCCGAAGGCCAGCAGGAACTCGACCGCGCCCTCCGTCCCAAGGACGCGAACGAACGGTGCGACATGCTGGGGCGGAGGCGGCAGGTGCGTCATGCGGCAGAGACCTCTCGCTCCGCGAAGCGGTCGGTCTCGTTGTCCCAGACGTCATGCCCGGCCCATGGCTCGCGCGCAAAGAGCTCGCAGGCGAAGGCGCGGGGCAGCAGGGCCTCGACCATCTCGCGCATCTCTAGGGGCTTGCGGGAATGTTCGCGCCGGATCGCCTCGATCGTGTCCGGGATCTCGTCGTCGAGGATCTCGTCCGCGTCGATCAGATTGCGGCAGGATCGGGAGGCGATCTGCGGTGAGCCGATCTTGCCGACGAGGAAAGGCTCGGAAGCCGAGCGCAGGATGTAGCCCGTGCCGAATGCCGTCTTCCCACCCGAAGTGCGCTTATTCCAGGAGCCGCCGGTCACATAGCGGAGGCGGCTGTGCAGGTCCTCGAGCATGGGCTCAAGCGTGGTGAGATTGAAGCGGCCCGGCCGGTGCATGGAGACGCCGAAGTTCTGCCCCCTCACCTTGCCGCCGAAGGCGGTTCGCTGGAGGTAGAGGAACCGGGCGGCCCGCTCCAGATCGGTGAGCGTGTCGGGATCGGTGGCCGTCAGTCGCTCAGACTCGGCGCGGGTGGTGAGCTGGAAGCGGAGCGTGTCGAGGAACTGCGGATAGCTGCAGTGCCACCAGCGCCTCGTCATCGGGATAGGCCAGTATCCGATCCGCGGATAGCCCGCATGGCGGCCTGCCAGGGCGGGCCGCCGATCTTTGAACTAGGAAGCATGAAGATCTCGGAGCGGTTCACCTGACCGGGCCGGTCGGTGTTGAAGGCGCGCGTGACGATGTCGCGGATCTCCGGCCAGTTGTCCGCCCCCACTCGGTCAGGCATTCATCGATCAGAGCCTTCGCCTGCTGAACCTCGGGGCCGAAGTCGAGGCAGTCCTGCTCGCAGATCTCGACGCGCAGCCGGCTTCCTGGTTCGCTCAGGCTCGGGCCTCCGGGCGCTTGGTCAGCGCGGCCCGGGTGCCTTTATCGGATCCGGGAGTGATGGACGAGAAGCGATCGCGGCCAAGCGTCTGTGCGGTTCGCTCGGGCGGAGGGCAGGTGTCCGGCCTGGGCGGCCCGGGTGCCTGGTGGCACCCGGGACCTGCCGCCGCTCAGCCGTCGCGGGCGGGGGCGTCCTTGCCCAGGCGGGCCGCGGCGAGGCGGCGGGACTTGGCCGCGCGCTCCTCGGTCTCGGCCTCGATCTGCCTCCGCGCTGCCTCGTTCGTGCGTTCGGCGGCCTGTTCCTTGGGCGAAAGACGGCGCCCGGCCCCGGGGGGGCCTGCACGCTCGACCGGCGCGGTCAGATAATGGTCGAGCAGTGCCTGCGCCGAAGTGCGTTTCTTCATTCTGGTCTCCTTGATGTCTCCGAATGGCCCGGACCTGCCGGACCGCCGCGCGAGGGTCGGCCCGATGCGAGAGGATGCGCCGCGATCCGTGGCAGGATGGCCCGCCTCCGCCCGTTCGATGCCGCGAAAGGCAGCCCGGCCCCTCACCATGATCAGCGCTGGCGCCTCAGCTGCCCGGACATTCCGTCTCCCGCGGCCTCCGCCATGCGCCTCCCGTTCCTGGGCGCCGGCATCGCAGGCTGGAGATAGTCCGGCCCGGCCAGATGACCACCCTTTTGTGAGCCGGGCCTCGGGAGGGCTGCCTCTCGGCACTCCCGTGCCGGTGCAAGGCCCGCCTCAGCGCAGGTCGATCTGCCAGGTGAGGTCGAGCCCGATCTGATTGCTGCGGAAGAGGGCGACGGTGGAGTCCGTGCGCTCGTAGCGCACCGTGGCATCGAGGCGGGGCGTGAGCTGGCGGAAGAGCGCGATCCCGGTGGATCGGTCTTCCTGCGCGATCCCGAAGAGCTGGCCGCCCGAGGCTTCGGAATGCCAGAGGGCGATGCCGGTGGCGCCGCCGCCCATGCGCCAGCGGGCCTCGGCAAAGGCGCTGACCCGCTCGACGCTGCGCCCCGGCACCGGGCGGCCGAGGGCCAGTCCCACGCGGGTGGCCAGACCCGACCAGACCGAATGCAGTTCCAGCCCGGCATAGGGCTGGTCGAACTCGGGGCGCCGCCGCTCGCCCAGTTCGAGGCGGACCTCGTGATAGCTGCCGGGCACCGCGAAGAGCTGCGCGAACTGGACCGAGCTTTCGCGCTGCTCGGAATCGCTCAGGCTGCGGCTGCTCTTCGTCCGGCGCAGGCAGAGGTCGAGGAAGCTCCAGCCGGCCAGATGGTTGCGGCTGCAGAGGCCGAGCGACTGGTCGCGCCGCTCGTAGCCGCTCTCGCGGGCCCGCGAGATCGCGCCGTCCGCCTCGGCCTCGAGGAAGCGCCCCAGCCCCCAGGCCAGGCGCGCCTCGCCCTCGATTGCGATTCCCATGGTCGGGCCGGATTTCGCGACATAGGCGGGGTCGACCTCCAGCCAGCCGCCGGCGAAGTCGATCCTCCGCTGGCCCACGCCGCCGTTCAGGTTGGGCGACCAGCCGAGGGTGGGCCGGGCCGTGACCTCGGTCAGGGTCCAGTCCGGCGCAGGGCCCTCATGGAAGAAGCCCTGCGCGATCAGGTCGGACTTGAGGGCCAGGGTGCGGCTCCAGGGGCTGGCCTCGGCGGCGAAGGCACGCCCCTGGGCGAAGATCCTCAGCCGCTCCGAGACCACCAGATCGCCGCTGCGGCCGAGCTCGTAGCTCTGCGCCGCGACCGCGGCCGGCAGGGCGGCGAGGAGCGCGGCCAGCGCCGCAGCCTTCATTTGTCGACGTTGGGATGGCTCCCCCAGAAGATGCCCTGCGACGTCAGGCGCTCGCCGGTGGCGTGATAGACGCCCGAGGTGGTCATCCTCTGGTCGTGCTGCCGCAGGCTCGTCTCGTCGGCACTGATGCTGCCGCGCAGGAAGCCCTGGGCCGAGAGCGTCTCGCCATCCACCCGCGCCGTCTGGGTGATCGCCCCCCCGAACTCGCCGGTCAGGATGTTGAAGGTCAGATTGTCCGCCTTGATCTCGGTCTCGATCTCGGAGGCGCCCTCCTGTCCGGTCCGCAGGTTGATCGCCGCGGTGCCCCGGTCGAAGTCGATGACGAGGTTCTCGAGGTCGCCGCGGCCGGTCCGCACCGCGCCGCCGTCGACGCTCGCATAGACGCGGAAGTCTCCCGTGCCCCGGAAATAGTATTTGCCGCTGCCGATCGCGTTCCCGCTGCTGTCCACATTGTCGAAGGGCGCCTGGTCCGCGGTCAGGCGGAGCACCTTGACGACCTTCTCGCCGCCGCCCGTCAGAGGCGCGACCTCTGCGATGACCTCGACGAAGGTCCTGTCGGGGAAGCTGTTCTCGGCGTCCTTGATGAGACGCGCGTAGCCCGCGGGCGACCCGCCGCCGTCGAAGCCCGCCAGCGCCTCGCGGTCGGCCGGGGTCGAGGCCAGATCGATCCGCGCACGGGTGAAGCGGTTGTGATCGGTCGTGTAGGACTCGATGCCCTCGGTCTTGACCTCGCGCCCGCTGAAGCCCGGCCCGACAGGGGCCGATCCGCCGCCGCCGCCCCCGCCGCAGGCGGCGAGGATCAGGCCTGCGGTCAGCAGGGCAGCGGCCCGCGCCTTCGGCTGGAGAGGAAAGGCGGCGCGCGGTGACGGCATCTGACAGATCTCCCGGTGCCCCGCGCGCAAAAGGGCCGCGGGGAAGATTGCTCGTCTTGGTAAAGTCACGGGCAGGGCGAGGCAAGCCTGCAGCGGCCCCGCGCGCCGGTTCCGCCATGGCAGAAGAGGAGTTGGCTTTCATCCCGCTGGCCCGTGGGGGCAGGGACCGCGGGTGCCGCATTCTCACGGAGAGCGCAGATGTCGGGGCCGCGGTGTCAGGGACGGATCATCATGAAACGTCTTCATGATGATAGTGCGGGATATGAGAGTGATTGATGACCCCCATCCGGCTATGGTCTCCGCTTCCCCTCCTGATCCGACCGGACTCCATGCTGACCTTTTCGCTTCCGCCCTCCCGCGCCGTTCCGGCTCTTGAGGCCCTCGTGCGCCAACGCATCCTGATCCTCGACGGGGCGATGGGCACCCAGATCCAGGCGCTCGGGCTGAGCGAGGAGGATTATGCCGGCTGCGGCTGCCGCCACCATGCCGAACGGCCGCAGAAGGGCAACAACGACCTCCTGATCCTGACCCAGCCGCAGGCCATCGAGGAGATCCACTTCCGCTATGCGATGGCCGGTGCCGACATCGTCGAGACCAACACCTTCTCGGCCACCACCATCGCGCAGGCCGATTACGGGATGGAGGGCGCTGTCGAGGATCTGAACCGCGAGGGGGCGCGCCTCGTGCGGCGCGCGCTCGATCGGGCGACGGCGCTCGACGGGCGGCCGCGCTTCGTGGCGGGCGCGGTGGGGCCCACCAACCGCACCGCCTCGATCAGCCCGGACGTCAACGATCCGGGCTACCGCGCCGTGAGCTTCGACGATCTGCGCGCGGCCTACGGCACGCAGGTGCGGGCGCTGATCGCGGGCGGCGCGGATCTCATCCTGATCGAGACGATCTTCGACACGCTGAATGCGAAGGCCGCGATCTTCGCCTGTTTCGAGGCCTTCGCCGAGGCAGGCCGCCGGCTGCCCCTGATGATCTCGGGCACGATCACCGATGCGTCGGGCCGCACGCTCTCGGGCCAGACGCCGACAGCCTTCTGGCATTCGGTGCGCCATGCGCGGCCCTTCACGGTGGGGCTGAACTGCGCGCTCGGGGCCGCGGCCATGCGGCCCCATCTGGCCGAGCTTGCGGGTGTGGCCGATGCCGCCATCTGCGCCTATCCGAACGCGGGCCTGCCCAACGCCTTCGGCCAGTATGACGAGGGCCCGGACGAGACGGCGGCACAGGTCGCCCGCTTCGCCCGCGAAGGGCTCGTCAATGTCGTGGGCGGCTGCTGCGGCACCACGCCCGACCATGTCCGCGCCATCGCCGACGCGGTGGCCGATCTTGCGCCGAGGACCCTCGCATGACCCGTTACCTCCGTCTCTCGGGCCTCGAGCCCTTCGTCCTCACGCCCGACATCCCCTTCGTCAATGTGGGCGAGCGGACGAACGTCACGGGCTCGGCCCGCTTCCGCAAGCTCATCACCAACCGCGACTATGCGGCCGCGCTCGAGGTCGCGCGCGATCAGGTGCAGAACGGGGCGCAGATCCTCGACGTGAACATGGACGAGGGGCTGATCGACTCGAAGGCCGCCATGGTCGAGTTCCTCAACCTGATCGCCTCCGAACCCGACATCGCGCGGGTGCCGCTGATGATCGACAGCTCGAAATGGGAGGTGATCGAGGCCGGGCTGAAATGCGTGCAGGGCAAGCCCGTGGTCAATTCGATCAGCCTGAAGGAGGGCGAGGAGGCCTTCCGGCGGCAGGCGGGCCTCTGCCTCGCCTACGGGGCCGCGGTCGTGGTCATGGCTTTCGACGAGGAGGGGCAGGCCGACAGTTTCGCGCGCAAGACCGCGATCTCCGCCCGGGCCTACCGGATCCTCGTCGAGGAGGTGGGCTTCCCGCCCGAGGACATCATCTTCGATCCGAACGTCTTCGCCGTGGCCACGGGCATCGAGGAGCACGACAATTACGGGGTCGACTTCATCGAGGCCGCGCGCTGGATCCGGGAGAACCTGCCCCATGCCCATGTCTCGGGCGGCGTGTCGAACCTCTCCTTCAGCTTCCGCGGCAACGAGCCCGTGCGCGAGGCGATGCATGCGGTCTTCCTCTACCATGCGATCCGCGCCGGGATGGACATGGGGATCGTGAATGCGGGCCAGCTTGCCGTCTACGACCAGATCGACCCCGAGCTGCGCGAGGCCTGCGAGGATGTGGTGCTGAACCGCGCGCCGAAGCAGGGCGGCACCGGGACCGAGCGGCTGCTGGCGGTGGCCGAGCGGTTCCGGGGCGGTGTGCGCGAGGAGAAGGCGCGCGATCTGGCCTGGCGCGCTTGGCCGGTCGAGAAGCGGCTCGAACATGCGCTGGTCAATGGCATCACCGAATTCATCGAGGCGGATACCGAAGAGGCCCGGCAGGCGGCCGAGCGGCCGCTCCATGTGATCGAGGGCCCGCTGATGGCGGGGATGAACGTGGTGGGCGACCTCTTCGGCGCGGGCAAGATGTTCCTGCCGCAGGTGGTGAAATCGGCCCGGGTGATGAAGCAGGCCGTGGCCGTGCTCCTGCCCTACATGGAGGAGGAGAAGCGCCTCGGCGGCGGCGAGGGCCGCGAGGCCGCGGGCAAGGTGCTGATGGCCACGGTGAAGGGCGATGTGCATGACATCGGCAAGAACATCGTGGGCGTGGTTCTGGCCTGCAACAATTACGAGATCATCGATCTGGGCGTGATGGTGCCGCCGGCGAAGATCCTCGAGGTGGCGCGGGCCGAGAAGGTGGATGCGATCGGCCTCTCGGGCCTCATCACGCCCTCGCTCGACGAGATGGTGACGGTGGCGGCCGAGATGGAGCGCGAAGGCTTCGACATCCCGCTGCTGATCGGCGGGGCCACCACCTCGAAGGTCCATACGGCGGTGAAGATCGCGCCCTCCTACCGCAAGGGCCCCGCGGTCTATGTCACCGATGCGAGCCGGGCGGTGGGGGTGGTGGGCCAGCTCCTCAGCGCCGAGCGCAGGGGCAGCTATGTCGAGGGGCTGCGCGCCGACTATGCCGAGGTGGCCGAGCGCCACGCCCGGTCGGAACGCGCCAAGCAGCGCCTGCCGCTGGCGGCGGCGCGCGCCAATGCGCTGAAGCTCGACTGGGCCGCGCACCGGCCGGTGCGGCCGGGCTTCACCGGCAGCCGGATCATCGACGGATGGGATCTGGCCGAGATCGCGCGCTACATCGACTGGACGATGTTCTTCCAGACCTGGGAGTTGAAGGGGGTCTATCCGCGCATCCTCGAGGATGCGGCGCAGGGCGAGGCCGCCCGCGCGCTCTTTGCCGATGCGCAGGAGATGCTCGCGCGCATCGTGGCGGAACGCTGGTTCACGCCGCGCGCGGTGGTGGGCTTCTGGCCCGCCAATGCAGTGGGCGACGATATCCGCCTCTATGCCGACGAGGCGCGGCAGGTCGAGCTTGCCACCTTCTTCACGCTCCGCCAGCAGGTCACGAAGCGCGAAGGACGGCCCAATCTGGCGCTGTCGGATTTCGTGGCGCCCGAGGGGGCGGGGGCCGATTGGGTCGGTGGCTTCGTCGTGACGGCCGGCCCCGAAGAGGCTTCCATCGCCGAGCGGTTCGACCGGGCGAACGACAACTATTCGGCCATCATGGTCAAGGCGCTGGCCGACCGCTTCGCCGAGGCCATGGCCGAGAGGCTGCACGAGAGGGTGCGCCGCGAGCTCTGGGGCTATGCCCCCGATGAATCCTTCACGCCCGACCAGCTCCATGCCGAACCCTACCGCGGCATCCGGCCCGCGCCGGGCTATCCGGCCCAGCCCGACCATACCGAGAAGGTCACGCTCTTCCGCCTGCTCGACGCGACCGCGGCCACGGGGGTGGAACTGACCGAGAGCATGGCCATGTGGCCGGGCTCGTCGGTCTCGGGCCTCTATATCGGCCATCCCGACGCCTATTACTTCGGCCTCGCGCGGGTCGAGCGCGATCAGGCCGAGGATTATGCCCGTCGCAAGGGCATGGAACTGGCCGAGGTCGAGCGCTGGCTCGCCCCGGTCATGGCGGGCCGGGTCGACACACCCTCTTCGCGGGCCGCCTGAGGGGCGGGCTCACAGGCCCCCCCGCCGCGACGCCACTGTCTCGGGCCCAGGCTCGGGGTCGGCCCGGGACGGGGCGGCCGGGCGTTCGGGATGCATGGGCGCGGCCAGCCCCTCGCGCGACAGGAGCACCGCGATGGGCCGCAGCGCCTCGGTCTCGGCGCAGACGATCATCAGCCCGACCATGATCGGCACCGAGAGGAACATCCCCGGGATGCCCCAGATCGCGCCCCAGAAGGCAAGGCTGATGATGATCCCGAAGGACGAGAGCTGCAGCGCGCGGCCCATCAGCATCGGGTCGAGGATGTTGCCGCAGATGAACTGGATCACCCCCACCAGCGCCAGAACCGAGAGCGCCGTGCCCACATCGACCGTCTGCACGAACGTGACCAGCACCATGAGAAGCGTGGCCACGATCGAGCCGAGGCTCGGGATGAAATTCAGGATGAAGGTGAGCATCCCCAGAGGCGCCGCAAGATCCAGCCCGAAGGCCAGCGCCACGCCCCAGACGAGAAGGCCGGTGATCGCCGAGACCAGCGTCTTGACCAGCAGGTAGCGGTTCACCCGGTGCATGATCGAGCTCACGATCTCCTCGACCCGGCGGGCGCGGTCGGGGTTGCCGAACAGATTGAGAAGCTTGACGGGGAACCAGACCCGCTCGGCGAAGAGGAAGCCCACGAAGAGGATGACAAGCACCGTGGCCTGCATCAGCGTGCCTGCCTGAGCGGCGAGGGTGCGCAGATAGCCCGAGATCTCGACGGCCCGAAGCGAGGAGAGCACCGCCTCCTCGGCGTCCTTGCCGAGCCAGGAGAAGATCGCGGCCACGGCGGCCGGGGCCTGCTCGCTGTAGCTGAGCGCGGTCAGCAGCACCGTATTGACCTGCGAGACGATCACCGCGGCCAGCGACAGGAGCACGGTGGCCAGAAGGAGCAGCGCGAGGCTGCTGGCCAGCCAGTTCGGGATCTTGACCGGCCCGAAGCGGACGCGCGCGACGAGGGCGATGGCGTCCGAGGTCAGGCTGAAGAGGATCACCGAGACGGCGAGCGAGATCAGGATGAACTGCGCCTGCACGAGCAGGGCCAGCACGACCGCGAAGGCGATGATGACGAGAGCCCCGGTCTGGACGCGCGCCGCGAACGAGCGGTCCTTGGACGGGATGGGCGGGGGATGGGGATCGGGCATGGAAGGTCCGTAAGAGGGATGCAGGGCTACAATGGCGGGCCGGTGCCTGCGCGGCAACCGCCGATGGCGCCGACGCAGGGCTGCCGCGCGGGGCTGTCGCAGCCCGGGGACGTGCCGTTTCCTCTCCGGGGCGTCGACGGGGCGGCAGGCGCGGGCTCCTCGCCACCGCGGGCGAGGCTCTGGACCCGGGGGCCTTCGGCGCGATCGGGGCGCTCGCGCGCATCGCGGCGGGCCGCTTCTTCCGGCGCCGGTAAAGCTTGCAGATGGTGAAGAACACGTCGCTTTCCGCAGGCGACACCCGGGTCCGCGCGCTCGGCCGCGCAGGGAGCGAGGTTCCATTTGCGGGCTCTCCTCGGTCCCATGTATGAGTCGCCCTTGTCGGTTCAAGAATCCCTCAAGAGGCGCATGGCATGACCGCTACGACGAGGCCGATCGAAGAGGCTGCCTTCGATCTTGCCCCGATCTCGATGTGGATCGAGGATTTCAGCGGCGTCCGTGCCCTGTTCGACCAATGGCGCGCCGAGGGCGTGACCGATATCCGCGCCTTCCTCGAGGCCGACCTGTCGCGCGTCGCCGCCTGTTCGCGCAGCATCCGGGTTCTCAAGGTGAATGCCCGCACGCTCGCCCTCTACGAGGCGCGCGATCTCGAGCATCTGACGGAGAACCTCGAACGGGTCTTCCGCGACGACATGCTCCAGAGCCATGTGAACGAGCTGTCGCAGCTCTGGGCAGGCGAGCAGACCTTCTCCAGCCTCGCGGTCAACTACACGCTGGGCGGGCGCAGGCTCGACATCCAGTTGCGCGGCGCGGTGCTGCCCGGATCCGAGGAGAGCCTCGAGCGGATCCTTTTGACCTGCGAGGATGTGACCGCCCGCGAAGAGGCGCGCAGGCTCGAACGCGCCAGCCGGCGCTACGCCGAGGGCATCTTCGAACATTCGCCGACCTCGCTCTGGGTCGAGGATTTCAGCCAGATCCGCCAGCTTCTCGAAAACCTGCGCGCGCGCGGCATCGTGGATCTGCGGGTCTTCACCGACGTCCACCCCGAGTTCGTCCGGCAATGCATGGGCGAGATCCGGGTGATCGACGTGAACCAGGCGACGCTCGACATGTTCTGCGCCCCCGACAAGCGCACGCTTCTCAGCCATCTGAGCGACATCTTCCGCGACAGCATGGAGCCGCACTTCCGCGAGCAGCTGATCGAGCTCTGGAACCACCACTATTATCACAGCCGCGAGGTGGTGAATTACGCGCTCGACGGGACCGAGCGGGCTGTCATCATGCATTTCGCCGTGCTGCCCGGGCACGAGCACGACTGGTCGCTGGTTCAGGTGGCGCTGACCGACATCACGGCCCGCAAGAAGGCCGAGGCCTATCTCGCCTATCTCGGCAAGCACGATGTTCTCACGGGGGTGAGCAACCGCGCCTTCTACATCGACGAGCTGAACCGGCTCGAGAGGCAGGGCGTGCGGCCGGTCTCCATCGTGATGCTGGATCTGAACGGGCTCAAGGAAGTGAACGACGCGCTCGGCCACGACGCGGGCGACCAGCTGCTCCGGCGGCTGGGCGAGGTGCTGAAGGAGGCGGCGGCCGAGACGAACCATCCCGCGCGCATCGGCGGCGACGAATTTGCGGTGGTCATGCCGCGGTCGAGCGAGGCTATGGCGCAAGCGATGGTCGACACGATCAAGCGGCTTCTCACGGTGAACAACCGCTTCCATTTCACGGCGCCGCTCTCGGTCTCGATCGGCCATGCGACGAGCAGGCCGAACGAGACGATCGAGGCCACGATCAAGCGGGCGGACCGGCACATGTATGAGCAGAAGCGCAAGTTCTACGCCGAGGCCGACCAGCGCGGGGCGCCGGCCAACCGGACGGCAAGCTAGGGGCGCCTCAGCCGCCCCGGGGCCGCCGGACCCAGTGGCCCGGCCCCTGCGCCTGTGCAGGCGGGCGGCTCACCTCCGTCAGAAGCCGCACGAGATCGGCGGTGTAGCTCTCCATCCCGTAGCGCTCCTCCATCAGATGCCGCGCCGCGCGGCCCAGCCGCGCGCGGAGGTCGGCATCCTCGAGGAGGCGCAGGATCGCCGAGCGCAGCGCCGGCGCATCGCCGGGCGGCACGAGCAGGCAGGTCTCGCCGTCGCGGAAGAAATCGGCCGGAGCCTCGGTGCGGGTCACGATCAGCGGCTTGCCCATGGCCATGGCCTCCATCGCCACCGCATAGCCGCTGGCATGGACCACATCCTGCAGCGGCAGCACCACCATGGCGGCGGCGGCATAGAGCGCGCGCAGCCCCGGCATCGAGCCCGCGCTGCCCATCGTGCAGGTCTCGGGCACGGCGAGCTTCGTGGCCTCGCCGATCCAGCTCGAGCCCGAGGCGATGCGGAAGCGCGCCGGCACGTCCTTCATCACGGCGATCAGCGTGGGATAATCGCGCTGTGCGGCGCCCGCGCTCAGGATCATCGGCGGATCGGCCTCGGGGGCGGGCTCGGGGGCGAAGAAGCGGGTGTCGATCGGCACGCAGAGCGTGTGGCAGCGGCTGGCCGGAATGCCGAATTCGGAGATCAGCCGCGCCCGGATCGACTCGGACAGCGGCAGGAAGCGGGTGCCCGGATCGTGGCGCGCCGCCAGCGCCCAGAGCCGGAACTTGCGGTTGGCGAGGTAGTGGCCGTGCACCCCCACGAGCAGCGGGGTCCGCTTGCCGCGGAGCCGAAGGGCCAGCGCCACCGGCACGCCAATGTCCTCGGCCACGCAGAAGATCGCGTCGAACCGGTCGGCCGCTTCGGCCACGGCTTCGGCCGGGGCGAAGCGGTCGCCCAGCGTGCGGCGGAGGAAAGCCCGGCCCTCGGGCACGGAATCCCGGGTGAAGACCGTGGCGCCCAGGCTCTCGAGATGGGTGAAGTCGAGCCGGGGATTCTCGCCCCGGTCGATCCGGGTCTGCGTGTCCGCTGGGACGGAGCCGCTGACGACGACGGCAAGGCGGGAAAGTTCCGATTTGGTCATGCCTGAAAGAACCCTTGGGGCAGGGTCATCCGGCGGCACGCGTCAGGGCGGCGGTGGAGGCACGCACCCCGGATCCGACGCTCGGGGCGAAACGTCCCGCGGGCCGGCTAGGTCGTCAGTCTCCCTCGTGCCGTCCCGCGCGTCCGCGGTCCTGCGATACGCTTGGGACAGTGCTCCCGCGGCCGCGCTTCGGCAAGCGACGCGAGGAGGGAGTGGCCGAAAGGGATAGGACGCCGCGGGTCGGGACGAAGCAGATGCCTGCTTTTCGGGCAGCAGATGCCTCGGGGCGCGCGGAAACGCCGCGTGGGGCTCCGTGACAGGGGATCGGGTCCGGAGGAGTGGGAGTCTCGGCCGCGCGGCCTACCCAGTGCCCCGGGGTGCCTTTACCGGCGCCTGACCGTTTCGAGGCAAGGCCCGGCCGTGCCATCGGATCGCCGCCGCGAGGGCGGGCCGAGACCCTGGTCCGGCCCTGCGATCTCGGCCCCGCGGCGCCGGATGGTCCGGCGGCGGGGGCTTCCGGCCGCCGCGTCTCTCCTGCGGCGGCCGGCCGTCTGTCAGTGGTCGCCGCTCTCGGCCTTGTCGGCCGATTTCGCGTTGAGCATCCCGTAATTCTGGACACCGATGCTCTCCATCAGCTCGAGCTGCGTCTCGAGGAAGTCGATGTGCCCCTCTTCGTCCGCGATCAGCGACTCGAACAGGTCCTTCGAGACATAGTCGCGCACGCTCTCACAATGGTCGCGCGCCTCGATATAGAGGGTGCGCGCGTCATGCTCGGCGGCGAGGTCGGCTTCGAGCGTCTCCTTGAGGGTCTGGCCGATCCGCAGCGGGTCGAGCGCCTGCAGGTTCGGATGCCCTTCGAGGAAGATGATCCGGGCGATCAGCCGGTCGGCGTGGTGCATCTCCTCGATGCTCTCGGCGCGGGACTTGTCGGCGATCGCGCCGAAGCCCCAGTCCTCCTGCAGGCGGTAGTGCAGCCAGTACTGGCTGACGGCTGTCAACTCCGACCGCAGCGCCTTGTTGAGATAGTCGATAACCTTCTCGTCGCCCTTCATGTCCGTCCTTTCCTGTCGCCTTCGACCAGCCCCGCACCCCTGCCCATGCCCGGAGGGGCAGGCGGCAGGAGCCGGGCCGGCGCGGCGGGCGGCTGCCCGCCCGTGATACGTTCGGCGGGGGCCCCGGGGCCCGTCCGCATGTCCTGTCAGCGGCGGAGGGCACCTGCGCCCGTTCCCCGGAACGGCCCGGCCGTCGCCCCGCCCCTGACCCGTCGGCGCCAGCCGAGTCGCAGGCGCCGCGGATCATGATGGGCGGCGGTGCGAGGGAATGCAATATTTTCCATGAAAATCATATGATTGACGTTTTCAGTCGGCTTTGGGCCGTGCGACGGGTGCCCGCGCCTCCCGCACGGGGCGCCGAGACGGGCCGCGCAGGCCCATAGCGCTCCTGCGGCGCGCGGACGCGCGGCGATCCATCACCAAACGCGATGGGAGACCGCACGAGAAGGGATTGGCGCCCGGCCGCGGGCTCCTGTAAGGCGGACGGATTCTCCGAGGATGATCCGATGGCCGATGCAACCCTTCCCCGCAACGAAGACAGCCCGCGCGGCATGGCCTTTGCCCTGTCGGCCTATCTGATCTGGGGCTTCCTGCCGGTCTACATGAAGGCGCTGTCCCATATCCCCGCCTACGAGGTGGTGGCGCACCGGGTGATCTGGTCGGTGCCGGTGGCGCTTGCCGTCCTTGTCGCGCTCGGGCGGACGCAGGATCTGCGCGCGGCGCTGCGCTCGCCGCGGATGCTCCTGATGGCGGCGGCGACGGCCGCGCTCATCTCGGTCAACTGGGGGATCTATGTCTGGGCCATCGGCGCGGGGCACGCGCTCGACACGGCGCTCGGCTATTACATCAACCCGCTCTTCAGCGTCTTTCTCGGCGCGGTGCTGCTGGGCGAGCGGCTGAACCGGCTGCAGCTGGTGGCGATCGTGCTTGCGGTGGCGGCGGTCATCGTGCTGACCGTCGAGGCGGGGCGGCTGCCCATCGTGGCCATCTCGCTGATGCTGACCTGGGGCTGCTACGCTTACCTCAAGAAGTCGCTGCCGCTCGGGCCGAACCAGGGGTTCCTGCTCGAGGTGCTGCTTCTGCTTCCGCCGGCGCTCGGCGTGCTGATCTGGGTGGAAGGGTCGGGGCAGGGGCATTTCCTGCACGGAAGCCTCGCCGATCAGGCGCTTCTCCTCGGCACGGGCGTCGTCACGGCGGTGCCGCTGATGCTCTACGCCAACGGCGCGAAGCTCCTGAAGCTCTCGACCATCGGCTTCCTGCAATATGTGGCGCCGACCCTGATCTTCCTGACGGCGGTCTTCGTCTTCGGCGAGCCCTTCGGCCGGGCCGAGGCCATTGCCTTCCCGATGATCTGGGTGGCGCTGGTGATCTTCACGGTGGCGCTGGTGCGCGCCCCCCGGCGCTAGGCCTCGAGCGGTTCCTCGAGCCCGAACTGGGTCGGCGCCATCATCACGTCGGCGATGGTGAATTCGTCGAGCGTGTCCATGAAGGACGAGACCGCCTTGGCGAGAATCGGCGGCAGGCGGCAGGGGCGGCTGATGCAGCAGGCGTTGCCCTGCTGGAAACATTCGACCAGCGCGAAATCGGTCTCGGTGGCGCGCAGCACCTCGCCCAGCCGGATCTCGCTTGCCGGGCGGGCGAGGCGGAAGCCGCCGGTGCGCCCGCGCGTGCCCTGCAGGAAGCCTGCATGGATGAGGTTCATCACCACCTTCTTCAGGTGCCCCTGCGAGATGCCGTAGATCGAGGCGGTCTCGCCGATGGTCACAAGCCGGCCGTCCTCGATGCTCGCCGCATAGAGCAGGACGCGCAGGGCATAGTCGCTGAACTTGGTCAATCGCATCTTGCACTCCGGGGGAAACTGGATGCCCCTTTTGGGCAGGCAAGCCGGAAACGTCCTTGATCGCAATCAAAAAACGGAATGAGTGAGGAGGCGGGCGCATGTGCCGCAGGGCGGCACAGGACGGGCACATGTGCCGCAGGGCGGCACGGGGCGGGCGCATGTGCCGCAGGGCGGGTCAGATCCGGTCGAGCGCTTCGCGGAGCGACCGGGCGGGCGGCGCGGGATTGCGCAGGTCGAGCGATGAGACGAGATCCAGGAGGTGGCCCTTCATCATCTCCTCGGCGCGGGCCCCGTCTCCGTCGGCCAGCGCCCGCAGGAGCGCGTGATGGGCATGGCTCTCGCAGAGCGCGGTGCGGCGCTGCCAGTAGAGCGCGATGATGAGCGAGGAGCGGGCGACGAGCTGGGCCACGAAGTCGCGGATCGTGTCCTGATCGGCGATGACCGCGACCTCGATGTGGAACTGGCCCGAGAGGCGCAGCGCGCGCCCCGGATCGCCCGCGTCGAGCGCGGCATGTTCCTCGTCGATATGACGCTGCAGCCGGGCGATGTCGGCCGCCGTTGCCCGCGCCGCGGCCGAGCGCGCGGTGCGCGGCTCGAGCAGGTTGCGGGCCTCGAACACCTCGCGCGCCTCGCGCACCGAGGGCTGGGCCACGAAGGCACCGCGGTTGCGCCGGAGCGTCACCAGCCGCTCGTGCGAGAGCTGCTGGAGCGCCGCACGCACCAGCGTCCGGCTCACCCCGAAGATCTCGCCCAGCTCGTCTTCCGCGAGTTTCGTGCCCGGCTGGATCCGGTGCTCGTGGATCGCCAGCGCAAGGCGGCCCGCCACCGTGTCGTTGCCCCCGCCCGAAAGCGCCGCCGCGTCCTCTGTCATGCTGCCTCGCATCTCCATGGCCCAGTCCTTGCCCCGGGCCGCGCCGAGAGCAAGAGGCGCGCCGCGATAGGACAGGCATGTATACAATCCTGCATCGGATCATGTCGCCACCCGGTGCGGATCGCCTGAATTTTGGGCAGGCGCAGTTTCCCGCCTCCCGCGGCGCGGCGCGGGATTGCCGCAAGCAAGCCGGCCGCGTCAGCCTCGGGACAGCAGCGACGGGGATGCCATGCGGACCGGACACGATCTCGAACTCGTGCATGTGACGAAGCGCTACGGCGGCTCGGCCGTCGCGGTTGCGGATGTGAGCCACCTTTTCGTGGGGGGCAGTTACGTCTGCCTCCTCGGGCCTTCGGGCTGCGGCAAGTCCTCGACCCTGCGCATGATCGCGGGCCACGAGACGGTGACCGAGGGTTCGATCCTCCTGTCGGGCAAGGATGTGACGCGGCTGCCGCCGGCACGGCGCGGCACGGCGATGATGTTTCAGAGCTACGCGCTCTTTCCGCATCTGTCGGTGACGGACAATGTGGCCTTCTCGCTGAAGATGAAGGGGGTGGAGGCCGCCCAGCGCCGGGCGAAGGCGGCCGAGATGCTCGAGCTCGTCGACATGGGCCGCTATGCCGACCGGCTGCCCGCGCAGCTCTCGGGCGGCCAGCAGCAGCGCGTGGCGCTGGCGCGCGCGCTCATCACCGGGCCGCAGGTGCTGCTTCTCGACGAGCCGCTGTCGGCGCTGGATCCGTTCCTCCGCATCCGGATGCGCGCCGAGCTGAAGCGACTTCAGCGCGAGCTCGGGATCTCCTTCATCCATGTCACCCACGGGCAGGACGAGGCGCTGGCTCTGGCCGACGAGATCGTGGTGATGAACAATGCGAAGATCGAGCAGGCGGGCCCCGCGCGCGAGGTCTTCAACGCGCCCCGCACCGAGTTCGTCGCCCGCTTCATGGGCGGGCACAATGTGGTGGCGCTGCCGCAGGGCCGCTTCGCGCTGCGCTGCGACGAGATCCGTCTCGACCCGGCCGGGCAGGAGGCCGTGGTGCAGGCGGTGGAATATCAGGGGGCGCATGTGGCGCTGACCCTGCGGGCCGCCGGAGATCAGGAGCTCGTGGCCCTGATCCCCGAGGCGACCTTCTTCGAGCAACCGAAAAACCCCGGCGAGTCCGTGCACCTCGCCTGGGACGAGGGGCGGATGCACCGCCTCCAGGCCTGATCCAGTCCAACAGAGGGATGATCCCATGAAGAAGAACCATTACAGCCGCCGGACGCTGCTCAAGGGCGCGGCGGCCGCGGGCCTGGCCTCGGCCTTCCCCGCGCCGATGATCTGGGCGCAGGACATCAAGGACATCACGCTGCGCCAGTTCGGCACCGGCGTGTCGAACCTCAACGAGGTGGCGCAGAAGGTGAAGGAGGATCTGGGCTTCACCCTCACCATGACCGCGCTCGACAGCGACGCGGTGACCCAGCGCGCCGCGACCCAGCCCGACAGTTTCGACATCGCCGACATCGAATACTGGATCTGCAAGAAGGTCTGGCCGACCGGCAACCTGCAGGCGATGGATACGTCGAAGATCAAGAATTACGACAAGATCGTGGGCATCTTCCGCTCGGGCAAGCTCACGCCCGAAAGCACCGTCGCCCAAGGCACCGCGCCGCATACCGTGGGCTTCACCTCCGGCCCCGGCGGCAAGGATTTCGTGCAGGAAGAGTCGGGCTGGATGACGCTCATCCCCACGATCTACAACGCCGATACGCTGGGCATCCGCCCCGACCTGATCGGCCGCCCGATCGAAAGCTGGACCGAGCTTCTGAACCCCGAGTTCAAGGGCAAGGCCTCGATCCTCGACATCTCCTCGATCGGCATCATGGATGCGGCCATGGTCTGCGAGGCCATGGGCGAGATCACCTACGGCGACAAGGGCAACATGACCCGCGGGGAGATCGACAGGACCATGGCGATCTTCACCGAGGCCAAGAAGGCGGGCCAGTTCCGCGCCTTCTGGAAGACCTTCGACGAGAGCGTGAACCTGATGGCCTCGGGCGAGGTGGTGATCCAGTCCATGTGGTCGCCGGCCATCACGGCGGTGAAGTCGCGCGGCATTCCCTGCGTCTACCAGCCGCTCAAGGAGGGCTATCGCTCGTGGGGCGGCGGCATCGGCCTGTCGGCGCGGCTCGACGGGCTCGCGCTGGAGGCGGCCTACGAATATATCAACTGGTATCTCTCGGGCTGGGTCGGCGGCTTCCTCATGCGGCAGGGCTACTATTCCGCCGTGCCGGAGACCTCGAAAGAGTTCATGTCCGAGAACGAATGGGGCTACTGGTTCGAGGGCAAGCCCGCCGCCGACACGATCACCAACCCGCAGGGTCAGGCCATGGCGCAGGCGGGCGAGGTGCGCGACGGCGGCTCGTTCGAGGAGCGCATGGGCCGCGTCGCCTGCTGGAACTCGGTGATGGACGAGAACCAGTACATGGTCCGCAAGTGGAACGAGTTCATCGCGGCCTGATCCGGGCCAGGCTCGGGCGATGTGCCGCCCGAGCCTGAATCGGTGCGACTGTGGCGCTTCACGTCATGCATGAAGATAGTGTCACAAATAGCTGAACCATAAGGGTCTTGGCTGTGATCCTGCCGGCAGAGATCATCCGTCAGCGGGTGTGAGCCCGCCTGTATCGGCCGCGCAGGTTTCGCCGGGCCACCGGCCCTTGGCCTTTCCCATGAGGGGAAGGGCCGCCCGCCTCCCGGAGGAAAGATGGAGCGCATTCTGAAATCGCCGAACGTGACGGGCTGGCTTCTGGCCGCGCCGCTGACGCTGGTGCTGGCGGCCTTCCTCGTCCTGCCGATCGTGATGATCGTGATCGTGAGCTTCTGGACGGCCACCGATTTCTCGATCGTCCCGGCCTTCTCCTGGGAGAATTACGCGTTCCTGTTCGGCTCGGAGGTCACCTATCGGGTGTTCCTCAACACCTTCAAATATGCCGCGATCACCTGGGCGGTGACGCTGGTGCTGGGCTTCACCGTGGCCTATTTCCTCGCCTTCCATGTCCGCAGCCAGACATGGCAGACGGCGCTGTTCCTGCTCTGCACCATCCCTTTCTGGACCTCGAACATCATCCGCATGATCTCGTGGATCCCGTTTCTCGGCCGCAACGGCATCGCCAATTCGACCCTGATCTCCTTGGGGGTGATCGACGAGCCGCTGGAGTGGCTGCTCTTCTCGGACTTCTCGGTGATCCTGGCCTTCGTCCATCTCTACACGCTCTTCATGGTGGTGCCGATCTTCAACACCATGATGCGGATCGATCGGAGCCTCCTCGAGGCCGCGAGCGACGCCGGGGCCTCGGGCTTTCAGACGCTCTGGAACGTGATCCTGCCCCTGACGAGGCCCGGCATCATGATCGGCTCGATCTTCGTCATCACCCTCGTGATGGGCGACTTCATCACCGTGCGCTTCATGTCGGGCTCGCAGGCGGCGAATGTGGGCCGGCTGATCTCGAACGATATCGCGCTGCTGCAATATCCCTCGGCCTCGGCCACGGCGGTGGTGCTGCTCGCGACCGTCCTTCTCACCATCGGCATCCTGCTGCGCCTCGTCGACATCCGGAAGGAGCTCTGAGATGGAGCCGCGTCCGCGCTCGTTCTACATCCTCGCCGCCGTCTTCGGCCTGTTCCTCCTGTTCCTCTACGGGCCCACGATCACCATCGCGATCCTCTCGTTCCAGGGCCCCGAGGGCGGGCTCACCTTTCCCATGCGCGGCGTCTCGCTGCACTGGTTCCGCGATCTCTTCCAGGAGCAGGCGGTGGGCGACATCTGGGGCGCCTTCGGCCGCTCGCTCGTGCTGGGTCTTCTCGTGATGGCCACGACCGTCACTGTCTCGGTGATGGGGGGGCTGGCCTTCCGCAAGAGGTTCGCAGGCTCGGCCCTCCTGTTCCAGCTCGTGGTGGCGAGCCTCGTGATCCCCTCGATCCTCGTCTCGCTCGGGGTGGGGCTCATCTTCTCGCAGGCGGGCCTGCCGGTGCATTGGGCCAGCTCGGGCTTCGGCGCGCAGCTCACCTGGACGCTGCCCTTCGGCCTTCTCATCATGTTCGCCGTCTTCAACCGCTTCAATCCCGCCTACGAAGAGGCTGCGCGCGATCAGGGGGCCAGCGCCTGGCAGACGATCCGCCATGTGGTGCTGCCGATCATCGCGCCCTCGCTGATCGGGGTGGCCCTGTTCGGCTTCACGCTCTCCTACGACGAGTTCGCCCGGACGCTGCTGACCGCGGGCAGCCACAACACGCTGCCGCTCGAGATCTACGGCATGACCACCAATGTCACGACGCCGGTGATCTTCGCGCTCGGCACGCTGACCACGGTCTTCTCCTTCGCGGTGATCGGGCTGTTCCTCGTCACGGTCTGGGCGCTCGGGCGCAGGCGGGCGCGGGCCGGATCGGACGCGGGCAAGGGGGTTTGAGTGCGGCTTCTCTACATCAATCCCAATTCCAGCGCCACGATGACCGAGGCCGTGGTCGAGGCCGCGCGGGCGGCTGCCCCGGGGCACGAGATCCTGGGCTGGACCAACGACGAAGGTCCGCCCGCGATCCAGGGCCCCGAGGACGGCGCGGCGGCGGTGGCGGGGATCCTGCGGCTTCTGCCCGAGGCCCGCGCCGCAGGCGCCGAGGCCATCGTGCTGGCCTGTTTCGACGACACCGGGCTTGCGGAGGTGCGCGCCGCGGCCTCGTGCCCGGTCCTCGGGATCGGGCAGGCGGCCTTCCATCTGGCGGCCCTTCTGGGCCATCGCTTCTCGGTCGTGACGACCCTGCCCGTGTCGGTGCCGGTGATCGAGGAGAACCTGCGCGGCTACGGGCTCATGGGGCAGTGCGGGCGGGTCCGTGCCTCAGGCCTCGCGGTGCTCGAGGTCGAGGCGGCGGCGCCCCCGACGCTCGCGCGGCTTGCCGCCGAGATCGCGGTCGCCGAGGCCGAGGACGGGGTGACGGCGGCGGTGCTGGGCTGCGCAGGCATGG
>NZ_MABH01000142.1 GCF_001720585.1 Cereibacter johrii | reverse complement strand
TCGGGGCATGGGCCACGAGGTCGGCCCCGTCGCCCCGGGCCGCCAGCCCGTCGAGCACGGTGCGGCGCAGGGCTGCGGCCGAGAGACCGCGCCGCATCGCGTCGGCCACATCGACGGTCAGGCCGAGCCGGGCCGCCTGCTGGCCGATCTCGATCAGTTCGGCCGCCTCGGCCACGGCGACATTCGCGACCGGTGCGGCGCCGGATCCTTCCGCCGCCTCCAGCGGGGGCGCGCTGCCCTCTGCGGCCGTACCTTGCGCGGCGCCGGTCGTGGTCTCATCGGTCATGGTCGGGGTCTCCTTGGCTGCGGCCGGCGTGCCGGCCCGGGGGGATGGAAGGTGCGGACGGGACAGGTCCGCGCGGAAGGCGGCGAAGGCGCTGCGGAGATCGGAGACCTCGTCGGCGAGCCCCGCGGCCACCGCGGCGGCGCCGTCGAGCACCTGCGCCTCGGTGGCGAGCGCCTGCTGTCGGGTCAGCCGCGCGCCGCGGCCGGCCGCGACCGTCTCGGCGAAGAGCCCGCGCGAGGCCTCGACGCGGGCCTGCAGGTCTGCGCGCACCCCCTCGGGCAGGGCCTCGTAGGGATTGCCGTCGACCTTGTGCCGCCCGGCATGGATCAGCGTGACCGCGACGCCGCGGTCGGCCATGGCCTGCGAGAAGTCGGCATGCACGAGGAGCACGCCGATGCTGCCCACGGCGCCCGTGCGCGGCAGCACGATCCGTTCGGCCTGGCTCGCGATCGCATAGGCCGCCGAAAGCGCCGCTTCGGCCACGAAGGCGCGCACGGGCTTCACCGCCCGCGCGGCCCGGATCGCGTCGGCCAGATCGAAGAGGCCCGCCACCTCGCCGCCGTAGCTGTCGATCTCGAGCGCGATGCCGCGCACGGACGGATCGGCCACCGCCGCGGTGATCTGCGCCATCAGCCCCTCGTAGGAGGTCGTCCCCGAGGACTGGCCGATCCAGCCGCCGCGGTGCACGAGCGTGCCGGTGACCTCGATCACCGCGACGCCGCCCTCCACACGGTAGAGCGGCCGGCCCGCCTCCCGCCGGGCGTCGCCCGCATCGTCGAGGAGCACCGAGGCGCGCGGCGCGATCCGCCCGGCCTCGGCCACGCGGTCGGGCGCGAGCTCCTCGAGCCCGCGCAGCTCGAGCGCCCCGTTCACGAGCCGGGGGCCGAGGCCTGCCAGAAAGGCCGCGCCCTTCACGGGATCGACCAGCAGCGGCGTGCCGAACACCCGGCCCGCGATCATCGGATAGTTCATGGCTCTGCCCTCCTGCCGGCATCCCGGTCCGCCGCGCGGCCGTCGTCGTCCTCATCGTCCTCCTCGTCGCCGCGCGCCCCGTCCTGCGCCGCAGGCGCGGAGGAGCCCTGCGCGCTGCGGCGGAAGTCGAGCCCGAGCCGCCCCTCGCGCTTGCGGTCGGCGGCGATCTGGCGGTCGACCTCCTCGGCGTCGTAGCCGCGCTCCCCGATCGCCTGCGACCGGCTCTTGAGACCCGCGCCGATCTCCTCGATCTCGGCGCGGATGTCCTTCAGCGGATCGACCCATTGCCACTTCGGCGGCAGCCATTCGCAGGCGAGATACTCCCGCCGCCGGCGCTCGTAGCCCGGCAGCCGCACCGCTCCGGTCAGCACCGCGAGATCGGTGAAGCGCGCCCAGACCGGACGGCAGAGCTGATAGACGAGGACCGAATGCTGGAAGGCCTCCACCCGGCGGCGGAACTCCATGAGGGCGGTGCGGGCATTGGAGTAGTTCGCCTTCACCATGTCCTGCGACAGGTGGGCGTAGGGGATGCCGAGGGCGGCCGAGACCTGCAGGAGCGTGCGGTACTGGAAGGGCTCGTAGGTCGCGCCCGAATCCGCGGGATCGGCCACCTTCATGTCCTCGCCCGGGTCGAGACGCACGATCTGCCCCGGCGCCACCTGATCGCCCAGCTCGCCCTCGAGCGGCGCCGCATCCGGATCGTTCGAGGTGATGAACATCGCATACATGGCCGCGACCTTCTTCCGGTCGAGCTCGGCATCGTCGTACTGATCGAGGAGGAAGAGCTTCACGATGGCGGGCGCGAAGCGCGAGACACCGCGGAGCTGCCCGCTCTCGACCGGATCGACGATATGGAGCACATCCTCGGCCGGCACGCGCACCGTCTCGCCCGCAAGCCCCGGCTCGGTCGGATCGCCCGGATGGCGGCGATGGAAGTGATAGGCCCCCCGCCGGCCCACCGCATCGAACTCGATCCCCTGCCGGATCGCGCGCCCGCCGCCGAGAACTTCGGTCCTGCCGATCGGCAGCATCTCGGAGGGCAGGCACTGGAGCTGGAGCGGCACCGTGAGCCCGTCGCCGGGCCGCCGCGCGCGCAGGCGCACGAAGCATTCGCCGGTGAGGAAGAACTCCCGCGCGATGCGGCGCTGGAGGCCGTAGAAGTCGGTCAGCCCCTCGGCATCCGCCTCGTCGGTCCAGTCCTGCCAGAGCCGCTGGAGGGCGGCCTTCCGCGCCGGCGCCGCGATGAGCGAGGAGGGCTTCACCCCGGTGCCCACCGTGTTCGCGGCCCAGCTGTCGAGCGCGCCCTGCGCATAGCCGTTGTTGCGAACGAGATAGCGCGCGCGGGCGTTCATGTCGGGCCCGGCCGCGGCCAGAAGCGCATTCACATGGGCGCGTGCGGGACGGAAGCCGCGCAGGCGCCGGTTGGCGAGGCCCGCATCGAACCCGCCGACCCAGGCGCCGAGCCGGCGCAGGAAGGTCCCCGCCATCACAGGTCCTTCACCGCATAGGGCCGGATCACCCGGCGCGCCGTCTTCCGTGCCTTCGCGATGCGCCGTTCGAGATCGGCGATGGCCCGCGCGAGATCGGCATCGCTCTGATACTCCACCCGTTCGGACCCGACAGAGCCCGACCGCACGCCCCGGTGGCGGATGTCGAGCAGCCCCGTGAGCCGCCGCTCCATATCGTCGAGCGTCATGATCCCTCCATGTATCGCGAGCGCGAGGTCCGCGCGCGCCGGCGCGGGGCCGGTGCGGCCTCAGCGGCAGCCGCGGAGACCGCCACGGCGAACGGATTGGCGGGCCCCGCCTCGGCCCAGGCGGGCGGCGCCTGCCAGTCGATCCGGTTCAGCCCCTTGAACTCCGCCACGGCCAGCGCCTGCACCGAGAGGTCGAGCGTCTCGTTGCGGGCGGCGCCCTGGCGCTTCTCGTAGCCTTTGGGGCCGCGGCGCTCGGCGAGGAGCTCGTCGAGATGCTCCGCCTCGAGCCAGGAGGGCACATGCTGGGCGCCCTGACCGCCCTCGAACCGGCCGACGGCCGCGAGGACGCTCTCCTTCATCCGGTCGGTCGCCATGTTCAGCAGCTTGATGCCGCGCGCGCGCCTGCCCTTCGAGCCCCGCTCCGGCGCCTCGTGCCAGACCCGGTCGCGCTGCTGAAAGCCGCCGCGGCCGATCGAGAGCCACCAGAGCCCGCCCTGACCGTCGCGCCTGCGCGCGCGCCAGAACTTCTCGGCATTGTCCGACCAGCCGGCCGGGCCGTTGAAGTCGATCACGAGGGCGCAGGGCTTCAGGCTCCAGCTCGCCCCCTCCACCGGGTAGAGACGCTCGGGCAGATCGAGGAGCGCATCGGCATCCTCGACATAGCGGCCGGGGTCGAGCGCCCGGTAGCGGCCGTCGTCGCCTTTCGCGCGCGGGGCATGGTCGGGAGGCTGCGCCACCGCGAACCGGTCGATCGGCATCCGCTCGCCCTGCGCGCCCCAGGCCATGACCAGCACCTCGAAGCGGTTGCCCTGCACGTCGATCGAGACCGTGACGAAGCGCGTCCAGGCTGGGGCCACGCGCCGTTCCTGACTGCGCATGTGCTCGCGGATCTGCGCCGCCGTGAGGGCGCCCTCCTCTTCGGCCTCCGGGCGCCGGTAGGGCACGCCGATGTCGGTGTAATGCACCCGGGCGAAGTCGGTGTCGTCGCCCAAGGCTTCGAACCGCCGCCGCTCGGTCTCGTAGCGCTGGACCAGCTCTTCCCACGAGGCGAAGGCCGCGGCGGCCCCGTTCAGGCTGTAGCTCGCGATGGGCGTGCGCCGGATGTCGGGATCGTCGATCCGGACCAGCGCCCGGCGCCCGTTCGCATCGATGTGGCGGCCCTCGTGCAGCCAGCCTCCGCGACCCTCGAGCGCGGCGCGGTTGAGGCCGACCTTGTGGCGATGGGCGATGAGCGTTCCGCAGTGCGGGCATTCCATCATCGCCTGCTCGCCGGCGGCACCCGGATCGAGATCCGCATCGTAATGCAGCCGGTCGAAGCGCGGCTCGAAGAGATCGCCGCAGTCCGGGCATTCCCAGTACCAGCGCCCGCGCGTGCCCTCGTTGTAGATCGGGACGAGCCCGGCTGTGGCCGGCGGCAGCATGTGCGGATGGCCGGCATGCGGCGCCCAGTCCGCATTCGGGTCCACCGGGAAGGCGGGCGAGGATTCCGCCAGGACGCAGCCCCGGCTCATGAAGGTGCGGATCCGCTGCAGCGCCATGCCGAAGGGCGAGCCTTCCGGGCTGTCCTTCGGCCCGAGCTTCTGGGGCATGTGATCGTAATCGGTGAGCATCACGAGGCGCTGAGACCGGCTCGAGAGCTGGGTCGGCACCGGATAGCCGATGGTGAGCCGCATGCCCTTGAAGCGCTTGCGGCTGAAGGTGCTGTCGTCGCGCCCGGTGCCCAGCCGCTCGCGGAGCGCCGGGCTGTTCAGGATGGTGGGGTCGAGCTTCTCCTCGACCCAGGCGTCGGCATCGGTCTTGGTCATGTGGATGACCTGCACGGGGCCCGGCGCGCAGGTGACGGCATGGGCCGAGACCGACTGCATCATCTGGCTCTTGCCGCTCTGCGAGGGCCCGAGGAAGACCACGGCCTTGAAGCGGCGCGACTGGGTCATGTCCGCGGGCTCGACGGTATAGGGCGTCACCGCGCGGTCGAAGGGCACCCAGTTGCCCTGCACCGGCACGCGCATGTGCCGCTCTGCCGCCTCGGTCACCGTGACCCGGCTCGGCGGATCGAGGAGCGGCAGGGCGTCGGCCAAGATCTCCTCAGGCGCGGTGAAGGGCGGCAGCGGCGGAATGCGGGTGAGCCGCCCGATGCCGCGGTCGAGCATCTCGACCATCAGAGATCGAGCGCCTTCTGCGCGCCGAGGGCCACGACCTCGCCGGGTCGCAGGAGCGCGGCCTCGATCCGCGCCCGCGCGTCGATCCGGGCCGCATCGCAGCGCTCCTGGAGCTTCGCCACCTGCTCGGCCGAGAGGCTGAAGTTCAGCTCGCAGAAGTCCGGCAGCGTGTCGAGCGCGTTGCCGAAGGAGACCATCAGCTCCTCGAGGAGCTCGCGCATCCGGCCTGCGCGCACCAGATCGCCCCGCTGCTCCGCCACCCGGTTGCGGTGATACTCGGCCTCGGACCATTTCTTCAGATCGTCCGCGGTGAGCTCCGCCTCCTCCTCGGCCTGATCCTCGTCGAGGTTGCGGAAGGCGAGTGCTGCCTGGGCGGCGAGCCTGTCGCCCTGGGCCTTGGCCGCGCGCGCGCGGGCATCGCGCTCCATGCGCCAGGCGTAGCAGTGCCGGAGGCGGAACTCGTAGGCCACGCCGTTCTGCCCGTCGGACATGACCGGCATGCCTTGCGAGATCCACTTCGTGATCGTGTTCTCGGAGACCGAGAAGGCGCGGGCGAGCTGCGCGCGGTTGAGGGTGCCGTCCTCCATCCCCTCGGGAAGCGGCCAGGCCGCGAGGTCGAGCACGCTCCCATCAACGAGGGTGACGGTGGTCAGCACGGGCTTTCTCCTGTAGAAACAACAACAAGAACCGCAACCTGCACCCCGGCGGGATCGGGCGGTTCCATTTGTGACGGGGTGCGAATTACCCGCGTGCGGCCCCCTCGGGGGGAGGACCCAAAGGGGTCAGGCCGCCCGCCGCTTCGCCGCGAGCCGCCCGAGCGTCCGGCCGAGGTGCTGGGGCAGCTTCACCCGCGCCACATCCTCGGCCCCTTCGTAGAAGCCCAGCCGCTGCTGATAGACCGGCACCTTCGGCGAGAGGACCGCCACGATCCCCAGCTGCCCGCCTGCCGTGCGCTTGTAGACCCCCGGCGTGAGCCCCGCCTTCGGCACGAAGTAGCTGGCCCGGCGCCGGTTGCGCTGCTTCGAGCCTGCCGTCGTGTTCGCCCGCGCATCGCCCTGCGCCTGCAGCGCCGAGAGCACCTGATTGCGCTCGCCGCGCGACCAGTTGCCGTAGGCATCGAGCCGGGCATTGTCGGCGGGGATCACCGAGCGGATGTCGCCCGCGAACGAGAGCCTGCGGTCGAGCAGCGTCTCGAACCCGGTGCGGCCCCGCGGCCCGCCCCGCTCCTGCACCTTGAGGTAATGCCGGGCGCCCACGCTCGGCCGCTCCTGCACCGCCGCCTCGAGCGTCTGCGGCGTCGAGCGCCAGACCATGAAGGCGTTCTTCGTGAAGGGCGTCGGCCGGTCGAAGCCCTGCCCCATCCGCTCCTGCACATGGCCGAGCACATCCTGCGCCGTGTCGTTCAGCGCCCAGCTCACCGCCCGGCGCAGATCCGGGCCGCTCAGTTGCGCCAGCGCCTTGCCGATCCCGCTATCTTCCATGCGAAGAGACAGGTCCATCGGCGCCCCCAAAACGCAGAACGCCCGGCGAGCGATGCTCCCAGGCGTTCCATTCATGCGATCAGCGCTTTCGCCACGTCTCGCGATGATGCCAATCTGCCGATTTGTTTGGGGCAGGTCAAGTCCCGCTCAGCGCCATGCCTCGCAGAGCGCTTCCAGCCCACGCTGGAGGCGGTCAAGCTGACGGGCCTCGGATCGGCTATCCACACGTCCCGGCATACTGCGGAGCGACCTGTCGTCCAGAACGACATGTTGGATCACCGGTCGGGCGAAGGCCGGGACCTCCTCCCACATCGCGAAGAACTTGCGGCGGCGATCCACCCGCTCGGCCTCGCGGTCCCGCTCGCCCGACGCATCCACGCGAACAAGCGCCGCCAGCGGGTCACGCGCGGGGTTTCCTGCGGACGCCTCGAACAGTTCGGCCGCGATGTTGGCCTGCTCATCCGAGAGCTTGCCCTGCCGGTGGTAGCGCCCGATCCACGTCTCGCGCCGCGTCCGCATCACGCCGTTCGGGTTCACGCGCTTGCCGGTCTTCTCGTCGATCTCGGTCACCTCTTCTATCCGCTTGCCCGCAATCTGCGCAGGCGTCAGCGGCCCGAGATCCCACGGCGCCTTCGCGAGCGTCACCTGCGCCACCTTCACAGCCATCATGCTGCATCCCCTTCCTTGACTTCTTTCTGCCCCCGCCCGGCATCGACCAGCGCGCGGGCCGCATCCCGATCCCGCAGATATTGCTCGAGCCAGCCCCGATCCTCCGGGCTCGCCGTCTCCCGGTCGATCCGGTCGCGGGTCAGCTCGCAGCGCCGCGCGTTCTCCGCCGCCTGCTCCCGGATCCCGCGCATGTCCATGGCCATGGGCGGGCGGGGATGCTTCAGGAGCCAGCGATAGAGCTCGACCAGATGTCCGCCCGCCTCCGCCTTCGGCCCCTCGATCGAGGCGAGCCAGCTGGTCACGATCCGCCGCTCCGCCGCGGGCGGCTCCTGGAGCCCCCGCGCGAACTCGCGGATCACCAGCTCGGACGGCCAGATGCCATCCGGGGCGTTGTCGATCAGCGTCTCGGCCAGCGTCATGAGGTTGTCGTCGCTCATGTAGGCGAGGCGCTCGCAGATCCGCCCCATCGTCGCCTCATGCACCGCCGCGGACACGCCGCGCTTGCGCGCCATCCCGGCCTGCTCGAGCCGATCCACCACCAGCGCCTTCACCCGCGCCCGGTCTTCCGCCTTCGCTCCACTCATGGCCCCGTTCCCTTTCTCAGCACTGCCACGCCTGCCGCTTCGCCAACCGGTTCCGGGCGTTTCGGAACTCTGTTCTGTCTTGTCTCTGTCTTGTCTTATGCGCCGGACAGAATTCGGCCCGATGCGGCCGCTTCCGTCCGGTTCTGTCCGGTTCTGTCCGCATTCTGTCCCGTTCTGTCCCCATTCTGTCCGGCGGACAGAATTAACCGTTACGCACCAATCCCTTGCACGGCGTCGGCCTGCGCCAGCGCATCCGCCTCGAGCGCACGGCGCACCATGTCGCGGGTCCGGTTGCCGGGACAGAACTGGACGAGCCAGCTGTCGATGCGCTCGAGAAGACCCGGATCGGCCGCCATCTTCCGCGTGCCGCCGGCATCGAGGATCTGGTCGGGAAGCCGCGCGAGGCGCTTCCGGCGCCGCCCGGTCTCGCCCTCGACGCGCCGCTTCTCGCGCAGGCTCAGGCTTTCCAGAATGATCTCGACCACGACACTGTGCATGAGGCGCACCTCGCCGTCGCACTGGCAGGGCACCCATTTGTAGAGCGGCGACCAGTCGCGCGAGCGGTAGGATTGCCAGGCCTTCAGGTCGAGCATGAGGAGCGCCGCCAGCTGCACATCGTCATCCGGCAGCGTGCCGACCGGGGTCTGTTTCTGGCTCAGACAGAAGAGGTCGAAGGCGAGGCCGCGCACGTCGGGCGGCGCCGAGAGCCGGAAGCGGCTGTTCAGCCACCGGTCATGGTGCCAGGCCATGAAGAAATGCGTCGTGAGGCGCTGGTTCGGGTCCAGCGGATAGTCCGGCAGGTGCCCGGCCTCGATCAGCCGGGGCGCGGATCCTGCGGGAACGGATCGCGGGTGCGCTGTCATGATGTCCCTCCCCGGCGCCGCTGCTCGCGCTGCAGCGCCGATCTGATGCTGGAATGGTCGCGCCGCAGGACGTTGCCGATCCGGGCCAGCGAGAAGCCCTCGCGACGCGCGATGAAGCAGGCGAGGTCGCGGGCCTCGACGAGCCCCGGAAAGACGCGGGCGCCGGTGATCTCCTGCGGCTCCCAGCCCGTCGCCGCTGCGACCTCGGCGACGATCTCGGTGATCCGGGCGGGATGGCCGCGGGCGCGGATCAGGGCAGCGCGGGCGGCATCTTCGGGCGTCATGCGGCCCTCGTCTCGATGCGGCAGCGCTTCCTGCCGTGATAGGGCCGGTCCACCATCTCGCGCAGATCCATCGCCGCCCGCGTTTCGGCGGCGGCCGCGGCAAGGCGCTGGCGGAGGCGGAACTCGGCCAGCGGCAGCGCGCTCCAGCGGCAGATCCGCCGGCGCCCGAGCTTCATCTGCCGGGCCGCCTTCGTGATGGTGTTGTGCGCCACGCCGAAGGCCTTCTCCATGTCGCGCAGGCTTACACCCGCGCGCCACATCTCGGCGAAGTCCTCGGGCGGCACCCAGCGCGCCCATTCGTTGGGCGCCACCGGCCGCGGGCCGAGCCCGCGCAGCGCGGCCCGCTGCTGGACCGCCTGATAGCTGATGCCGAGCTGGCGCCCGATCTCGGAGATGCTGAGGCTCGGGTCCGCCCACAGCCGCCGCAGCTCGGCCTCGCTGGTGATCCGTCCACGGTGGATCATCGCTCCGGCCCCTCCGCATAGACGAAGACCGAGGTCTGGCGCGCGAGCGCGGCGCGCACCTCGTGCCAGATGCCGAGAGAGCGCGACCAGCCACGGATGTCGGGCACCACGACCGCGGAGCAGCTATCGAGGATCGGGCGGCACCATTCTGCCCAGAGCACGGCATCGAGCGGATCGAGCACGGGCCGTGGATAGAGCGTGGCATGCACCGCCACGCCCGAAAGGGCGACGGGCGAGATCGCCGTCACGCCCACCTGCTGCAGCCGCACGATCTCGCGCCCGGCATCGCCCATGGCCGCAGCCGACATGTCTGCCGACCATCGGCCTTCTGGATCCACGGCGCGCAGGCTGTAGGGCGTGGCGAGATAGACCGGCCGGCCGAGCTTCGCGCGGCGCGCCACCCGCGCCGGGCCGGCGCCGAAATGCAGGAGCCCCGCGTCCCGAGCGGGATGAGCGCGGAGCGCGGTCCAGTCGGGGACGCGGGGCAGCGGCAAGGGGTGCAGGGGCGCGGTCATTGACGCACCGCTCCCGCAGGTCCCTGCCGCGCCGCAGAGGAGGGTCGCGCCGAAAGGAAAAGGCCGGGGGCAGAAGGAGCGAGCGCCCCCGGCTGAGTGGCCGCGACCAAGGCAGGCGCGGGCGCGGCGGCGATATTCATGCGAGGACGGCCCATGTCGCGAGGACGTAAACGAGCGCATAGACGAGCGCGGCCACGATCAGCCACCAGCCGGACGGCAGGCGGCGCTCCCGGGGCTCCGGGCTCTTGTGATGCGCCTCGTAGTGCTCGATCAGGGAAGAATATTTCATGGCTTTTCCTTGCAGACGCCGATGCTTATCCGTCAGGCCCTTGGACGAGGCGCGGCTGGCCCGCACCTCGTAGAAGCGCCTGGTGATGTGCCAGCAGACCCGGATCATGGCTGGCGGCTTTCCATCCGGGAGAAGACCACCTCCGCGCCCGCGATCATCATCACGGCGGTGACGTAGCGGAGGGACGCATCGTGATCCTCGCGCAGCCAGTTGCGCACCTGCCGGGTGCTGACGCCCAGCACGGGGGCTGCGCGCTCGGCCAGTTCAGCCTCGGAGTTGGCCGGAAAGGCCCGGCGCAGCAGGTTGGAGAACCATTTTCGGCTCGTTCTGGCGTGCTCGTCAGAATTGGCAGGATTTTTCCGCATGTTCGCTCCATCTTGTGCCTTGGCGAGAGGCTTTGATGACGAAGCGATTTCATGACGGGCGAAGGGGGCGGCGTAGGTCATCACGCTGCCCCCGTTGCTTCTTCCTGAGAGACCAGCCCATGACCGGTAGCGGTCATCTCGGCGCCCGCCATGTGGGCGCGCAGGCGATCCACAACCTTCATGGTCGGGCTGGACTTGCCGTCCTTCCAGTCCTGCCATTGTCCCCACTTCGCGTTGATGGCCTCGCGCAACAGCTTCTGCGGACTGATCCCGCACGCCGCGCAATGGGCCTCGATGTCTGAGATGAGCTGTTCCATGGCGGGCAATATGGGGGAACTCCCCCATATTGGCAAGGGGAACTTCCCCATGGAACGGAGCCGGGGTATGGGGCACTTTCCCCACATGCAGAAAAAGACCCTGGACGCCTTCGTGCGTGGCCTGCAGATCGTCATGGAGGCTGAGGGCATCAAGATGAAGCCGCTCTCGGTAGCTGCAGGCATGGGCGAGTCTGGCGTGCGAGATCTGATCCGCAACGAGTCGTCGCCCAAGGTCGCCAACGCCTACGCCCTGGCCAGAGAGCTTGGGCGAACGGTCGATGAGATCATTCAGATCGGCATGACGGGAGATCTGAATGCGCGTCCGGCTCACGCGCCCATTGCGGTGGCGGGCTGCGTGGGTGCGGGGGCGCGGGTTGACCTCCTAGACGCCTACGAGAAGGGCGATGGAATGTACCATGTCGCCCGCCCCCCGCAGCTGAAGCCACACGGCATAGTCGCGGTAGAGGTCAAGGGAGAGAGCATGATGCCGCTCTATCGCCCTGGATCGGTGCTCTTCTACACGCGCGCCGCCGCAGAGGGCGTGCCGGTCGAGGCGCTCAACACCCCTTGTGTCTGCGAGGACGCTGACGGAAGGGCATGGCTCAAGGTTGTCAAGGTGGGTAGCCAGGAGGGCACTTTCAGCCTCCTGTCGCTGAACCCGGATGCAGACAACATGCACGGCGTCCGGTTGAAGTGGGCAGCGCCTGTGCTGCTGACGCTTTCGCCCGATTATGTGGAGCGGGTCTACGTCTGATGGCGCTTGGTCGTCAGGCCGTCTGGTTCGCTCCGTGATAAAGCACAATTCACTTTCCGCCCGCCTCCGCGGGTTTCGGAGTGCCCGGCTTTAGCGCCGTCCTGTACCCGCCGGCAGTGGGGCCGATGGGGAGGCCGGCGCGATTCTGCACGTAAATGGGGGTAAATCCCCAGTAGAGCGTTGACATGGGGAAACTCCCCCAATAGCTTCTCGTCAGACGGTCGATCCTTGACCGTGCATTTGACGGGAGACTGCCCATGATCCTCCAGCCGCTGGCTTGGGCCAGCCTGCTCGCCAACGCCAGGGCGCGCCTGTCCCGTTCTGGCAACCGCTGCCACATCGCGGAGGCCCGGCCATGACCGCCACCGCCATCCGCTACCCGGCCTCGACGCCGATTGCCCGTTTCGCCCTCCTCGACCTGACCGAGCCGCAGCTGCGCCGGCTGCTCGCCGCGGCCGAGGCTGGGCTCCCGCAACTCGACACTGCCGATGAGGAGCCCGGGGCCGAGGTCGACACCATTCTCGCCCAGGCGCGGGAGGCGCTCGGGCAATGAAACAGCATCTCCCCCTCTCGCCCCGCGCGCTCAATATGGCCCGCCATCACGCCGAGCACGCGCCGACACCCGAGATCCGCGAGGCCGCCAGCCGGCTCCTGACGGATCACGAACTGGCCATCGCCATGGGCCGCCCGCTGCACCGTGCGGTGCCGCGGCCGACCTTCCGGACGAGCAGGCCCAGCCCGCTCGGGCCGAACCTGACCGGCCTGCTCCTGGGGGCGCTGGCGCTCTTGGGCTTCCTCTTCGTCGCCACCGTCCTCTGGGCCCACGCCACCGACGTCGCCGAGACCATGCGCCAGCAGGCCAACGGCATGCGGGGCATGTGATGGAGGCCGCCCCGCAGCCCGCGCCGCGCGCGCGTCCCGTTCCGATCGAGAGCCTGGGCGCGGCCGATCTCGACCGCATGGCCGCGGCCATCGACAGCGGCCGGATCCGCAAGCCGCCGATGAAGGAGACGCCCGCCGACCGCGCCGTGGCCGAGGCCGCCTATCAGGTCGCGGCCGACGAGCTGCGCCAGTTCATCGAACGCTACGAGCAGCTCGAGGCCGAGAAGAAGGAGATCGGCGGCCAGCAGAAGGAGCTGATGGCCGAGGCGAAGGGCCGGGGCTATGCGCCGAAGATCCTCAGGATGATCGTGGCGCTCCGGAAGCGCACGCCTGACGACATCGCCGAGGAGGAGACCCTCCTCGAGCTCTACAAGGCCGCCCTCGGCATGGCCTGACGCCACCCCGGCGCGGCGGGCAATCCGCGCACCCTCCCTGTCGCAACTCCCCGGCCTCCGGGCCGGGGCCTCTTCCTCCGAGGATACAGGAGCCCCCATGACCCTCATCCCCGCCACCGATCTCCTCCTGCACCAGCTCCATCAGGAGATCGTTTGCCAAGCCCGCCGCCCGCACTGCCGCTGCCTCGGCGCCGACGATTATTGCGCCTGCCATGGCGCCCGCACGGAGGCCGGCCGTGAGCGCGGGTGACATGACGAAGGAGCAATTCATCGAAGCCTTCGTGGCGCGGTGTGTCTCGGTCGCGGGCCCGACCTTCGACGATGGCTCGTCCATTGCCGATTACGCCCGCGAGGTGGCGCCCAGCTACTGGGCCGATGACCACCAGCGTGAGGATGGCCCGGAAGCCTGCGCCGACGCCGACATGTCGTATTGGGGCGAGGACTGACCATGCTTGACCGCGACCAGATCGAAACCTTTGCGCGAGACGAGATCCTCTCCGCCTGGGCCGAAGCCGTCGCCGCCGTGTCCCCGCACCTGCCGGGCGGCCACCCCATGCCCGTTGACCGGATCGGCATCGCCCGGCGGATCGCGCAGCGCCTCGGCTGCACGGCCGAGCGCGTGCACGAGGTGGTGGGGGCGGCCGATGGGTGACATGAGCCAGCACCAGATTGAGCTTGCCCGTCACGCCCTCGGCCTGCCGAACAGGCGCAAGCAGAGCTACCGCAATCATTTCGTCACCGGGCCCGGCGCTCCTGATTACGACGCATGGGAGGCCATGATCGCGGATGGCTTTGCCAGGAAATGCCGTGCCACCGTGCTTTCTGGTGGAGATCCCGTCTTCATCCTCACGCCCAAGGGCGCCACGGCCGCTCTGAAACGCGGCGAGCGGCTGGACCCTGAGGACTTCCCGACGCAGGTTGCCCATGGCTGAGCCAGTCCTCGACCTCTTCGGCTTCCGCAAGCCGCGCCCCCCGCGGCGCGTGATGATTCGCGCCGCCGACGTCGGCCAAGCGCCTGGTCTCAAGCCGGGTTGGCGCACAACGCGGGGCGGGCACTTCGTCTGCCCCCGCTGCGGCCACGATGCGGAATGGCGCTTTGACCTGACAGAAACCGAGATCCGGGCTGGCGTCGCGTGCCCGATCTGCAACCCGCAGCCCGCCGAGGTGGCGCATGCCCATCTGTCCTGACCGGCCGCGCCCCTTCACCTGCGCAATCTGCGGAGAGCGCCGCGAGTACCGCTGGCCCGGACCGGTGCAGTGCTGGCCGGTCGAGCCGGTCTGCCGCTGGTGCGAGCAGACCTTCGGGACCGTCATTCCCGCGCCCGGGGCTTTCCGGGACCGGCGGCTGCTCTCTGTGTTCTCCGCGCTCGCGGAGGCCCTGCACACCGAGGCGGCCCACCAGCACTACAGGAGGCACTATGGAACAGCGTGATTACGCCTCGACCCCCGTAGCCGACAGCCTCGGGCTGCATGGCATGATCTCCGGTCTCGCCGAGGATCTGCGCGACATGCGGGCGGGCAAGATCAGCCCGGCCGATGGGCTCGCCCGCGCCGCCGTGGCGAAGCAGATCTTCAACGGGGTCCGCCTCTATCTGACGGCCGTAAAGACCCTCGAAGCTCCAGCACGGGGCCGGCAGGAGCCCCAGGTGATCGAAGGGCACGCCAATGGCTGATCCTTGGATAATTTGTCCGGCTTTTGAAGCAACCGAAAGTGGTAGCGCTTACTTAACCAATATTGGTGCATACATGCACTATCGAGCAGATAAACTCATCAACTTACTGAACCTCCCACCCGCCCCCGCAGGATCGGCAGCACCCACCTGCGCTACTAGCCTGTGCTTGCGCCCCAGGGCGCGAGGGGTCATCCGCGCCGGACACGCAAGACCTGTAGGTCGTCCGGCCCCCAGGCATAGCAGCCTCCCCACATCCGCGCGCAACGTGTCGCCTGCCGCCTTGCGGTATCTGCCGGAGGTGCAGCATGGCTGACACCCTCCGCATCCTGATCGGCTGTGAGACCTCGGGCGTGATGCGCCGGGCCTTCTCCGCCCGCGGGCATGACGTCTGGTCCTGCGACCTGCTGCCGGCCGAGGATCGGTCGAACCGTCATATCATCGGCGACGTTCGCGACCATCTGGCCGACGGCTGGGACCTGCTGGTCGTGGCGCACCCGCCCTGCACGCGGCTCTGCAACAGCGGCGTCCGGTGGCTGCATGAGCCCTCGAAGCGCCTCCCCGAGACCTATGCCGCGGCGGAGCGCGAGGCTTTCGCCCGGATGGGTCGCGAGGAGCGGCTGGCCTTCCTGTGGGCCGACCTCGACCGCGGGGCGGCGCTGTTTGCGGCCTGCTGGCAGGCGCCGGTGCCGCGCGTGGCGGTCGAGAACCCGGTGATGAACCCACATGCCCGGGCCCGCCTGCCGGCGGATCTGCCGCGCCCACAGACAGTGCAGCCGTGGTGGTTTGGAGAGCCCTTCTTCAAGGCGACCAGCTTCTATCTGCGCGGCCTGCCGCGGCTCGCCGCCACCAACCGACTGACGCCGCCGCGGCCCGGCACGCCCGAGCACAAGCGCTGGTCGGCCGTCCACCGCGCGCCGCCGGGGCCCGACCGCTGGAAATTCCGCAGCCGCACCTTCGAGGGCGTGGCCGAGGCCTGCGCCGATCAGTGGAGCGGATGGGCCGCAGAGGAGGCCGTGGCGTGATCCTACCGTGGGATCGGTCCGTGGCCGCTGGAGCTGTCGAGATCACGATGAGGGACATGGCGCGGATGCGCCGGGAAAGGAGGCAGGCATGAGCGACGCGAGGCCCTTCACCCCTGACATGCTGGCGGACCGCTGGGGCTGCTCGGCCGAGACCGTGCGCCAGCTGGTCAAGTCCGGCCGCTTGTCCGGGTTCAGGGTGGGACGCATGATCCGAATCCCAGCACGATCAGTGGAGGACTACGAATGCGCGAGTATCGGATCGGCCGCCTCAACGGGCGGTTCGTCGTCTCATGGTGGGAGGATGGAGCCCGAAGGCGCTATCGTCTTGACGCACGCACGCGAGCGGAAGCCGAGGTCGAGGCGCTAGACCGGATCCGCAGGGAGACCCTGCCCGCCGGGGCGACGACCGTCCGAGACCTGTGGGCGGCCTATCTTGCCGATCGCAAGGGCCGCCCGGTCGAGCGCAACATGCGGTCCAGCGGCAACGCCGTCCTGCCGCATTTCGGCGCGCTGCGGCCCGATCAGATCACGCCGGAAGCCTGCCGGAGCTACACCAAGGCGCGGCGCAAGACGGTCTCCGTCGGCACCGTCTGGACGGAACTCGGCCACCTGAGGACATGTCTGCTCTGGGCGGCCAAGCGCGGCCTGATCCAGGTGGCGCCGCACATCGAGAGGCCAGCCAAGCCGGCGCCGCGCGACCGCTATCTGACGCACGCCGAGGTTTCGAGGCTGATGGAGGCCGAATGCGAGCCCCACATCAAGCTGGCGATCACCGCCCTGCTGACGACGGCGGCTCGCGTCGGAGCGGTGCTGGAGCTGACGTGGGATCGGGTTGACCTCGAGCGTGGGCAGATCCGGCTGCGGGTCGATGCCGAGGGGCCTCGCAAAGGCCGGGCGACCGTGCCGATCAACAACACACTCCGCGCCGCGCTGACATCCGCCCGTGCGGCCGCGCTCTCTGACCATGTGATCGAGTGGGCGGGCGGGCCGGTCAAGTGCATCCGCAAGGGCTTCCTGCGGGCGGTTTCCAATGCCGGCCTGTCGGACGTGACCCTGCACACCTTGCGCCACACGGCCGCGGTCCACATGGCCGAGGCCGGCGTGCCCATGGACGAGATCAGCCAGTATCTCGGCCACTCGAACGTGCAGATCACCTCCAGCGTCTATGCGCGATTCTCTCCGCAGCATCTGCGGAAGGCCGCGGATGCGCTGGAGTTCGGGGCTCTGCGGGTCGTGAAATGACCGCGCGTAGGTTCAATGAACCCGAGCGCGTCTCGCACTTCCAGAAAAAACCGTGTGTTTTCATGGTGGGTGGTGAGGGGCTCGAACCCCCGACATCCTCGGTGTAAACGAGACGCTCTACCAACTGAGCTAACCACCCATCGCCTGCCCTCTACCCCAGCCGGAGGCCGGTCCGCAAGCGGGCAACGTCCGATCGCAGCCCGAGCGTCCCCAATGCGCGGTCGAGGGAGTGAAGTACCCCGCACCCCGGCGCTTCCGGCGAGGAGCAAGCAGTGTGACGATCATGACCCGATCAAGCGGCGGACGACGCATCGGCAGCCCTTGCCCGCGTGCGTCAGGGTCCTTTGCAACTGTCCACGACAGAGCGCAGGTCTGAGGCCCGCTGCAGGACCTCGGGCGCCTTCAGCCGCGCGAGGGCCCGGGCGAAGAAATCCGCCTCGCCCATCTGCCCACCCTTCAGCGAAAGCGGCATCGAGCGCGCGCCGAGCCGGGCCGCGAGGATCGGCACGCCCGCACATATGTCGCCCGCATGGTCGGGCCAGTCCGGCGCAAGAGCGATGACGATCGCGCTCGACGTATCGCCGCGCCACCACGAGCCCGGCCGCCGGCCCGGCCGCGAGGAGGCTCGCAAGCCGGTAGAGCGTCTGATAGGCCCGCACGCCCAGCCCGATACGCGGCGGATGCTCGAGGAAGGGACGATGATGGCGGTTCTCACCCAGCGCAACGGGACGCTGATGGAGGTGCTGCTCTACCAACTCCTTGCAAGCGCGCCGCCGCCGCCGCTGTCGATGCAGATTATCTTCCCGACCAACCTGCCCCGCGGATGAGCGGAGAGGCTGCGGGCCTTTCCCGGAGCAGCTCCCGGCAGGGCGGGGTCAACTCGCGACCGTCTCCCCGCGCGCGCTACGCCCCTGCGCGGGTCCCCTGTCCCGCAGCCTCGAGCGCCGCCACCAGCTCGGCCACGCGCGCGGCATTGTCGGGGGCGGGCGCCCCGTCGGCCTGCAGGAGGTTGTTCTCGAAGCCGATCCGCATCTTGCCGCCCGTCCGGCTCGCGGCCACGAGACAGTCGGTCTCGCGCGGGCCGAAGGCGCAGATGGCCCAGTCCGCCTCGGGCAGGAGGTCGCGCAGGCGCTGCACCGGCGCCTCGAGATCCTCGGGAGCCGAGCGCTGGCCCGCCGTGTAGCGGCCCAGCACGATCAGCACCGCAAGCTCGGCCTCCGGCACGGTGCCGTCCGCCACGGCGGCCGCGAGCCCGGCAATGTCGGTCTGGTCGTAGAGGATGTGCTGGACGTGGCAGCCCGCCTCGGCGCAGAAGGCGAAGAAGCGGCGGGTCAGCCGCGGATCGGGCTCGGCCGAGATCTCGCGGAAGGCGATCGAGACGGAGGCCGGACGCAGCCGCTCGACCAGCGCCCGCTGCTCGGCCGGCGTGTAGCGCCCCACCGCCTCGGTCGTGACCTGAACGGGAAAGCCCGGCGCCGCGCGGTCGAGCTCTGCCAGAAGCTCGGCATAGAGGCCCGCATCGAGCACATGCCGCCCCTCGGCATCGCGGACATGGGCATGAAGCCCGTCCGCCCCCGCCGCCCGTCCGGCGCGGGCCGCCGCGACGATCTCGGGGATCGTCACCGGCAGGGCGGGATGATCGGCCTTGCTGAGCCGCGCGCCGTTCGGCGCCAGCATGATCCGGGGCAGCGCCGCCATCAGCCGCGCCGCCCCGAGACCGACGCCCGGCCGCGCCCCTTCATGCCGCGAGGGCGCGGTCGAGCGCGCCCGAAAGCTTGTCCACCAGCTCCTCGAGTTCGGTGTCGGAGATGATGAAGGGCGGCGCGAGCAGGATATGGTCGCCCCGCACCCCGTCGAGGGTGCCCCCCATCGGATAGCAGATGAGGCCGCCTGCGAAGGCCTCGGCCTTGATCCGGGCATGGAGCTTCCGCGCCGGATCGAACGGCTCCTTCGTCTCGCGGTCGGCCACCAGCTCGATGCCGCGGAAGAGACCGCGGCCGCGGATGTCGCCCACATGCGGATGCTGGCCCAGCCGCTCGTGCAGGAGCGCCTCGAGCCGCGCCCCCTGCCGCCGGACCGCCGACAGGAGATCGCGCCCCTCGATCTCGTCCAGCACCGCATTGGCCGCGGCGGCGGCCATGGCATGTCCCATGTAGGTGTGGCCGTGCTGGAAGAAGCCCGAGCCCGCGGCGATGGCGTCGTAGATGCGGCCCTGAACCAGAAGCGCGCCGATGGGCTGGTAGCCCGCGCCGAGACCCTTGGCGATGGTGATCATGTCGGGCGCCACGCCATCTTCGGCGCAGGCGAAGAGATGGCCTGTCCGGCCCATCCCGCACATGACCTCATCGAGGATCAGCAGCACCCCGTGCCGGTCGCAGATCTCGCGGATGCGTTTGAGATAGCCCGGCACGGCCGGCACCGCACCCGCCGTGGCCCCCACCACCGGCTCGGCCACGAAGGCCATCACCGTCTCGGGACCGAGACGCCGGATCTCGGCGTCCAGCTCGTCGGCCACGCGCAGGCCGTAGGCTTCGAGGCTCTCGTCCTCGGCCCGGCCGCGATATTCGTAGCAGGGCGAGACATGCGAGGTCTCGACGAGAAGCGGCGCGAACTGCGCGCGGCGCCATTCGTTGCCGCCCGCGGCCAGCGCGCCGAGCGTATTGCCGTGGTAGCTCTGGCGGCGCGCGATCACCCGGTGCCGGCCGGGCTGGCCCACCTCCATGAAATACTGCCGCGCGAGCTTCAGCGCCGCCTCGACCGCCTCGGATCCGCCCGAGACGAGATAGACCCGCTCGATCCCCTCGGGGGCCGCGGCCGCCAGCCGGTCGGCCAGACGCTCGGCCGGCTCGGAGGTGAAGAAGCCGGTATGGGCGAAGGCCAGCCGGTCGAGCTGGTCGTGGAGCGCCGCGCGCACCGCCTCGTTGGAATGGCCGAGGCAGGAGACCGCCGCCCCGCCCGACCCGTCGAGATAGCGCCGGCCCTCGGCATCGAGGATGTAGCAGCCCTCGCCGGCCGCGGCGATGGGAAGGCTGCCCCGGGTGGAGCGGCCGAAGATATGTCCGGGCATCGGATCAGTTCCTTACGACATAGACGGACTGTCGGGCGTGACGCACCACGCGCGCCGCGTTCGGGCCCAGAAGGTAGTCGCTGAACTCGGGCCGGTGCGCGCCGATCACGATCAGATCGACCTCGAGCTTGCCCGCCGCGCGCAGGATCTCGTCATAGATCGTGCCGTGCAGCACATGGGGATGGACCGCCACCCCCTCGGGCACGTTATCGGCCACCCAGGCCGACAGCGCCTTGCCCAGAGCCTTGAGCGCCTCCTGCTCGTAGCCCTGCCGGAAGAAGCCCGAGACCTGCGCATAGCCGTAGTCCGGCAGGACAGCCACGACATGCAGCGTGCCTTCGGGGTCAAGCAGTTTCAGCGCCTCGTTCAAGGCCGCGGCGGGGGCCGTGGGATTGCCCAGGTCGATGGGCAGCAGGATGGTTCGGGCCATGGTCTCCTCCTTGATGCGCGCTCAGAAGGCGGGCTTGGTCTGCCGCCGCCGCTGGAGCGCGATGACGAGCCCCAGAAGCAGCAGCGCCGGAATGTAGAAGAGCTGCTTCGGCGGCCGGTGCGCGGGGCTCTGCAGCGACGAGACCTCGACGCGCTCGGTGCCGTAGAAGTCGAAGCCCTGCAGCTTCTGCTGGTAGTCGGTGCCGAACATCGGCTCGTCCATGTAGAGCCGCCCCTCTTCGGGCAGCAGGAGAAGCCCTGCCGCCTCGGCGCGTCCCGTGGCCGGCGCCTCGTCCTCGACCGTGTGGACCACGGTCAATTGCGTGGGCCGGCCGGTCGCGAAGTCCGGGCCCTGCACCACGAAGCGCACCGTCTCGCCGGGTTCGGCCGCATCGAAAGCCTGGGCAAGCTCGGTGGGCGGGCGCTCCTCGAAGCGCGGCAGGATCCGGTCGAGCCAGAAGCCCGGCACGAAGAGCGTGAAGGCCACGAGAAGGAGCGCCGCGCTCTCCCACAGCCGCGAGGGCGCGAGGAAGTAGCCTTGCGTCGCGGCGGCAAAGAGGAGCATCGCCACCGTCGCCACCGTGAAGACGCCCACCGCCTGCAGGATGCCCGCCCATGTCCCCAGATCGACGCCATAGAGGATCAGCGTCGGGTTGTAGATGAAGAGGAAGGGCAGCGCCGCGGTCCGCAGCGAGTAGAAGAAGGCGGTGATCCCGGTGCGGATCGGATCGCCCCCCGAGACGGCAGCGGCAGCGAAGCTTGCAAGGCCCACGGGCGGGGTCACGTCGGCCATGATGCCGAAATAGAAGACGAAGAGATGCGCCGCGATCAGCGGCACGATCAGCCCCTCCTGCGCGCCGAGCGAGACCACCACCGAGGCCATCAGCGAGGAGACCACGATGTAGTTGGCCGTCGTGGGCAGCCCCATCCCGAGGATCAGCGAGAAGAGGCCCACGAGGATCAGCATGATGAAGAGGTTGCCGCCCGCCAGCATCTCGACGAGGCCGGCCAGTTCGGTGCCGATCGGGGTCTTGGTCACGGTGGCCACGATGATGCCCGCCGCCGCGGTGGCGACGCCGATGCCGATCATGTTGCGCGCGCCCGCGATCATGCCCTCGATCAGGTCGCCGAAGCCCGCGCCGAAGGCCTGCCCCACATCCTCGCCGCGGAACAGCGCCTTCAGCGGCCGCTGGGTCACGATGATGAAGATCATGACCGCCACGGCGTAGAAGGCCGACTTGCCGGGCGACTGCATCTCGATCATCAGGAACCAGACGAGGACGAGGATCGGCAGCAGGTAATGCAGGCCGGTCGGGAAGACCTCGGCCACCGAGGGGAGCCGGATCTGGCGCGCGTTCGGATCGTCGAGCGCGAGATCGGGCCGGCGCGCCGAGACGCGCACCGTCAGGACATAGGCCAGGCCCAGCGCAGCCATCACGATCCAGTCCGAGATCCCGGGCGCAGCCCCGCGCAGCGCCTGGATGGCCCAGACGAGGCCGGTGAAGACGGCGCCCGTCACCACGAAACCCACCGCGAGTTTCGCGAACATGCGCCCGAGGTTGGCCGCCGGCCCGAGGGCGGGCATGTCCTGTTTCAGCGCCTCGAGATGCACGATGTAGACCAGCGCGATGTAGGAGATCACGGCCGGGATGAAGGCGTGCTTGATGACCTCGACGTAGGAGATGCCCACGAACTCGACCATGAGGAAGGCGGCCGCCCCCATCACCGGCGGCATGATCTGCCCGTTGACCGACGAGGCCACCTCGACCGCGCCCGCCTTCTCCGACGTGAAGCCCACCCGCTTCATGAGGGGGATGGTGAAGGTCCCCGTCGTCACCACGTTGGCGATGGAGGAGCCGGAGATGAGGCCCGTCATGGCCGAGCCCACGACGGCAGCCTTGGCAGGTCCGCCACGCAGCGCGCCCAGACCCGCGAAGGCCAGCTGGATGAAGTAGTTGCCGGCTCCCGCCTTGTCGAGCAGCGCGCCGAACAGGACGAAGAGGAAGACGAAGGCCGTCGAGACGCCGAGCGGGATGCCGAACACGCCGTTGGTGTCGAGCCACTGCGCATTCACGATCGAGGTGAAGGAGAGGCCCGAATGGGCGATGATGTCGGGGATGAGCCAGCCCTGCCCCACCCAGGCGTAGAGCAGGAAGATCGCCCCCACCACGGTCAGCGCCGGGCCGAGCGCGCGGCGCGAGGCCTCGAGGAGGAGCACGATCCCCACCGCGCCCACGACGATCTGGGTCTGGGTCGGCAGGCCCGCGCGCGCGGTCGCGGCCAGCTCGCGCGAATAGAGGAAGACGTAGAAGGCGCAGCCCGCACCCGCGATGGCCAGCACCCAGTCGAAAATCGGCACCCGGTCGCGCGGCGAGCTCTTCAGCGCCGGATAGGCGAGGAAGGCCAGAAGGATGGCGAAGGTCAGGTGAATGGGCCGGGTCTGCGACGAATTCAGCACGGGCAGATACTGGCCGAACCAGAGTTGCGGCTGCGCGATCCAGAGCTGGAACAGCGACCACAGGAACGCCGTCGCCGCGATCAGGATCGCGACGGTGCGGCTGGAGGGATTTCGTCCGCCGCTGTCGGTGCTCGCGACGAGATCCTGAAGCTCCTCGTCGGTGAAGCTGCGGCTTTTCGGCTGGGTCTCGTCGGTCATGCATCCCTCCTGCGCGAAGGGCCGCCGCAGCGACAGCTTGCGGCGGCCCGAAAATCCCCGCCCCGTCAGGGGCGCCGGATCACTTGATGAGGCCGGCCTCGCGGAAATACTTCTCCGCGCCCGGATGCAGAGGGGCCGAGAGGCCGTCGCTCACCATTTCCGAAGGCTCGAGCTCGGCGAAGGCCGGGTGCAGGCTGCGGAACTGGTCGATGTCCGAGAAGACCGCCTTGACCAGCGCATAGACCACGTCGTCCGGCGTGTTGGCCGAGGTCACGAGCGTGGCACCCACGCCGAAGGTCTGGGTGGGTTCGGCATTGCCGCGATACATGCCGCCCGGAATGGTGGCCTTGCGGTAGTAGGGGTTCGCCTCCACCAGCTTGTCGACGCTCTCGCCCGCGACATTGACCAGCACCGCCTCGCAGGCGGTGGTGGCTTCCTGGATCGAGCCCGACGGGTGACCCACGGTATAGACCATCGCGTCGATGTTGTTGTCGCAGAGCGCCTGGCTCTGTTCGCCGGCCTGCAGCTCGGACGTCAGGGTGAAGTCACCCATCGTCCAGCCGAGTTCCTTCATCAGCACTTCCATCGTGTCGCGCTGGCCCGAACCCGGGTTGCCCACGTTCACGCGCTTGCCCTTCAGATCCTCAAAGTTGGCGATGCCGGCATCGGCGCGGGCCACCACGGTGAAGGGCTCGGGATGCAGCGAGAAGACCGAGCGCAGCTCAGGATAGGCGCCCTGAACGGCGAAGGTGCCCTCGCCCTCGTAGGCCTTGTATTGCACGTCCGACTGGGCCACGCCGAAGTCGAGCTCGCCCGAACGCACGGCGTTGACGTTGTAGACCGACCCCCCGGTGCTTTCGACGGCGCAGCGGATCCCGTGCTCGGCGCGGTCGCGCGACATCATCCGGCAGATTGCGCCGCCCGTGGGATAGTAGACGCCGGTCACGGCACCCGTGCCGATGGAGATGAAATTGTCCTGCGCGAGGGCCGGCGCCGCCAGTATGGCCAGCGCCCCCGCAAGCGCGCCCGCCAGAGCAGGTTTCCCTGTTCTCATGTCTCGTTCCTCCTGTTGGTCTTGGCCTCGGATGGGGTAATGCATTTGTGATATTTCCCGGCCAAGGACAATGCAATTGAATTGTCTTGCCGCAGGACCGGCCTATGGTAGCGTCCGCTCGATCCAACGGAATGCCGAACCGCCCGCCATGCAGCAGGAGACCGAGATCCGAGAGGCGCTGGCGCGTGTCGCGGCGGGCGACGCGCCGATCCTCCGGGGCTTCGCGGTCTGGCTGCTCGACAATCTCTCGGCGGTGGCCTTCAACTCGATCCGCAGCCTCGCGGCCCTTGCCGGCACCAACCCCAACACGGTGACGCGGCTCGCGCGCGAGATCGGCTTCGACGGCTACGACAGTTTCCGCTCGGCGGTGCAGCAGGTCGTGCAGCGCCGCAACATCCGCTACGGCGAGCGGGCCGAGGCGCTGCGCCACCGGTCGGAGGCCGACATCTGGGGCGAGGCGCTGGCCGCCAACCTCGGCAATATCGAGACGCTCTTCTCGGCCGAGGGCATGGAGCTGCTCGAAAGCTGCGTCGAGCCGCTGCTTGCTGCGCGCCGCGTCCATACGATCGGCGTCAGGAGCTGCTTCGGGCTCGCCCATTACTTCTCCTATGTCGGTGGGCGGGCCTTCGCGAACTTCATCGAGGTGCCGGTGACGCCGGGCGCCATCCTCGATCAGGTCGCCTCGGCCACGCCCGAGGATATCGTGGTCGCCATCACCTACGAGCATTATTCGGCCGAGGTGGTCCGCGCCTGTCATGTCGCGCGCAGCTGCGGGGCGCGGATCCTCGCCCTGACCGACAGCCATTCCGCGCCGGTGGCCGAGGGCGCCTGGAAGGTGGTGCGCCTGCCCATGGCCGGGCCGCAGATCCTGCCGTCGCTGACGGCGGCCTATATCGCGCTCGAGCTTCTCCTGTCGGCCATGGCCGCGCGCTCGCCCGATGCCGCGGCGCGCCTTCTGGGCTTCGAGGCGCGGATGGAGCGGTTCGGCGGCTATGTCCGCCACCGCTGAAAGCCTTCCGTGACGCGGCGCCGGCTGCGGGCGGCCATGATCGCGCGCCATGAAACGGCCCGTCCCCTTGCCTCGCGCATCCGCCGAGCGGCCCCTCCCGAAGGCTGCCCCATGGGCCGGCGCAGCCTGCAACCGATGTCCCTGTGGCGGGGCTCTCCGGAATTTGTGCGTTGCTTTGCAAGGACCTCACGCTAGCCTGATCGGAAGGCCCGCACGGCAGGAACGGGCATGCGCCAGACCCTGCGGCACCGCTCGGGTGCCTCGCTCCCGGGCGGTCTGCCGCCTTCCCCCCACGCGGCCCTGCCGCCCAGACAAGGAGATCCCATGGCCAAGAAGATCTACTGCGCCTTCGGCACCGACATCGACTCGGTGGCGGGCTGGATCGGTTCCTACGGCGGCGGCGACAGCCCCTCGGACATCCAGCGCGGCATCTTCGCCACCGAAGTGGGCATCCCGCGCCTGCTGCGGCTGTTCAGGAAATACGACCTGCGCACGAGCTTCTTCATCCCCGGTCATTCGCTCGAGACCTTCCCGGACCAGATGAAGATGATCGTGGATCACGGCCACGAGATCGGCGCCCACGGCTATCTGCACGAGAACCCCGTCGCCATGACCGCGCAGCAGGAAGAGGATGTGCTGGTCAAGTCGATCGAGCTGATCGACAAGCTCTCGGGCCGCGCGCCGCGCGGCTATGTGGCCCCCTGGTGGGAGATGTCGGCCTCGACCGCGGCCCTGCTGAAGAAATACGATTTCAGCTACGACCACAGCCAGGGCTACCGCGACTTCCAGCCCTTCTATGCCCGCGTCGGCGACGAATGGAATGTCATCGACTACACCAAGCAGGCGCGCGACTGGATGCATCCGCTGAAGCACGGGCACGAGATCGACCTCGTGGACATCGCGGCCAACTGGTATGTCGACGACCTGCCCCCGATGATGTTCATGAAGAAGGCGCCGAACAGCCACGGCTTCGTCAATCCGCGCGATATCGAGGAGATGTGGCGCGACCAGTTCGACTGGGTCTATCGCGAGATGGATTATGCCGTCTTCGCCTTCACCATCCACCCGGACGTGTCGGGCCGGCCGCAGGTGCTGCTGATGCTCGAGCGGCTGCTCGAATATATCAACGGCCACGAGGGCGTCGAATGGGCGACCTTCGAGGAGATCGCCGACGACTTCCGCGCCCGCTATCCGTTCGAGGGCAAGGAACGGCCCGAGGTCATCTGAAACCGGAGCGGAGGCCCGACCATGTGCAGCGCCTGCGGCTTTCCCGCAGCCCCCGGACACTGGACCGACGCCGGGGCCGCGACCCCCGGCGACCGGCTGCGCCTCCGCTTCACCCGGGTTGCGGCTGTCAACCGGCTGCTGGCGCCTTACGGGCTCAAGGCCCACGACGACGGGGCGACGCCGGGCCTTCAGCTCTTCGCAGCCGACGGCCGGCGCGAGCTGGTGGCCGATCTCGAGGCGCTGTGGGCTGCGGCGGGACGCATGGCCGGCGCGGCGATCGACCCGCTCTCGCCGCGCGCGCTCGGCGATGACTGAGGCGCGGCGGGACGGGCGGCTGCCGCTCACGCTCGTCGGAGGCTTCCTCGGCGCGGGCAAGAGCACCTGGCTGCGCCATCAGCTCCATGCCGGGCGCTTCGCCCGCCATCATCTGCTGGTGAACGAGGCGGCGGAGACGCCGGTGGACAATCTCCTGCTGGGCGGAGCCGCGCGGCTGACGCTGCTCGCCGGGGGCTGCGCCTGCTGCGAGGGTCAGGCGCAGCTGCGCGCCGCGCTGCGCGCGATCTGCGAGACCGAAAGCGGCCCGGAGGCGGGCGGGATCGAGGGGATCCTGCTCGAGACCTCGGGGCTGGCCGATCCGGGGGCCATCGCGGCCATGCTCGCGGCCGATCCGGTGCTGGTGCGCAGGCTGGCGCTGGCGGAGACGCTGGTTCTGGTCGATGCGGCCCATGGGACGGCACAGCTGGCCACCGAGCCGCTCGCCCGCGCGCAGATCGAGGCGGCGGGGCGGCTCGTGCTGACGAAGCCCGCCGCGGCGCCGGATCTGGCGCGGCTCGCAGCCACGCT
>NZ_MABH01000141.1 GCF_001720585.1 Cereibacter johrii | reverse complement strand
GAGCCGGGAGCCGGGAGCCGGGAGCCGGGAGCCGGGAGCCGGGAGCCGGGAGCCGGGAGCCGGGAGCCGGGAGCCGGGAGCCGGGAGCCGGGAGCCGGGAGCCGGGAGCCGGGAGCCGGGAGCCGGGAGCCGGGAGCCGGGAGCCGGGAGCCGGGAGCCGGGAGCCGGGAGCCGGGAGCCGGGTCCTCCCGAGGGCGGGCCATGGCAAGAGCCCTCGGAGGGACGGGATGAAAAGGCCGCGCCCGTCACGGGCGCGGCGCTTGGGGTCAGCCGGTCATGCCGTCCCAGAAGCCCTTCACCTTCGAGAAGAAGCTCTTGCCCTCGGGATTGTTGTCCTCGGACAGCTTCTCGAACTCGCGCAGAAGCTCCTTCTGGCGGGCGGTCAGGTTGACGGGGGTCTCGACCGCCAGCTCGATCAGCATGTCGCCCGCCCCGCCGCCGCGGAGCGCCGGCATCCCCTTGCCGCGCAGCCGCATCTGCTTGCCGGTCTGGCTGCCGGCCGGGATCTTCACGCGGCTCGACCCGCCGTCGATGGTGGGCACCTCGACCTCGCCGCCGAGGGCCGCCGCCGCGATCGAGACCGGCACGCGGCAGAAGAGATGCACCCCGTCGCGCTGGAACAGCGCATGTTCGCGCACCTCGATGAAGATATAGAGGTCGCCGGAGGGGCCGCCCCGCATCCCGGCCTCGCCCTCCCCGGCCAGCCGGATCCGCGTTCCGGTCTCGACCCCCGCGGGGATATTGACCGAAAGCGACCGTTCCTTCTCGACCCGTCCCGCGCCGTGGCAGACCTTGCACGGGTTCTTCACGATCTGGCCCATGCCGTTGCAGGTCGGGCAGGTCCGCTCGACGGTGAAGAAGCCCTGCTGCGCCCGCACCTTGCCCATGCCCGAGCAGGTCGGGCAGGTGACGGCCTCGGCCCCGCCTTCGGCGCCGGTGCCCTTGCAGGCGTCACAGGCCACCGAAGCGGGCACGTTGATCGTCTTCTGGACGCCGCGGTAGGCCTCGTCGAGCGTCACGCGCAGGTTGTAGCGCAGATCCGACCCGCGTTGCGCGCGGCTCCGCGGGGCGCCGCCGCGCCCCCCCATGAAGTCGCCGAACAGATCCTCGAACACGTCGGAGAAGGCGGAGGCGAAGTCCCCCTGCTGGCCGTAGCCGCCGGCGCGTGCGCCGCCGCCGCCCATGCCGCCCTCGAAGGCCGCATGGCCGTAACGGTCGTAGGCCGCCTTCTTGTCCGCGTCGCGGAGCACGTCGTAGGCCTCGTTCACTTCCTTGAACTGGGCCTCGGCCTGAGGGTTGTCCGCATTCCGGTCGGGGTGGAGTTCCTTCGCCTTCGTTCGGTAGGCCTTCTTCAGCTCGTCAGCCGAGGCCGTGCGGGATACGCCCAGAACCTCGTAATAATCGCGCTTTGCCATTGGCACATCCCCTTGGGCCACGCGAGTGGGGCGGCCCTTTCGAGACCGCCCCCCTCACGTTCCGTTGCGGCCTTACTTCCGCTTGTTCTCGCCGAGATCCTCGAAGTCGGCGTCGACGATGTCGTCATCCACCGACCGTGGACCGTCCTCGTCGGGCGTGGCGCTTCCCTCGGCCTGGCTGGCCTTGTAGATCGCCTCGCCGAGACGCATCGCGGCCTCGGTCAGGTTCTGGATGCCGCCCTTGATCTTGCCGGCGTCCTCGGACTTGAGGGCCTCTTCGAGCGCGCCCATGGCCAGTTCGATCGCCTCGACGGTGGACGGGTCCACCTTGTCGCCGTGCTCCTCGATCGACTTGCGGGTCGAGTGCAGCAGGCTTTCGCCCTGGTTCTTGGTCTCGACCAGCTCGCGGCGCTTCTTGTCGGCCTCGGCATTGGCCTCGGCGTCGCGCACCATCTTCTCGATATCCTCGTCGGAGAGACCGCCCGAGGCCTGGATGGTGATGTTCTGCGACTTGCCGGTGCCCTTGTCCTTGGCGCTGACCGACACGATGCCGTTGGCGTCGATGTCGAAGGTCACCTCGATCTGCGGCATCCCGCGCGGGGCCGGCGGGATATCCTCGAGGTTGAACTGGCCGAGCAGCTTGTTGTCGGCCGCCATCTCGCGTTCGCCCTGGAAGACCCGGATCGTCACCGCGTTCTGGTTGTCCTCGGCGGTCGAGAAGACCTGGCTCTTCTTGGTCGGGATCGTGGTGTTGCGGTCGATCAGGCGGGTGAACACGCCGCCCAGCGTCTCGATGCCGAGCGAGAGCGGGGTCACGTCGAGCAGCACGACGTCCTTCACGTCGCCCTGCAGCACGCCCGCCTGGATCGCCGCGCCGAGCGCCACGACCTCATCGGGGTTCACGCCCTTGTGCGGCTCCTTGCCGAAGAACTTGGTGACCTCTTCGACCACCCGCGGCATCCGGGTCATGCCGCCGACGAGAACGACCTCGTCGATGTCCGACTTCGAGACGCCCGCATCCTTCAGCGCGGCCTCGCAGGGCTTCAGCGACTTCTTGATGAGATCGGCCACGAGGCTTTCCAGCTTCGCGCGGGTCAGCTTCATCACCATGTGCAGCGGCTGCCCGCTGTTCCGGTCCATGCTGATGAAGGGCTGGTTGATCTCGGTCTGCTGGCTCGACGAGAGCTCGATCTTGGCCTTCTCGGCGGCTTCCTTCAGCCGCTGCAGCGCCATCTTGTCGAGCGTGAGGTCGACCCCGTGCTCTTTCTTGAACTCGTCCGCGAGGTAGTTGACGATCCGCATGTCGAAGTCCTCGCCGCCGAGGAACGTGTCCCCGTTGGTCGATTTCACTTCGAACAGGCCGTCGTCGATCTCGAGGATGGTGATGTCGAAGGTACCGCCGCCGAGGTCATAGACCGCGATCGTCTTGGTGTCCTTCTTGTCGAGACCGTAGGCGAGCGCCGCGGCCGTCGGCTCGTTGATGATGCGCAGCACCTCGAGGCCCGCGATCTTGCCGGCGTCCTTGGTCGCCTGACGCTGGGCGTCGTTGAAGTAGGCAGGCACCGTGATGACGGCTTGCGTCACCGTTTCGCCGAGATAGGCCTCGGCGGTTTCCTTCATCTTCTGCAGGATGAAGGCGGAGATCTGGCTGGGCGAATATTTCTCGCCACGCACCTCGACCCAGGCGTCGCCGTTGCCGCCGTTCACGATGGAATAGGGAACGAGCTTCTTGTCCTTTTCCACCTCGGCATCGCCCACGCGGCGGCCGATCAGGCGCTTGACGGCGAAGACGGTGTTCGAGGGGTTCGTGACCGCCTGGCGCTTGGCCGGCTGGCCCACGAGGCGTTCGCTGTCGGTGAAACCGACGATGGAGGGCGTCGTCCGCGCCCCTTCGGAGTTCTCGATCACGCGGGGTTGCGCGCCGTCCATGATGGCGACGCAGGAGTTGGTCGTCCCGAGGTCGATCCCGATGACTTTGGCCATGTTGTGCACCTCTCTTGCGGCGATGTTGTGGGGGTCAGGCCCGACTGTCGGCGTCCGATCCCCGATCCCGAAATTCCTGCCATCCGGGGTGGCGCCCCTTCCGGCTACCGGGCGTATATAGGGGGGGCCATTTGGGGCTGCAAGCGTCACGCGGACGTGAAAATCATGTCAAAGACCGCAGGTCCGCGGTGCCCTCGCGGGCTGCGGCTTCATCCGGGAAGCGTGTCCATCACCCGGACGAGTTCCGCACTGATGCCCGGTTCGGAGAGCGCGTGGCCCGCAAACGGCACGATCCTGAGATCCGCCTTCTCCCACCCTTGGGCCAGCTTCCAGGCGGATACCGGCGGGCAGATCATGTCGTAGCGCCCCTGCACGATCACCGCCGGGATATGCTCGATCCGGTGGCGGTTGGCGAGGATCCAGCCGTCCTGCTCGAGGAAGCCCCCGTGGGAGAAATAGTGATTTTCCAGCCGGGCGAAGGCGCGGGCATATTCCGACGGGCTCTCGCCCAGAGGCCCGTCCTGCGAGACCGAGGCCAGCGCATTCTCCCAGTTGGCCCAGGTGCGGCCGAAGCGCGTCTCCTCCATCAGGTTGCCCGAGAAGAGCCGCCGCCGGTAGGCCGCAACGAGATCCCCCCGCTCCTCCGGCGGAACGGGAGCCACGAACCGGGCCCAGATGTCGGGGAAGAAGGCCGCCGCCCCGCCGCCGTAGAACCAGTCGAGCTCGGCTTTCGTCATCAGGAAGACGCCGCGCAGGATCAGGTTCGACACCCGTTCGGGGTGCGAGATCGCATAGATCAGCGCGAGCGTCGCCCCCCAACTGCCGCCGAAGCAGGTCCAGCGGTCGATGCCGAGCTTCCGGCGGATCGCCTCGATGTCCGAGACGAGGTGCCAGGTCGTGTTCGCCTCGACCGAGGCATGGGGCCGCGACCGGCCGCAGCCGCGCTGGTCGAACAGGATCACGCGGTAGCGGTCCGGGTCGAAATAGCGCCGCATCGAGGGGCTGCAGCCGCCCCCGGGGCCGCCATGCAGCACGAGCACAGGCTCGCCGTCCGGGGTTCCGCATTGCTCGACATAGATCCGGTGGCCGTCGCCCATGTCGATGACCCGCTGATCGTAAGGATCGATCGACGGATAGAGGAACTCGACTGCGCGCTTTTGGCCTGATCTTTGATCCATGTTCGTCCTATATAACGCCGCCAGCCTGATCCGCCATCGGGGAAACCGCAAGGAGTTTGCAATGGAAACGTCCAGCACCATCGATCCGGCCGAGGTTGCCAAGTTCGAGGCCATGGCAGCCGAATGGTGGAACCCCCACGGGAAGTTCAAGCCGCTGCACCAGATGAACCCCTGCCGGCTGGATTACATCACCCAGCAGATCGCCGCCGAGTTCGACCGCGACCTCTCCGCCCCCCTGCCCTTCGAGGGGCTGCGGCTCCTCGACATCGGCTGCGGCGGCGGGCTTCTCTCCGAGCCGATGGCGCGTCTGGGGGCCGAGGTGATCGGCGCCGACGCCGCGCCGCGCAACATCCCGGTGGCGAAGCTCCACGCCGAGCAGTCGGGCCTGACCATCGACTATCGCAACACGACGGCCGAGGCCCTCGCCGCCGCGGGCGAGCGGTTCGACGTGGTGCTCAACATGGAGGTGGTCGAGCATGTGGCCGATCCGCTGGCCTATCTGACGGCCTGCCGCGAGCTTCTGAAGCCGGGCGGCCTGATGATCTGCTCGACGCTGAACCGCAACCCCAAGAGCTTCGCCATGGCCATCGTGGGCGCCGAATGGATCATGCGCTGGCTGCCCAAGGGCACGCACGACTGGTCGAAATTCATCACGCCCGACGAGCTTTACGATCTGATCCGCAAGGCGGGCCTCGATCCGGTCGACCGCAAGGGCATGGTGTTCAATCCGGTCAGCTGGAGCTGGAGCCTGTCCGCTCGCGACCTGTCGGTGAACTACGTCACCGCAAGCGTGCGGCGCAGCTGACATGAAAAGGCCGCCCCGGGGGGCGGCCTTCCGCTTCCGGTCCTGTCTCAGACGAAGCGGTTCCAGAGGTTTTCCAGCCGCTCCTGCCGGCCCGAGCGCGGTTCGGGGTTGATCGCCTCGGCCAGCACGCGGGCCTCGATCTCCTCCAGCGAGGAGGCGAGCATCGCCTTCGCCTCGGGCGTCTCCCAGCCCGCATAACGCGCGGCACGGGCCTTCTCGAGGCTTCCGTCCTCATGGAGCCGCGCCGCGGCCTTCAGCGCACGGGCGCAGGTGTCCATGCCGCCCACATGGGCCAGCACGAGATCCTCGGGGTCGAGGCTCTGGCGGCGGATCTTCGCGTCGAAGTTCGTGCCGCCCGTGGTGAAGCCGCCCGCCCGCAGGATCTCGTAATAGGCCAGCGCCATCTCGGGGTGGTTGTGCGGGAACTGGTCGGTGTCCCAGCCCGACTGATAGTCGTTCCGGTTCATGTCGATCGAGCCGAGGATGCCGAGGCTCGCCGCCAGCGCCAGCTCGTGCTCGAAACTGTGGCCGGCGAGGATCGCATGGCCCTGCTCGATGTTGAGCTTCACTTCCTTCTCGAGGCCGAAGCGCTTGAGGAAGCCGTAGACCGTCGCCACGTCATAGTCGTACTGGTGCTTCGAGGGCTCCTGCGGCTTCGGCTCGATCAGGATCGTGCCCTGGAAGCCGATCTTGTGCTTGTAGTCCACCACCATCTGCAGGAAGCGGCCCGCATTCTCGGCCTCGCGGGTGAGGTCGGTGTTGAGCAGCGTCTCATAGCCCTCGCGCCCGCCCCAGAGCACATAGTTCGCGCCGCCGAGCTTCATCGTGGCGTCCATGCAGCCCTTCACGGTGGCCGCCGACCAGGCGAAGACGTCGGGGTCCGGGTTGGTGGCCGCGCCCGCCATGAAGCGGCGGTGCGAGAAGAGGTTCGCCGTGCCCCAGAGGAGCTTCGTCTTGGACCCTTCCATCTTGGTGCCGATGTAATCGACGATCTCCTCGAGGTTGCGCTTGCTCTCGGCGAAGGTCGCGCCCTCGGGGCGGATGTCGGCATCGTGGAAGCAGAAGAAGGGCGCGCCGAGGATGTCGAACATCTCGAAGGCCACGTCGGCCTTGAGCTTTGCCAGTTCCAGCGTGTCGCCGAACCAGGGCCGGTCGAAGGTCTGGCCGCCGAACGGATCGCCGCCCGGCCAGGCGAAGCTGTGCCACCAGGCGACCGCGAAGCGCAGATGCTCTTCCATCCGCTTGCCGAGGATCACCTCGTCGGGATTGTAGTGGCGGAAGGCGAATTCGTTGGAAGAGCCTTCGCCCTCGTAGCGGATCTGCGGGATACCCGCGAAGAAGTCGGTCATGAAAGGCTCCTGATGGCTGTCTGGGCGGCACGATGGCGCGCGTGGGCGTCGTCGAAGGCGGCGGTCAGGCCGCGGTCGGGCGAGAGGGTGCTGGCGATGGGCGGCAGGGTCGCGATCTCGGCTCCGGCGCCGGTGGCCGCCATGAGCGCAAGCCGCGCGGCCCCGAAGGCTCCGCCGAAATCGCCCGCGGCGGGCAGGAGAACCGGCACGTCGAGCGCCGTGGCGATGGCCGAGAGCCAGTAGTCCGAGCGCGAGCCGCCGCCCACGGCGATCAGGCTCTCGAGCCGGGTGCCGGTGGCGGCCAGCGCGTCGCGGCAGTCGCGGATGGCGAAGGTCACGCCCTCGAGTACGGCGCGGGTGCCCGCCGCCCGGTCGGTCGCATGTTCGAGCCCCGTGAAGGCGCCCCGGATCGCGGCATCGTTGAGCGGCGTCCGCTCGCCGCCGAGATAGGGCAGGAACAGGGTCCGGCCGGGGGCCTGCAGCTCGCCCAGCTCCTTCGTCAGGGCGGAGGCTTCCTGTCCCACGAGGCGGGCATACCAGTTGAGCGCATCGGTCGCGGCGAGGATCACCCCCATCTGGTGCCAGGCGCCCGGCAGCGCGTGGCAGAAGGTATGGACGGCGGTCTCGGGCGCGGGCTGGTAGCCGTCATTGGCGGCAAAGAGCACGCCCGAGGTGCCGAGGCTGACGAAGGCCTCGCCCGCGCGCACGACCCCCCCCCCCACGGCCGAGGCGGCATTGTCGCCGCCCCCGCCCGCGACGACCACGCCCTGGGGCAGGCCCCAGCGGGCCGCCAGCGCGGGGCGCAGCGCACCCGAGACGGCCGAGCCCTCCACCAGCCGCGGCATCGCCTCGCGCGTGAGGCCGGTCGCGGCGAGGAGCGCGTCCGACCAGTCGCGCGCGCCCACGTCGAGCCAGCTCGTCCCGGCCGCGTCCGACATCTCGGCCACATGCTCGCCGGTCAGCCAGAGCCGCAGATAATCCTTGGGCAGAAGCACCTTGGCCACCCGCTCGCGGATCGCGGGCTCGTGCCGCTCGACCCAGACGAGCTTCGGCGCGGTGAAGCCCGGAAAGACGATGTTGCCCGTGATGGCCCGGAAGCGCGGGTCGGCGTCGAGCGCCACCGCCTCGGCATGGCTGCGGGTGTCGTTCCACAGGATGCAGGGGCGGAGCACCTCGTCCGAGGCATCGAGCAGGGTCGCGCCATGCATCTGGCCCGAAAGCCCGATGCCCTTCACCTCCGACAGCCCCTGGGCTGCCAGCTGATCCATCACCGCCTCGGCGGCGGCGATCCAATCGGCGGGCGACTGTTCGGACCAGCCCTCGTGCGGGCGGCTCACGGAGAGCGGCGCCACCGCCTCGGCGAGGACGCGCTGCTCCTCGTCGATCAGGATGCCCTTGAGCCCCGAGGTGCCGAGATCGAGACCGATATACATCAGACAGCTCCTGCCCGTTCGGGCTTCTTGCCGAGGATGATCATGCCGAGGATCTCGTCCTCGGTGACATCGCCCACCTGCTCGGAGCCCACGAGGACCCCGTTCTTCATCACCGAAATCCGGTCGCAGAGATCCATCACGTCATGGATGTCGTGGCTGATGAGGAAGATGCCGAGGCCCTGCCGCTTCAGCTCCTGGATCAGCTCGCCCACCATCCGCGTCTCCTGCGGGCCCAGCGCGGCGGTGGGCTCGTCCATGATGAGGATCCTGGCGTTGAAATAGACCGCCCGGGCGATGGCGACCGACTGGCGCTGCCCGCCGGACAGCGCCGCCACCGGCACCTTGAACTTGCGGAAGTTGGGGTTGAGCCGCCCCATGATGCGGCGCGTCTCGGCCTCCATCCGCGCATCGTCGACGAACCCCAGCGGCGTGACCAGCTCGCGCCCGAGGAACAGGTTCGAGGCCGCGTCGAGATTGTCCGCCAGCGCGAGCGTCTGGTAGATCGTCTCGATATTGTAGCGGCGGGCGTCGCGCGGGTTGTGGATCTCGGCCTTCTCGCCGTTGATGCGGATCTCGCCCGAGTCCATCCGGTAGGCGCCCGAGAGGCATTTGATGAGGGTGGACTTGCCCGCGCCGTTGTGGCCGAGGAGCCCCACCACCTCGCCCGCATGGAGGTCGAGCGAGACGTGATCCACCGCGCGGATGCCGCCGAAGCTGATCGAGACGTCGCGCATCTCCACCAGCGGCGTGGCGCCGGCGGCGCGGTTCGGGTTGAGCGTCATTTGAAGCCTCCGGTCCGCTTGCGGTAGATGATGTCGATCAGCACGGCGAGGACGAGGACCGAGCCCACGACGATGTTCTGGAACGGCGCATCCACCCCCACCATCGCCATCCCGGACTGGAGCGACTGCATGATGATCGCACCGAGGATCGCGCCGTAGATCGTGCCCATCCCGCCCGAGAGCGCGGTGCCTCCGATCACGGCCGCGGCGATGACGCGCAGCTCGTCGAGCGTGCCGATGTCGTTGGCGTGGTTCGTCAGGCGCGCCGAGGCCACCACCGCCGAGAGCGCGCAGAGCCCGCCCAGCAGCGCGAAGATCTTGACCGTCAAGAGCCGCGTGTTGATGCCCGACAGCTCGGCCGCATCCGGGTTGCCGCCGGTGGCGAAGATGTAGCGCCCGAAGCGGGTGCGCTTGGCGATGACGGTCATGGCGATGGCGACCGCCACCAGCAGAAGGACCGAGATCGGCAGGCCGTAGCCCGTCGTATAGCCCTCGGGCAGGGTCTCGCCGCGGGCCTCGAACAGGCGGCGCAGGCGCGCGGCCGGCACCTCGTAGGCATTGACGATGGCGACGAAGCCCAGGATCGCGGCCGAAAGCACGCCGCCCATGACGAGCTCGGCCCAGACCGGCTTGACGGCGAAGCCGTGCGACTGCTTGGCGCGCCGCGCGCTCCAGAGCCCCCAGAGCGCCGCGGCCGTGCCGACGCCGCCGAGGATCCAGGACCAGAAGGGGCCGATGGTGCCGTTGATCCCGCCGAAGAGCTGGAAGGTCTGGTCGAGCGGGCCGATGGTCTGGCCCGAGGTCAGATACCAGGCCACGTTGCGCCAGATGAGGAGCCCCCCCAGCGTCACGATGAAGGAGGGGATGCCGAGATAGCCGATCAGCCAGCCGTTGAAGGCGCCGATGGCCACGCCCACGACGAGGCCGGCGGCGATCGCCACCGGGGCGATGAGCGGGCTTCCGAAATCGATGCCCATCATCTGCGGCAGCACCACCACCTGCATCATGCCCATGACGGCCGAGCAGAGCGCGAGCAGCGAGCCCACCGACAGGTCGATGTGGCGCGTGACGATCACGAAGACCATCCCCGTCGCCATGATCGCGACCGAGACGGTCTGGATCGCGAGGGTGAAGATGTTGCGGGGGGTCAGGAACCGCCCGTCGGTCTGGAAATGGAACACGAGACAGAGCACGACGAAGGCACCGATCATGCCCAGAAGGCGGGTGTCGATCTCGAGTGTCTCGATGAAACTGCGCTTGCGGGCGGCGCCCGGCGCATTGGCGGTGTCGCTCATGGGGGGCTCGTCCTGCTGGGCCGGTCACGGCCGGCGGTCAGGGGCGCCCCGGCCGGCGGGGCGCCCGATCATGCGATCCGGTGACGGATCAGTTGCAGGGAGCCGGGCCGTTCGAGACGCCCTGGCAGAGAGCGTCCTTCCCGATCCATCCCGCATCCACCACGACCGAGAGGTTGTCCTTGGTGATGGCGATGGGCTCGAGGAACACGGCGTTCATCTCGGTGCCCTTGGGCGAGGTCCATTTCTGGGCGCCCTCGACCCCTTCCATCTCGGTGCCCTTGGCCATCGACACGGCGATCTCGGCGGCGGCCTTGCCCAGCTCGCGCGAGTCCTTCCAGACCGAGACGGTCTGCGTGCCCTTGGCGATGCGGTTCAGCGCGGCATGGTCGCCGTCCTGACCCGAGACCGGGATGCCCTGCATCCCCTGCGCCGTCAGCGCGGCGATGGCGCCGCCCGCGGTGCCGTCGTTCGAGGCCACGACCGCATCGACCTTGTTGTCGTTGGCGGTCAGGATCTGCTCCATGTTCCGCTGGGCGTTGGCGGGCAGCCAGCTGTCGGTATAGGCCTCGCCCACGATGGTGATGTCGCCCGCGTCGATGGCCTTCTGCAGCACCTCCTGCTGGCCGCCGCGCAGGAAATCGGCGTTCGGGTCGGCGGCATTGCCCTTGATCATGACATAATTGCCCTTCGGCGCCTGCTCGAACACGGCGCGGGCCTGCATCCGGCCCACCTCGACGTTGTCGAAGGTCAGGTAGAAGGCGCGGTTGTCCTCGATCAGCCGGTCATAGGCCACGACCGGGATGCCCTCGTCGGCGGCCGCCTGCACGGCCGGGCCGATGGCGTCGGCATCCTGGGCCAGGATGATGAGCGCATCGACCCCCTGCGAGATCAGCGCCTCGACGTCGGACAGTTGCTTGGCCGAGGAAGATTGCGCGTCGGCCGAGACATAGGTGGCGCCCGCCGCTTCGAGGGCCTCCTTGATCGCGGCCTCGTCGGTCTTCCAGCGTTCTTCCTGAAAGTTCGACCAGCTGACGCCGACCGTCAGATCCTGGGCGAGCGCGGCAGAGGAAAAGCCGGCCGTGGCGACCACGGCGGCCAAAAGGGCCTTATGCATTATGAACCTCCCTGGTGCGGCGGAATCGCCGCCACGCCAACAGGATTGGCGCGAATAATTTCAGTTGTCAAAGTAAAGTTGAACGATCAATCTGAGATCGACAGGTGAAGACCGCGCATCCTGCCTGACATCAGGCACTTGGGGCTGAAATGCCGAGGATCTGCGAGATCATTATTTTGGACAGGAAATAAATGCGCCGGCAGGTCCGCAAGCGGTCCGCCCCCGACTCCACGGTCGGATGCGGTCCCCTGATTCCCCCGCTCGTCGAGAGCGCGCGCCCCCTGCGCCAGCAGGTGTTCGAGAGGGTGCGGGCCGCCGGCCTGACGGCACGGGTGCAGGTGGCGCGCGATCTGAGCGTGAGCCCCGCCTCGGTCACCACCATCGTCTCGGAACTGATCGAGGCGGGCCTCGTCGAGGAGGTGGCCACCCGCCGCGAGGGCGAGAGCGGCCGCGGCCGGCCCGTGGTGGCGCTCGGCGTGCGGGCCGCGGCGCATCGCGTCGTGGGCCTGAAGATCTCGGACCGCGACCTGTCGGCCGTGGTGATGGATTTCGCGGGGCATCTGCTGGCCGAGCATCATGAGGAGCGCAGCCCGGAGGCCCTGCCGCCAGACCGTATCCTGGGCCTGATCGAGACGCTGCTCGACCGCGTGACCACCAAGGCGGGCCTGACCCGGCAGGACCTGTCGGCGGTAGGGATCGGGCTGCCGGGCTATGTCGACAGCGCGGGCGGGCGGGTGCTCTGGTCCTCGATCCTGTCCGAGCGCAACGTGCCGCTCGGGCGGCTCGTGACCGAGCGGCTCGGCCTGCCGGCCCAGATCGACAACGATGCCACCCTCTGCGCCATGGCCGAACTCTGGTTCGGCGCGGGGCGGCGCCTTTCGGACTTCGTCGTCGTCACCATCGAGCACGGGCTCGGCATGGGCATGGTCACGAACCACCGGATCTTCCGCGGCGCCCGCGGCATCGGGATGGAACTCGGCCACACCAAGGTGCAGCTCGACGGCGCGCTCTGCCGCTGCGGTCAGCGCGGGTGCCTCGAGGCCTATGTGGCGGATTATGCGCTGGCCCGCGAAGCCACCACCGCCCTCAACTGGACCCACCGGCAGACCCAGTCCACTGCCGTCCTGCTCGAGAGCCTGCACGACCATGCCAAGGCCGGCAATCAGGCCGCCCGTTCGATCTTCCGCCGCGCGGGGCGCTATCTGGCGGTGGGGCTGGCCAATGTCGTCAATCTCGTCGATCCGCCGCTTCTCATCCTCGCGGGGGCGCGGCTGCGCTTCGACTATCTCTATGCCGAGGAGACGCTGGCCGAAATGAACGCCCTCGTGCTGGAAACCGGGCGGCCGCTGCCCGAGATCGAGATACACGCCTGGGGAGAGATGCTCTGGGCGCATGGTGCGGCGGCTCTGGCTTTGTCGGCCTTGGGCGAACGGCTGCTCGCGCTGCCGCGGGAGGGAGTCGCCCAGTAGTTGAACGTGGCGGCTGAGCCACATGAGGATTCGCGCGGAAGTGGGTGAAACCCCGGAACTTCCGGCGGAATTACGGCATTGTTGACGTTGGGGCCGCTTTTGCGGCCGCACGGAATGGCTTCTGTCGGTTGCCGCATGGTGTTCCGCCTGCAATAGTTTCAGCAGATGCATAATTTCGGGGGAATGCGTGTCCGTCTCCAGCTACCGATCGCCGAGCCTGCGGGCCGCCCTCGTCCTGCTCGCCATCGCCTCGGCGGCCCCCCAGGCTCGGGCGCTCGACCGGCTCGAGTTCCGCGTGGCCGGCAGCACCGACGAGGTCGAAGAGGTCATCAAGGGCGCCTCTGCGCTGATCGCGGCGCGCGCGGCCGCCGACAGCGAGACGCAGGACATCTTCTCGGCCGCCCGGTCGGAATATGGTCGGCTGGTGACGGCCCTCTACGGCCTTGGCTACTACTCTCCCGTGGTGAGCGTGCTCGTCGACGGGCGCGAGGCGGCGCAGATCCCGCCGCTCGATGCCCCCGAGAAGATCGGCACCGTCATCGTGCAGGTTCAGGTCGGCCCGACCTTCCGGTTCGGCGCGGCGCGCGTGGCGCCGCTCGCCCCCGAGACGGAGCTGCCCGAGGGCTTCCGCACCGGCGAGCGCGCGCGCAGCACGCTCGTGCAGGACGCGGTGAGCGCGGCGGCCGACGGCTGGCGCTCGGCGGGCTTCGCGAAGGTCGATGTGGGATCGCAGACGGTTGTGGCCGATCATGCCCGGCGCACGCTCGATGCCGACGTCCGCATGGCGCCCGGGCCCCGGCTCCGCTTCGGGGACCTGCGCATCACCGGCGAGCGGCGCATGAGCGAGCGTCGCATCCGCAAGATCGCCAATCTGCCCACCGGCGAGACCTACGACCCGGAGGAACTGGACGACAGCGCCGACCGCCTGCGCCGGACCGGCGTCTTCCGCTCGGTCTCGCTGACCGAGGACGAGACGGTGACGGCGCCCGATCTGCTCGGCATCACCGCGACCGTGGTCGAGGAACTGCCGCGCCGCTACAGCTTCGGCGTCGAGGTCTCGAGCCTCGAGGGCGCCACCATCTCGGGCCAGTGGATTCACCGCAACTTTCTGGGCGGTGGCGAGCGGCTGACCGTGACGGGTGAGGTGGACAATCTCGGCGCCTCGAACAGCGGCGTGGACTACCGGCTCGGGGTGACGCTCGACCGCCCCGCCACCCCCACCGCCGACACGACCCTCGGCTTCGGCGTGCTGGTGGAGCGGCTGGACGAGGAAGATTACCTTGCCGACACCGTCTCGCTCTCGACCACGCTGACCCGGCTCTTCAGCAAGCGCCTCACCGGCAGTCTCGGTGTCGGATATACCTACTCGGACGTCGAGGACGATTTCGGAAGCTACGTCTACGAATATGTCTCGCTGCCGGGCACGCTCGTCTGGAACTCGCGGGACAACGACCTGAACCCGACCGAGGGCTTCTATGTCGCGGCCGGCGCCACGCCTTTTGCGGGCATGGGCGAGACCGGATCGGGCGGACAGCTCACGCTCGACAGCCGCGCCTTCGTGGGCTTCGGCAACGAGGACCGGCCCTTCGTGCTGGCCGGGCGCCTGCAGGCCGGGGCCGTCCTCGGCTCCGAGCTGATCGAGACGCCGAGGAACTACCTCTTCTATTCCGGCGGCGGCGGCACGGTCCGCGGCCAGCCCTACCAGTCTCTGGGCGTGCGGCCCGACGCCACGGATCCCGATTACAAGATCGGCGGCACCCGCTTTGCCGCGGTCTCGGCCGAACTGCGCGCGCCCATCACGCGGCGGATCGGCGTCGTGGCCTTTGCGGATGCGGGCTACGTCACCGCCGAGGACATCGCCTCGGACCGCGACGAGTGGCACGCAGGCGCGGGCCTCGGCCTACGCTACGACACCGGCTTCGGCCCGATCCGCGTCGATGTGGCGGCCCCGGTGGGCGGCGACACCGGCGACGGGGTGCAGATCTATGTGGGAATCGGGCAGGCCTTCTGATGCGGATCATCCTCTTCCTTCTCTGGCTTCTCCTACCCGTTGCGGCCTTCGCGCAATCGGCCGAGGAGGATCGCGGCTTCCTTCAGGGCCTGATCGAGGACAACCTCTCCTCGGCCGGACGCGAGGTGCGGGTCGAGGGCTTCCGCGGCGCGCTCTCCTCGCGGGCGACGGTCGAGCGGCTGACGATTGCAGACGATCAGGGCATCTGGCTGACGCTGAACAAGGTCGTGCTCGACTGGAGCCGGTCGGCCCTCCTGTCGGGGCGGCTCTCGGTGTCCGAACTGTCGGCCGACGAGATCCTGCTCGAGCGGCTTCCCGTGGCCGACGAGAGCATCGATGTCCCCTCGCCCGAGGCGCGTGACTTCGCCTTGCCCGAACTGCCGATCGCCGTCGAGATCGGCCGGATCGCGGCCGATCGGCTGGTTCTGGGCGAGACCGTCCTTGGCACCCCCGTTGAGGCAACGCTCGAGGCCTCCGGCTCGCTCGCGGGCGGCTCGGGGCAGGCGCAGCTCCTTGCACGCCGCACCGACGGGCCGCAGGGAGAGCTCCGGCTGACGACCAGCTTCTCGAATGCGAACCGGCAGCTTGCGCTGGATCTGGCGTTGGTCGAGGCCGACAACGGGATCGCGGCGACCCTCATGGATCTTCCGGGGCGGCCGCCGCTCGAACTGACGGTGCAGGGTCAGGGTCCGCTTTCGGACTATGCGGCCGACATCCGGCTCGTGACCGATGGCGAGGAACGGCTGGCAGGGCGCGTGACGCTGCAGGGCGACGCTGCGCAGGGCGGCCAGTTCGCGGCCGAGCTCGGCGGCAATGTCGTGCCGCTCTTCCTGCCGCAATATGCGGACTTCTTCGGCCCCGACGTGCAGCTCGACGTGGCGGGCACGCGGGCGACGGACGGCCGGCTGGACCTCAGCCGGCTCAATCTCTCCACCCGCGCGCTGCAGCTTCAGGGCGCTCTGGTGGTGGCCGCCGACGGGCTGCCCGAGCGGATCGCCCTCACCGGCCGGATCGCCTCGGCGGATGGCCAGCCCGTGCTCCTGCCCCTGTCCGGCCCGGAGACCCGCGTGGGCAGGGCCGATCTCGACGTGGCCTATGACGCGGCTCAGGGCGAGACCTGGACGGCACGGCTTCTGGTGGCGGGGCTCGACCGGCCGGACTTCTCGGCCGAGAGCTTCAGCCTCGACGGCTCGGGCCGCATCGCGCGCACCGACGGCGGCACCTCCACCGTCTCCGGCCGCCTCACCTATGCCGCCGAGGGCCTCGCGCCGGCCGATGCGGATCTGGCCGCCGCCCTGGGCCCCCGGATCGCGGGCGCCGCCGACTTTTCCTGGACCGAAGGGGCCGACGGCCTCCGGCTGCCCGTCCTCACCCTCGACGGCAGCGACTACGGCCTTGCCGCCGACCTGACGCTGGAGGGCCTGACAAGCGGCCTCGCCGTCTCGGGCAAGGCGGACCTGCGGTTCGAGGATCTTGCGCGGTTCTCAGGCCTCGCCGGGCGGCCGCTTTCGGGCCGGGGCGAGGGCACGGCCAGCGGCACCTATGCGGCCCTGACCGGCGCCATCGACGCCGAGGCCTCGATCGCGGGCACCGACCTCGCGCTCGGACAGGCCGAACTCGACAATCTTCTCAAGGGCACCTCGACCATCGAGGCCTCGCTCGTCCGCGACACCGAGGGCACCCGGCTCCGCAACCTGCGGATCGCGGCGCAGAGCCTGACGGCCACGGCATCGGGAACCCTCGCCAGCGCAGGCAGCGACATTGCGGCCCAGCTGGCCTTTGCGGATCTCTCGGTTCTGGGCCCGGCCTACGACGGCCGGCTCGAGGCCGACGCGCGGTTCACCGGCACGCCCGAGGCCGGGCAGATCTGGATCCAGGCCGATGGTCGGGATCTGCGCGTGGGCCAGCCACAGGTGGATGGTCTTCTCGCCGGCACCTCGATCATCGACATCGCCGGACGGCTGGATCAGGGCGCACTCGTCCTCGAGCGGGCGCGGGTCAATGCCCGCACGCTCACGCTGACGGCCGCGGGGCGGCTTGCGACCGAAGGAAGCGATGTCACCGCCGATCTGAACTTCAGCGACCTGTCTCCGCTCGGCGCGGGCTACGGCGGCGCGCTGTCGGCCAAGGCCGCCTTCAAGGGCACGCCGGAGAACGCCACGATCACCGCCGACGCGCGGGCGACGAACCTGCGTGTCGGCCAGTCTCAGGCCAATGCGCTTCTGCGCGGCGAGAGCACGCTTTCGGCGCAGGTCCGTCTCGAGAATGGCGCGATCCGCGTGGACCGGGCTTCCCTGCGCAACCCGCAGCTCACCGTCACGGCCGACGGGTCGGTGGCGGGCGCGGACCGCAACCTCACCCTCGACGCGCGGCTGTCGAACCTTGCGCTGGTCGTGCCGCAGTTCCCCGGTCCGCTGACCGTGCAGGGCACGGCCCGGAGCCAGGGCGGAAGCTACCGGCTCGATCTGCGCGCCCGGGGACCGGGCGGCATCGACCTGCGAGCGCAGGGCACGGCGGCGGGCAACTTCTCGACGGTCAATGTCGGCGTCACCGGCAGTGCGCAGGCGGCGCTTGCCAATCCGTTCATCGAGCCGCGCAATGTGGAGGGTCCGATCCGCTTCGACCTGCGCGTCAACGGTCGGCCCGCGCTCTCCTCTGTCTCGGGGACGGTATCGCTGTCCGGAGGCCGCTTCGCCGATCAGGACCTCGGCCTCGTGATCGAAGGGCTGCAGGCTGGCGCCCGCCTGTCCGGAGGCCGGGCGACGCTCGATGTGCAGGGCCGCCCCGCGGCCGGCGGGCGGCTGGCGCTGACCGGCGGCGTGGGTCTCGAAACCCCCTTCGCGGCCGATCTCGCGCTCGAGATCCGCCGCGCGGTCCTGCGCGACCCCGAGCTCTACGAGACGACCGCCAGCGGGCGCGTCACCGTCCAGGGGCCGCTCACCGGCGGCGCACAAATCGCGGGCCGGGTCGATCTCGAGGAGACGGAACTGCGCATCCCCTCGACCGGCTTTGGCGGGGCGAACGGGCTTCCCGATCTGCAGCATCGCAACGAACCTGCGGCGGTTCGCACGACGCGCGCCCGGGCCGGCCTTCTGGACGATGGCTCCGGTGGCTCCGGCGGGCGCGGCTCGCGTCCCTTCGGGCTCAATCTGCTCATCAGCTCGCCCGACCGGATCTTCATCCGGGGGCGGGGTCTCGACGCCGAACTCGGCGGTCAGCTCCTCATCTCGGGGACCACGGCCAATGTGGTGCCCAGCGGCGCCTTCAACCTGATCCGCGGTCGGCTCGACATCCTCGGCAAGCGTCTTACGCTGAGCGAGGCGCAGCTGCTGCTCGAGGGCGATTTCGTGCCCTACATCCGCGTCGTGGCCTCGACGGACAATGACGGAATCACGACCTCGGTGGTGATCCAGGGCCGCGCGGACGAGCCTGAGGTCAGCTTCACCTCGACGCCCGAACTGCCCGAGGAGGAGGTGATCTCTCGCCTGCTCTTCGGCCGGGGTCTCGACACGATCAGCCCTCTGCAGGCCGCGCAGCTTGCGAGCGCGGTTGCGACACTCGCGGGCCGCGGCGGCGAGGGCGTGATCGGCCGGCTGCGGCTGGGCTTCGGGCTGGACGATCTCGACGTGGCGACGGATGCAGATGGCGGCACCTCGGTGCGGGCCGGGAAATACATCTCGGAAAATGTCTATACGCAGGTCGAGGTGGACCAGCAGGGGCAGAGCCAGATCAACCTGAACCTCGACGTCACCCCGAGCGTCAAGCTGCGGGGCAGCGTGGGAACCGAGGGCGACACCTCCATCGGCATCTTCATCGAGCGGGATTATTGAGCGCCGGCTGCCTGGATCGGGCTGCCGACGCCCCCTCGCCAAAGCCTCCGACGGCGCACGCGCGCTCTTCGGGCGTCACCCGCTCCGGGCTCGGCGTTCGCGATGCGGGATGGGGACCAGCCGCTTCTGCGGGAACCGCGTCCCCTTGCGCGCCCGCTAGTGCGGCGTCGCGCGGACGGCATCGACCGCGGCTCCCAGGAGCACGGCGAAGGCGCTGAGGTAGAGCCAGACGAGGAGCGCCACCACCGCCCCGATGGAGCCGTAGACCTCGTTGTAGTTGGCGAAGTTGGCGAGGTAGAAGACCAGCCCGCGCGAGGCAACGGCCCAGAGCGTGACGGCGATCAGAAGCCCCCAGGTCACGATCGGCCGGGGGCTGCCCTTCGGCCGGTTCGGGCCGAGCCGGTAGACCAGCGCCACCCCGAAGACCACGACGAGGAGGCCCACGCCCACGTTGGCGAGCTCGAGCACCTTCTGGTCGAAGTCACCGAGCGGAAGCACGTTCAGCACGAGGGGCGCCACGACCGACAGGAGCATCGCCACCAGGCCCACCCCCACCAGAGTCAGCGTGAGGACGATGGCCCGCACGATGTGCCAGGGCCCCATGCGGTTCGGCAATCGGTGCGTGGCGTTCAGGCCGCGGATCAGGGCCGCGACGCCCGCACGGGCCGACCAGATCGCAGCGCCGGTGGTGAAGAGGCTGGCCCAGCCCAGATGGCGGCTGTTGGCGGCCAGAAGCGCCTCGACCTGACCGCGGAACAGGCCGTAGGCCTGTTCGGGCAGGAAATCTGCGGCGAGATCGATCTGGGCGCGGATCACGCTCGGGTCCGAGGCCCAGCCCCAGATGGCGATAAGCGCCGCCACGGCGGGAAAGATCGCGAGGAAACCGTAGAAGGCGATGCCCGCCGCCGCGAGATTGAGGTCCGCCGAGTCGACCCGGTCGTAAAGCCGGACGAGCAGCCGCCATCGCGCATGCCAGAAACCTTCGCCGCCCACAGATCACCTGTTCCGGAATGAAGAAGGCCCGCGGCTTGCGCGGGCCTCCTTGGGTCTTTCACATCGAGCCGAAATCAGTCGTTCGGGGTCGAGTCGGTCGAGTCGTCGTTGTCGTCCGACGCGATCAGGGCGATGATCGCCGCAGCGCCGAGCGCCGGCAGCAGCATGCCGCCCATGCTGCCGGTTTCCTCGGCAGCGACAACGGCAACGGGTTCGGGTTCGTCAACGACGACGACCGGGCCACCCGCGAAGGCCGTCATGGCAGACGACATCAGGGCAGTGGTCGCGACGAGAGCAGTCAGTTTCTTCATTTGCGTTCTCCAAGTATTATGGCCGCTTGGGTTTTTAACTCATACCATAGAGGCAACTACCAGCAAAGGATGAACATTGGGTTCAGGTCAATCGATCGCCCGGCTGATCTTCAGCTTGCCGAGACCCTGATCGAAAGTCTGCCGACTCTGCCGTATCGTGCCGGCACTATCGACCCAATATTCATTGGTGAACTGCCCCGTAGCTCCCTCACAATGCTCTAACACATGTCGGGTGGGATAGTTTCGTTCCACGATAGTGATGGTTTTCGGGCCATCCGTTGCGAGTGTGCAACGAAATTCGCGTTTCACCGTCTGATCGAGCCCGTCGATCTGGTAATGCACGCGCAGGTAGACCCCGCTCGCCGAGGCGATGCGCGCCGCAGAGGGCACCTCCGCCGACATGAGGTCGGGGCCGAGACCGCGCGTGGCCAGCAGGACACCATCGCGCAGAGCGACGGTGCGGTCGTCGGTCGAGGACCAGGTGACGACCCCTCCGTTGGTCTGGAAGGGCACCATCAGCGCCCAGGCGCTGGTTCCTTCCACCTCGACCACCAGAAGCGGCGACGTCACGCGGGCCAGCTTGGCCCGTGTCAGGTCCTGCGGCCCGGTCGCAGGCTTTTTCGACCGCTCGGTGATCGTGGACAGCGCCTGCTTGATGTAGGTCGCCTTTCCCTGTGTATCCTCCAGAGATCCGCAGGCAGCGAGCAACGCGCAGGCGGCAAGAAGGCTGGCTCCGATCGCGTGCCGCATCACTTCCAGAATCTCCCCCATTGATCGTCGAGCTCCTGCGCATGGTAGGGGCGCACGGTCTCGTAGAGCCGGTCCTCGACGCGGAGCCGCGCGCCGCCGTCGCGCGTGACCGGACGAATGCTGTATTTCGCCGTCTCCCGGGTGGGCTGGCCGAGCAGGGACGCCAGCGGGATCTCGAGCCGGATGCCCTTGTCGAACGATCCTTCCCCGAATTCCTCGGACGAGGCGTCGGTGAGGGTCGCAAAGGCCCCGACCTTCCAGCCATTCTCGAACTCGCGGTCGAGCGACAGGGTCGCACCGTAATCCCCGGCGAGATAGCGGCCCACGTCGATCTGTCCGAGGAACTGGTTGCCGAAGTCGTAGTAGACCGAGGCGTGGCCCGTCACGATGTCATAGGCCTCGTCACCCGAGAGGAAGCCGAAGCCCTGATCGAACTCGCGCTTCTTGGCATAGTTGATCTCGGCCCCGAGGGCGAGCCGGCTGTCGACCGGCTTCCACAGCACCTCGGCCGAGGCGCCGCCATACATCCGCTCGAGATAGCCGACCGTCACCCGGCTGTAGATGTTGCGCGAGGGATGCGCATACCAGGCGGCGGTGAGGCTGTCGATCGTCGTTTCGCCCTCGCGGCTGTAGAGGTAGTTGTCGGTCCGGACCCGCGGGAGGTTCGATTCCGACCGGTCCTGATCGCCGATGTTGCCGATGAGCTTGTGGCTGATCGCGCCCGACAGGAAGATGCCGGGCGACAGCTCATACTCTCCGCGCAACCGGAGCCCCAGATCCGCCCGCACCGGCTCTTCGGGGTCGAAGAGGCTGGTGCGCAGGTAGGGGCCGAAGGACCAGTTGAAGCTGGGATAGCGGTCGGGATCGAAGGCCAGCCCCGAGATCGGCGCGCCGGCCTCTGCCACTCCGACTTGCGGCCGCAGCCGGCCCGACCCATTGGGAGCGAATTCCAGCCGCTCGAGATCCGAGCGGCGCACCGTCACCTTCGACAGCGGCACACCCCGGACCACGGGCACGATCTCGAAGGTCTCGACCGACGCGGGCAGCGAATAGGCCATCGCGCGCGCCGTGCGCCCGACCGCCTGCGCCTCGGCATCGTAGCGGATGTTGCGGATGCGGATCTGCGCCGTCCGGCCATCGGTGCCGAAAGCCTCGATCAGCACGCCATCCTTGTCGAGCTGCTTCTGCATGTTGTTGCGCAGCAGGGCGGGCGCATCCGCCTGCGTCACCCACTCCGAGGACCAAGCGTCCGGATCCGCCGCCCGCGCAGGGCGGGGACGGATCGGGGTCGGCGCGCGGTCCACGAGACCCGTCGTGGCCCTTTCGCGCGGATTGAGCACGAAATGCAGGCCGAGCCCGATCTCGCTGCCATACATGTAGTAGGCGCCGAGCTGCACGCCCCGCGAGACCTCGTATTCGGCGCCGAAGTTGAACGGGCTCTTCCGGTCGAAGATCTGCCGATCCTCGGCCTCTTCCTCGTAATCGTCGGAGGAATATTCGGCCTTGAGGGTCAGCCGGTCTGTCGGCTGCCACTCGATGCCGGCGAAGCCCGCCATGTCGCCGCGGAACCACTGGTCCGCATTGACCTCGCCGCCCTCGCTCTCTTGCGGGACGAACTCGGGGCGGGTGCCCACGCTGCCGAAGCTGCCGTAGCTGCCAAGACGACCCCAGCCCACGCCGGCGGTGACTTTCAGGCGCGGGGTGAGATGCTTGGTGGCTGCCACATATTCGGCGCTCTGGATGCCGGTGCCCACGAAATCCTGCAGGCCGATGGTGACGGCGGGCATGTAGCGCCCCTCGTCGAAGGCCCTGAAGCGCAGGTCGAAGCTGCGGTCGTAATAGGTGTCGAACGCGTTGACGCCAACTCGGTCCGCCTCGGGGATGGTCTTGTTCCAGTCGCCGATGCCCTGATAGCGGAAGCTGGCCGACAGGCGTGGCGTGATCTGGAAGGTCAGCGTCGTGCGGGTGATTCCCGCAAAGCTCGTGATGCTGGTGTTGAAGAGGCCGTCGGGCTGCGCCTCGCCCGAAGGCATGTCGATCAGGCCGGTCGCACCGTACAGGTTCAGGCTGGGACGCGTTTCCGACAAGGCCGGGGCCGTCATCACCAGTGCCGCGCAGGAGACGCCAGCGAGCAGGCCGCGCCGGCGCGCGGAAGGGGGCAGTGCCATGGTTACCTCATTCGTTCCGCGCACTCTAACAGCCGCCTCCTTTCGAACAATGCCATTCCACAGGAATGTCGGCAGCTATCTCCCAGCGGCAACGATTTCCGGAGGGCGATATCCCTCAACCCAGGAGAGAATGACTCGACGGGCAGCCTGGGGATCTCCGGCGGCCATGGCGCTGCGCAGCGCCCGCAGCGCGGTGGCCATCTCGAGCTCGGACAGGCTCTCTTCCTGAGCGCGCAGGATCTTCGAGTGCGGCGTGGTCAGCAGGCCCTCACCGATCAGCAGCTCCTCGTGCAGCTTCTCGCCGGGCCGCAGCCCCGTGACCACAATCTCGATATCCCCGAACGGGTTGCGCTCATCGCGCACCGACTTGCCGGCGGCCTCGATCATCTGCACGGCAAGGTCGCGGATGCGCACGGGCTTGCCCATGTCGAGCACGAACACGTCGCCGCCGCGGCAATCGCCCGGGTCGGCGAAGGAGCCCGCCAGCAGCACCAGCCGTGCCGCTTCCGAGATGGTCATGAAGAAACGGGTGACATCCTCATGCGTCAGCGTGACCGGACCGCCGCGGGCGATCTGCTCCTTGAAGAGCGGAATGACCGAGCCCGACGAGCCGAGAACGTTGCCGAAACGCACCATCGAGAAGATCGTGTTCTTCGACCGTTTCGCGAGATCCTGAATCACCAGCTCGGCCAGCCGCTTCGAGGCGCCCATGACATTGGTCGGGCGGACCGCCTTGTCCGTGGAGATCAGGATGAAGCGCGCCACGCCAGCCTCGTGCGCGGCATCCGCCAGCGTCCGGGTGCCCAGCACATTGTTGGCCAGACCCGCGATCGGATTGTGCTCGACCAGGGGCACATGCTTGTAGGCGGCCGCATGGAACACGACCTCGACCCCGTGATCCTGCATCACCATCCGCGACAGGCGCGAATCGGTGACGGATCCGAGGACCGGCACGATCTCGACCCCGGTGCCCTCGGCCATCCCCTGCAGCTCGCGGTCGATGGTGTAGAGCGCGATCTCGCTGATCTCGAAGAGGACGATGCGCCGGGGACGGATCAGCAGCAGCTGGCGGCAGAGCTCGGATCCGACCGAGCCGCCCGCGCCCGAGACCAACACCGTGCGGCCGACATAGGCATCGGCTCCCTGCGGCAGCGCATCCTCGATCTGCTGGCGGCCGAGGAAGCGGCCGAAGGTGAAGGGAGAGAGGTTGTCGACCAGCTGCTCCTCGCCCACGAGCTGCGCGAAGGAGGGCACGGTATGAACGTCGACGCCGGCAAGCTGCAGCCGGTGCGCGATCCGTGCCAGCTTGGCCGGCGATTCCGAGGGCATGGCAAGAAGCACGCGGGCCACGTCGCGCTCGCGCACCAGCCGCTCGATCCGGTCCGACGGATAGACGCGGAGACCGGCGATCACCATCGCCTGCAGCGCGGGATTGTCGTCGATGAAGGCGATGGGCCGAATCGTCCCGCGCGAGCGGAGCGCCGCCGCGAGCTGCGTTCCGGTATTGCCCGCGCCATAGATCAGCACGCGGCATCCCTTCTGGCCGATCTGCAGCACCCAGAGCAGCGCATGCAGCATGACCATCCGGGCGCCGACCGACAGGATGAAGAAGAGCAGCCCGAAGAGGATCGTCGCCGCCGCGGGCACCGCGGTGCCCACAACCGACGCGAGCATGGAAAGCACCAGGGTCAGAACCGCGGCGAAGGCGCCGGTCTTCAGGATGGCCACGGTCTCATAGGCGTTGAGCTTGATCCGGGGCATCCCGAAAAGCAGCGAGAGGCCGAAGGCGAACAGCGCGGCGCCGGGAAAGAGAAGCCACTCGTGCTCGCCTGCGGGACCGCGGATGAAGCTGCCGGTGATCAGCAGCGCAAGCGGCGCCACGAGCACATCCGCCAGAAGGAGAAGCCCACGCTTCTGAGCTCTGGTCAGCCGGTCAACGAGACCGAAAAGGAGTTTCTTCACTTGGAATTCCTGCCCTTTTGCCGCCCCGGTTGTTGTTTCGACCGATTGTCGCGCCCCGTGTCCGACCTGTCCTCTAACCAAGAAATCGCCGCAATTCGAATGGGGAGAGCCTAGACGAGGCCCAGAATCACCTCAAGCATTGCGACACTATCAACTGCGACGATTTGCAAAAGGTTGCCTATTACGCCACAGTAGAACCCTCGCAACGGTTTGGGCCATCAGCGCCAGATCGAAACAGAGCGAGCGGTTTTCCTGATACAGCAGGTCCAGATACGCCTTACGGGGTATGCACCTACGGCTGTAGGCGCGGTCCGTCTCGGCGGCGGTCTTGCATTGCGCCAGGATCCATTCCTCGTGCCGATGGAAATGCAGGCTGGCCAGTCCGGTGATGCCAGGGCGATTCCGCAGCACCCGCGCGTAGAGTTCCGGATGGCGCTCGACATAGAGGCGCAGCGGCGGACGGGGCCCGACGAAGCTCATGTCACCACGCAGCACATTCCAGAGTTGCGGGATCTCATCGAGCCGGGCCCGCCGCAGGATGCGTCCGGTGCGGGTCACCCGGTCCGACTTGTCACCGCCCGAGACGCCCGCATTCTGCGCCGCAGCTTTCATCGTGCGCAGCTTCCAGAGGTCGAACGGCTGGCCCGGCGCCTTCATCCGCTCGGCCACATAGAAGAGCGGCCGCCCCTCCACGATCAGGAGGACGAGCAGCAGGATCCCGAACGGGAGCGCAAGGAGAAGGGCCAGGAGCAGGGCGACCGTCACGTCGAGAAGGCGCTTGCCGGGCGTCACGCGAGCGCCCGCCATTCGTCCACGAGCCGGTCGGGCGCGCCTGCATCGGGCGGGAGCGGGCAGAGCGCCGCGAGCCGGTCGAGCGCAAGCCCCACGCGGGGAATGACGCCCGGCCGCGGCGGCCCCCAGCGCCAGTCGAGGCCGGCCGCCTCGAGAAGGTCGGCCATGTCCACCGGCGGCGGCGCCCCGAGATTGAGGATCGAGGGCAGCGCCACCCCCGCATCGGCCAGACGCGCGAGGCGGGCCAGCACGGCGGCGAGGCTCTGCGGTCCGATATAGGTCCGCACCGGGCCCCGTCCGCCGGGCACCGGGTCGAGCACGATGGCCTGCCCCGGCGGGCGCTTCGGCCCGAGGAGCGCGTCAGCCCCCGCCACATTGCCGAGCCTCAGGATCGTGAGGCCCCTCCGCGCGGTCCGTGACCAGTCGAGGGCCTCCTGCTCCATGCGCAGCTTCGCCGCGCCATAGGCCGTGTCGGGGGCCGGATCGTCCTCCTCGCGCAGATCCTCGGATCGTGCCGAGCCGTAGATCGCGCCCGAGGACAGAAGAAAGACATGGGCCGCCCCCGCCGCCTCGGCGGCGCGGCAGCCCGCAAGCCCCAGCACCACATTATCCTCGAGCCGCGCGGTGCGATCCGTGACCCCGGCCAGCACCAGCACGAGGCGGGCCGCCCCTCCCGGATAGGGCGCGGCGAGCATGTCCCACACGAGATCGGCCGATGCGTCGCGGCCGTGCCAGACCGGCACCAGCCCCTCGGGAGGCTCGGCCCAGGCACGGCGCAGGAAGCGACCGATCCGGCCGGTGGAGCCCAGCACGAGAAGGCGGGCCGCCATCAATCCTCTTCCTCGAACCGGGTCCGCATCTCGCGCAGGACCGGCAGCACCGCCCGCACCCGCTCGGCGCCGAGCGAATGGACGACCTCGGCGATCAGCGGGGCAATGGCAGCCACCGCCGCATCGCGTGCGCTGCGGCCCGAGGGGCTGATCGAGACGAACTTGCGCCGCGCATCGTCCCAGTCGGGCCGGATATGGACATGTCCCGCCCATTCGAGCTTCGCCAGCGTGTTGGTCATGGCGCCGCGCGTGACATGGAAGGCGCGCGCGAGCTGGGCCGGGGTGCGCTCCTCGGCGGCGCGGGCGAGATGGTTCAGCACGCCGAAGTGCGACAGCTCCATCCCTTTCGGCAGCACCTTCGACAGCCGGTTCCGGGCCAGCTGGTCGGCCATGAACAGCTCGCCGAACAGCGCCACCGCAAGTTCCTCGGTCCGCTCCGCCATCAGGGGCCGTCGAACGGACGGTCGTGGCCCAAGGAGGGCACACGATGGCGCGCCCGCGCGACCTCGGCCAGATCGAGATCGACGAGCGTCACCCCCGGCTCGGTTCCGGCATCGGCCAGGATCTCGCCCCAGGGCGCAACCGCAAGGCTGTGGCCGTGCGTGCGCCGACCGTTGCCATGCGCCTCGGCGTGAAAGCCGGTCTGGGCCGGGGCCAGCACGAAGCAGCCGGTCTCGATGGCCCGCGCGCGGAGGAGAACCTCCCAATGGGCGGCGCCCGTCAGATGGTTGAAGGCGGCGGGAACGGTCAGGATCTGCGCCCCCGCCTGCGCGAGCCGCCGATAAAGATGGGGAAAGCGCAGATCGTAGCAGACGGTCATGCCGACGGCGGCCTCTCCGGCCTGCGCCAGAACCGCCGCCGCGCCGGGCCGGTAGGCCGCGGATTCGCGATAGACCTCGGTCTCGGACACGTTCACGTCGAACATGTGGATCTTGTCGTAGCGCGCCGCCACCGCGCCGTCGGGGCCGATGAGGAAGCTGCGGTTGGCAAAGCGGCCATCCGCCTCGTGCGTCCTCAGGCCGAGCGAGCCCGCGAGCAGCCAGATGCCCGCCCGCGCCGCCTCTTCGCGCAGCGCGGCCAGCGTCGCATCCTCCTCCTCGTGGCGGAGGATGCGACGCTGATGTTCGCGGCTCGAGGAGAGCGCGTTGGTGCATTCGGGCGTCAGCACGACTTCTGCCCCGGCCGCGGCCGCCGCCCGGACATGGCCGAGCGTTACCGGGAGGTTCTCCTCCGGGTCGTCGGTCACGGTAAGCTGGACGAGGGCCGCGCGCATCGGATCAGTCTGCCAGCATCGGGTCGAGCTTGCCCGCATCCTCGAGCGCATGGAGATCGTCGCACCCGCCGACATGCTGGCCGCCGATGAAGATCTGCGGCACGGTCCGCCGGCCATGGGCCCGCTGGGTCATGGCCGCCCGCAGCGAGGGATCGCTGCTGACGTCGGTCTCGGTATAGCTCACGCCCTTGCGGCGCAGAAGCGACTTGGCCGCCTGGCAATAGCCGCAGGTTGGCGTCGTGTAGATCTCGACGGACTTCATGGCATATCCTTCCGGTCGTTCGTGACTATAGGGATTTAGGTGTCCTTCGCAACGCGCGCCAGCACCGCGACCGAGACGGAGGTGGCGCCTGCCGCCTGACAGGCTTCGGTTGCGGCGGCGAGCGTGGCGCCCGAGGTCATCACGTCGTCGAGGATCAGGACCGGCCTTCCCTTCAGCAGCCGTCCGCGCCGCGGATGGGGCAGGATCGCGCCGGTCATGTTCTCGAACCGGCCCTCGCGGCTGCGCCCCTCCTGGCTGCGGGTGTTGCGCCCCCGAACCAGCGCATCGGGGCAATGGTCGAGCCCCGCCTGCCGCGCCATCTCTGCCGACAGCAGCGCGGACTGGTTGTAGCGCCGCGCCAGAAGCCGCGTCCAGTGGAGCGGCACCGGCACGACCAAGGCCCCCGGCAGCAGGATCGGACGCGCGGCCTTGAGGATCCAGCCCGCGAGCGGGCGCGCCAGATCGAGCCGGTCTCCGTGCTTCAGCGCCAGCGCGAGCTTGCGGCCGTTGTCGCGGTAAAGGAGCGCCGCCCGACCGTGATCCCAGGGACGGGCCGAGGACAGGCAGTCGTCGCACCGGACCGGGTGCCCCGGATCCTCGCCCGGCAGCGGCGCGCCGCAGAGGTCGCAGACGAGGCCCGCGATGAAGGGCGTGTCGCGCCAGCAGGCACCGCAGAGGCCGAACTCCGTCGTGACCTGCGTCTCGCAGAGCAGACATTGCGGCGGAAACAGGAGGCGCAGCGCCGCTTGCAATCCCATCCCCGCCCCCTTACCTCGCAGCGGAGGCCCCCATGACCCCCATCCTGACCGACCGCCCCGCCCTTGCCCGCCACCGGAGCCGCGCCTGCCGCGCGCCCGCCCTGTTCCTGCACGAGGAAGCCGCGCTCGAGGTCGAGGAGAGACTGAGCGAGGTTAACAGACGGTTTACGGCCCCCGCCGTCGTGACCCCCTGTCCCGAGATCTGGCGCGACCGGCTGCCGGATGCACGGATCGTGACGGACGCCGAGGAGCTGGCGCTCGACCCCGGCGCGCACGATCTCGTGATCCATGCCCTTGCGATGCACTGGTCGAACGACCCCGTGGGCCAGCTGGTCCAGAGCCGGCGGGCGCTCAGGCCGGACGGGCTCTTTCTCGGGCTGCTCTTCGGGGGCCGCACCCTGTCCGAACTGCGCATCGCCCTGGCCGAGGCCGAGGCGGCCGTGACGGGAGGCCTCTCGCCACGGGTGCTGCCGATGGCGGAGATCCGGGATCTGGGGGCGCTGCTCCAGCGGGCCGGTTTCGCGCTTCCGGTGGCGGATTCGCTGATCCGGGAGGTCCGGTATCGCGACACGCTCCACCTCATGCGCGACCTGCGGGCCATGGGCGAGACGAATGCGCTCGAGGCGCGGCTGCGCCGGCCCAGCCGCCGCGCGCTCTTTGCCGAGGCCGAGGCGCGCTATCCGCGCAGGGAGGACGACCGGATCGTGGCCAGTTTCGAGATCATCTGCCTCACCGGCTGGGCGCCGCACGAGAGCCAGCAGAAGCCGCTCAGGCCCGGATCGGCGGCCCGGAGTCTGGCCGACGCGCTGGCCGCCGCCCGAAAGGACGGGCCCGGCGATGGTTGACCCCGGTCCATATGCCTTTATGTGTCTGACGAATTGAATGTCTGGAAGCGGAATGACGCCGATGCTGCAAGCGACGCCGGAGCAGGCGCGAACCTTGGGGGCTGAAGAGCCCATCCGTCCGGGTCAGGACCGGCTCGCCCATGCGCCCGCAGACCACCCGGAGCTGCCGCAACCCAAGATCGGCATCCTGCTTGCCAATCTCGGCACGCCGGACAATTACGACTACTGGTCGATGCGCCGCTACCTGAACGAGTTCCTCTCGGACAAGCGGGTGATCGACTATCCGGCCTGGAAGTGGCAGCCGCTGCTGCAGATCCTGATCCTGTCCAAGCGCCCCTTCTCGTCGGGCGCGAACTACAAGCTGATCTGGAACCATGACAAGGGCGAGAGCCCGCTCATGACGATCACCAAGGACCAGACAGCCGCCATCGCCACCGAGATCCGCTCTCGCTACGGCAACCGCGTCATGGTCGATTTCTGCATGCGCTACGGCAACCCCTCGACCGAGAGCCGCGTGCGGGCCATGGTCGAGGCGGGCTGCGAGAAGATCCTCTTCTTCCCGCTCTATCCGCATTACGCGGGCGCGACCTCGGCCACGGCGAACGACGAGTTCTTCCGGGCCATGATGAAGGAGAAGCGCCAGCCCGCGGTGCGGACCGTGCCGGAATATTACGACAATCCGCTCTACATCGACGCGCTCGCGCAGTCGGTCGAGCGCGCCTATGCCCAGCTCGAGCACCGGCCTGACGTGCTGGTGGCCTCCTACCACGGGATGCCCAAGCGCTATCTGATGGCCGGAGATCCCTACCATTGCCAGTGCGCCAAGACCTCGCGCCTGCTGCGCGAGCGGCTGGGATGGGAGAAGGGCGCGATCGACACCACCTTCCAGTCGGTCTTCGGGCCCGAGGAATGGCTGAAGCCCTATACGGTCGAGCATGTGGCGGAGCTTGCCCGCGCCGGAAAGAAGCGTATCGCGGTGATCGCGCCGGCCTTCTCGGCGGATTGCATCGAGACGCTGGAAGAGATCAACGGCGAGATTCGCGAGGCCTTCGAGGAAGCGGGCGGCGAGGACTTCACCTATATCCCCTGCCTGAACGACGACGAGGCGCATATCCGCGCGCTGGTCTCGGTGATCGAGGACAATCTCGCAGGTTGGCTGGCGCGGCCCTGAGAAAGGCCCGGAGGCCCCCCATGAGGGGCGGCGGGCCGGAGCAGACGGACAGCAAAGGATCCACGGAAGGCTGTCGGAGCCGGTGGCCTTGCCAGGCTCGGCAGCCCCGTCAAATGAAGAAGGCGGCAGGTTTCCCTGCCGCCTCAAGTCGGGATGTCGTGCAGCTCAGTTGGCGGCGACGGCGGCCACGACGACCAGCAGCATCAGCGGGACCAGGATGCCGCCCGACGAAGCGGTTTCGGCTTCGACGACAGCGGGCTCCATGACGGGCTCGGCCATGCCGCCGGCGAAGGCGGACGTGGCGGCGATCGAAAGGGCGGCAGCGAGCACAAGTTTCTTCATTTAGACCTCCAGATGTGGCACCCGGTCCGAGTAAGCATGAGGCAGACGGGTGGCTCCCAAGATATTACCTCGTTACTCCGAGTAACCAGCACACCTTGGAAAAGGCAATCGGGATGCCAGAAGTTCCGTTCACTGTTGCATGGTTACGTCAGATGAGAAGCACCTGTGTTCCCACTTTGGCGAGCGGGAAGAGCTGCTGGATATGCTCATTGTAGAGGCCGATGCAGCCGTTCGAGGATTTTCGCCCGATCTTGCGCGTGTCGTGCGTCCCGTGGATGCGGTAATACGTCCAGGAGAGGTAGAGCGCATGGGTGCCCAGCGGATTGTCCGGCGCCCCGCCCGGGACCATGTCCGGCCATTCGGGGTTGCGCTCCTTCATGGCGGGGGTCGGCCGCCACGGCGGCGCCACCACCTTCTGCACCACCTCGGTCCGGCCGCGGCGGGTCAGGTCATCGGACAGCGGCACCGAGGTCGGGAACAGCAGATAGGTCTGCCCGTCCTCGCTCCAGAAATGCAGCGCCCGGGACGTGATGTCGACCAGCACCGCACCGTTCCGCAGGTTCGAGAAGTAGGGCTGCCAGTCCAGCATCCGGAAGCTCGAGACGTTGTTGCGCACCGGGCTCTGGGCCACGGGCATCACGCTCTCGGTCTGTTCCTGCGCACGCGCCGGCAGCGCCATGGCTCCGAGCCCCGCGGCTGCACTCCACAGCAGCGTGCGACGGTCGAGCCTGTTCGATTGATCCGCACCCATTCCGCTCGTCTCCTTGATCTTGGTCCCCGAAATTTGGGACCGAAGCATCCTATCTCTCGCCGCGAGTGGCGACAATTCACGCCCGCGTCAACGTCGAACTGCGCCCTTGAGTTGCATTTGAATAGCCTGCGGCCTTTCTGTTATGAGGGCCCCCAGCAATCCTTGTGGGTGGAAGACACATGAAGACTATCTCCGCGCTCGCCCTCTGTGGCGCTCTGGTCCTTTCGGCCTGCGCCTCGACGACGCCGATGGCGCTGGGGCCCGACGGAAAGCCGCTGCCGCAGGTCTACAAGATCACGTCCGCTCAGGAGGGTGAAGTCACCTACCGGCTGCTGGATTCGGTCAATGCGCTGCGCCAGGCGAAGGGGGCGGCTCCGCTCCAGCTCAACTCGCAGCTCACCGCCGCCGCCGCCACCCACTCGCGCGACATGTCGGTGCAGAACCGCCCCTGGCACTTCGGCTCGGACGGATCCTCGCCCCTCCTGCGCGTGCAGCGCGCGGGCTATCAGGGCAAGCTGAAGGGCGAGCTGATCTCGGAAACCTACCAGACCGAGCTCGAGACACTGGCCGTCTGGATGGAGCAGAAGGACACGCGCGAGATCGTGCTGGATCCGAACGCCACCGATCTCGGCTTCGCCTGGTATCAGGAGCCGCAGGGCAAGATCTGGTGGACCGTCGTGACGGGCAGTTCCGCGCCCATGGCGGTGGCGGGTCTCTGACCCGCATCCCGCCGCGCCCCGGGCACCAGCCGGGGGCGCGGCGAGCGCGTCAGGGGAGGATGTAGATCGGGGTGCCGAGCCGCACCATCGAGTAGACTTCCTCGACCTCCTCGTCGGTGATCGCGATGCAGCCTGCCGTCCAGTCGCGGCGGTTCGGCCCGTTATACTTGCCACGCCCGTGGATGAAGATGTCGCCCCCGGGCTTCTTGCCCTCGAGGAAGGCCATCTTCTGATCGAGGACGTTGGGATAAGAGATCCCGAGCGACAGGTGATAGGTCGAGCGCGGGTTCTGGCGGTCGATGAAATAGACGCCTTCCGGCGTGCGGCCATCGCCCTCGTACTGCTTGTGGCCGGTCGGCTTGAAGCCCAAGCCCACGTCATACTGGCGCAGCACCTTGGAGCCGCTCAGCAGATACATCTTGCGGTCCGCCTTGTGCACCTGGACGCTGGTGACCGGCGGGCCGTCATATTTGCGGATCTTCGAATCGCCGCAGCCGGCGAGCCCGAGTGCGAGAACGATCAGGGTTATCTTCAGAAATTTCATGTTCACTGCCCGACATGTTTTTTATTCCGAGATACCGGGAATCGGCCCGTCTCGCCAGACAATCTTTGGTCAGCAGGGTTAATTCGGCGCGAAGGGGCCCGGGTCAGGCAGGTCGGCTGAAGCGCGCGGCAAGCTCGACATGCGAGGACCAGCGGAACTGGTCCACCCCCTGCCCCCAGTCGAGCCGGTAGCCCCCGCGCATCAGGATCAGCGCGTCGCGGGCGAAGGTCACGGGGTTGCAGGAGACGAAGGCCACCACCGGCACCGCGGCGCGGGCCAGCGCCCGGGCCTGAGCCTCGGCCCCGGCGCGCGGCGGATCGATCACCACCGCCTCGGCCTTGCGCAGCTCGTCGGGCTCGAGCGGGCGGCGGAACAGGTCGCGCGTCTCCACCGTCACCCGCTTCAGCCCCGGCGCCTGCCGCCAGCCGCGGTCGAGGGCCGCCATCATCGCCGCATCGCCCTCGACGGCATGGACCTCGGCCCCGGCCGCGAGCGGCAGGGTGAAGGTGCCCGCACCCGCGAAAAGATCCGTCACCGTTCGCGCATCGCCAATGGCATCGCTCGCGGCGGCCAGCAGCGCCGCCTCGCCCTCGGCCGTCGCCTGCAGGAAGGCGCTCGGCGGCGGCACCACGCGCGCCGGCCCGAAGGCCTGCGCCGGGGGCACGCGAAGGGCGATGGTCTCGCCCTCCCACGTCAGCCGCGCGAGGGCCTGCGCCTCGGCCACCTGCGCGAGGGCCGCCCGCAGGCCTGCGTCAAGCGGCTTGCCGCCCGTCACCGCCACGTCGGGCCCGCCGAGGCTGCGCGTCACGGTGAGCGACAGCTCGGCCGAGCGCGAGCCGCCGATCTTCACCAGCGCCTCGAGCGCGGGCATGGCCGCCATCAGGTCGGGGTGAAGCAGCTTGCACTCGGGGATCGGGATGATCGTCCCCGACTGGCGGGCGTGGAAGCCCACGAGCGCGCCGCCCTTGGTGCGCCGCGCCGACAGGGTCGCGCGCC
>NZ_MABH01000140.1 GCF_001720585.1 Cereibacter johrii | reverse complement strand
GCGCCAGCCGGTAGCCCAGCACCAGCACCGCGACCCCGCCCAGCACCAGCCAGGGCTCGACGCGGCCGCCGGTGGCCGCCCGCAGGGGATGGGCCTCGGGCAGCACCAGATGGGCCAGCACCACCGCAAGCCACAGACAGGCCAACATCAGCAGCCGAAGCCGCCCCGGCACGCCGAAGACCCGGCCCAGCCCCCAGAGCGCCGCAGCCAGAAGCACCAGCGCCAGCATCACGCGGTCCCGGTCGAGCCGAAGCCGCCCGCGCCCCGCGCCGTCGCCCCGAGCCCCTCCACCAGCTCGAACCCTGCCTGCACCACGGGCGCCACCACCATCTGCGCGATCCGGTCGCCATGCGCCACGCGGAAGGGCTCGGCGCCCAGATTGACGAGGATCACGCCCAGAGGCCCGCGATAGTCGCTGTCGATCGTGCCGGGGCTGTTCGGCAGCGAGATCCCGTGCTTCAGCGCCAGCCCCGAGCGCGGCCGGATCTGCACCTCGAACCCCTCGGGGATCTCGATCCTGAGCCCGGTCGGCACCAGCACCCGCCCGAGCGGCGCCAGAACGAGCCCCTCGGCCCGGCTCTCGGGCGGCAGGTTCGCCCGCAGGTCCGCCCCCGCCGCGCCCGCCGTCTCGTAAGAGGGCAGAGGCAGCGCCGCATCCGCCCAGTCTTCCCGGATCACCCTCACCACCGGCCGCATCCTCGCCTCCGTCTCAGGCTGCCCCTCCCCCGCCGGCCACGACGGGTTTCGGGTCGCGCTTTCATTCTGGTCCAAATATCCCCGCCGGAGGCGCACGCCGCCTCGGGCGCCCCGCTCGGCGACCCGGGCGCCCAGCCGCTCAGCCACCGCGGCCTTGTCCATCCGCGGCCAGTCCTCGACACCCGCTTCGGTGATGAGATGAACCGCATTCTCGGTCCCGCCCATGATGCCCGTTCCGGGCGAGACATCGTTCGCCACGATCCAGTCGCAGCCCTTGCGGGCGCGCTTGGCGGTCGCATGGGCCAGCACCTCGTCCGTCTCGGCGGCAAAGCCCACCACCAGCCGCGGGCGTCCCTCGACCCTCCGCGCGACCGTGGCGAGGATGTCGGGGTTCTCGGCGAAGGAGAGCGCGGGTCCGCCGGTCCCCTTCTTCATCTTCGAGCCGGAGGCATTCTCCACGCGCCAGTCCGCCACCGCCGCGGCGAAGATCGCCGCCTCCACCGGCAGCGCCGCCTCGACGGCCGCCATCATCTCGCGCGCCGTCTCCACCCGCACGAGCTCGACCCCGGCCGGCGGGGGCACGGTCGCGGGACCGGTGACGAAGGTCACGCGGGCGCCCAGATCGCGCAGGGCCGCGGCGATGGCCGTGCCCTGCGCGCCCGACGAGCGGTTGGCGATATAGCGCACCGGATCGATCGGCTCGTGGGTCGGCCCCGAAGTCACCAGCACCCGCCGCCCGGCGAGCGGCCCTGCCCCCAGTGCCGCCTCAATGGCGGCGAGGATCTCCATCGGCTCGGCCATCCGCCCCGGCCCGTATTCGCCGCAGGCCATGTCGCCCTCGTTCGGCCCCACCGCCAGCACCCCGTCGCGCCCGAGCGTCGCGAGATTGCGTTGCGTGGCCGGATGCTGCCACATCCGCACGTTCATCGCCGGCGCCATCAGGACGCGCGTGTCGGTGGCCAGCAGCAGCGTCGAGGCCAGATCGTCCGCCCGCCCCTGCGCCATCCGGGCCATCAGATCGGCCGTCGCAGGCGCCACGACCACCAGATCGGCCACCCGGGACAGGGCGATGTGCCCCATCTCGGCCTCCTGCGTGAGGTCGAAGAGCTCGCGATGCACCTGCTCGCCCGCCAGCGCCGAGACCGAGAGCGGCGTCACGAATTCCGCCGCGGCCCGGGTCATGACCGGCGTCACCGCGGCCCCGCGCTCGCGCAGGCGGCGGATCAGCTCCAGCGCCTTGTAGGCCGCGATCCCGCCGCCGATGATGAGGAGTATCCGTTTTCCGTCCAGCATTCCTGCCCCCCAAGGCCGAAGCCAAGCTGTAGGGGCGCAGGCCGGGCGTGACAAGCCTCGCAGCCTCAGCCCGCCCCGCCGCCCTCCGCGAGGCTCTCGCACGGGTCGGGCCGCGGCGCTGGCGCCGTCACCAGCCACAGATCGAAGGGCACGTCCCCCTCGGGCGGCGCCTCGAACTGGCCGATGGACAGGACGCGCAGCGCGGGCGCCGCCTCGGCCAGCAGGGCGGGCACGCCCACATCGCGCCGCGCATGGCCCGTGCCGGTGATGACGGCGACGGGGCCGCCGGTCTCCGCCATCGCCTCCATCACCGCCCGCGCGAGCGCCGCATCGCGCAGCCGCTGCGCCTCGACCATGCCGGGCAGGAGATCGGGCGGCAGCGCCCCGCAATGGGCCACCCTCTGCTCCTCGATCCGCTCCGCCAGATCCTCGGGGGCGAGCGGCCTGTCGAGGCCGAAGCGGGCGGCCTCGGCGCCGAAGGCCGCGGCCGCTCCCTCCGACACGGCCGCGCGGGCCTCGTCGCGCGGCACCTCGGCGCCGAACACCTGCGCCTCGGGCGCGGCCAGCAGGATCGGATGATACATGGCGAAATCGGGCCAGCCCGATGCGTCCCAGTCGAGCACCGCGGCAAGGCGCCGTTCGGAGGGGCGCAGGTCGGGCGTCACCAGCGCCGCCTTCTCGGGTGTCAGCATCTCGAAGACGAGAGCGGCGGGCCTGAGGCCCGCCACCGCCAGCGCCTGATTTTCATGGTGGCGCGGATTGTCGTGCACCTCGCCCAGGATCACCACATCGGCCGGCGCCAGACGCGCCAGTTGCGCCGGCTCGATCCGGTCGGCCAGCCCGGGTCGGGCGGCGACGGCCAGCCCGGCCGCGAGGAGGAGGCTCCGTTTCATAGAAGGAAGTGATGCACCTCCCGCGACTGGGCTTCAAGGCTCCGCCGCATCTTCGCAAAGGCCGCTGCTTCAAGCTGCCGCACCCGTTCCTTGGAAAGCTTCAACTCTTCGCCGAGGCTCTCGAGCGTCCGGGGCACGTCGCGCAGCTTGCGCTCGGTCACGATGAACCGCTCGCGCGCGTTCAGCTGCTGCATGGCCGACACCAGCCAGTCCCGCAGCCGCGCGGCATCGAGCGAGCCCTCCACCACCTCGGCCGCCTGTGCCGAATCGTCCTCGAGCGCGTCGATCCATTCGCGCCCCTCGTCATCGGCCGACTGGGTGGCGTTGAGCGAGAAGTCCGACCCCGAGAGCCGCCCCTCCATCATCTCGACGTCCGACAGCGGCACGCCCACGTCATGGGCCACCATCTCGCGCAGCTGGTGCGCATCGAGCGCCTCGCCCCGTTGCGAGGCCTCGCGCTCGAGCCGGGCCTGCACCCGGCGCATGTTGAAGAACAGCGCCTTCTGGCTGGAGGTGGAGCCGGTGCGCACCAGCGACCAGTTCCGCATGACGTAATCCTGGATCGAGGCCTTGATCCACCAGACGGCATAGGTCGAGAAGCGCACGCCGCGGTCAGGATCGAACTTGTCGGCGGCCTTCATCAGGCCGAGCGACGCCTCTTGGATCAGGTCGTTCATCGGCGCGCCGTAGCGGCGGTATTTCGAGGCCATCGAGATCGCAAGGCGCATGTAGGCGGTGATCAGACGGTGGAGCGCCCTCTCGTCGCGCTGGTCCCGCCAGGCGTAGGCGAGGCGGAGCTCTGTCTCGGCGTCCAGAAGCTCCGCCCTCATCGCTTGGCGCGACATCGTTTGATCGGTATATCCGTCCAGTGCCATCAGGACCCCCTGTCGAACCCGGCCGCGTCTCGGGAATTACTACGGAAAAAACACATGTCCGGATCACATCTTTTCGCCCTGCCCCCGCTCACGCTGGTTCTGGGAGGGGCCCGGTCCGGAAAATCTCGGCTGGCGGAACGGCTTGTCATGGGGTCGGGCCGCCCCATGTTCTACCTGGCCACCGCCGAACCATGGGATGACGAGATGCGCGAACGGATCGCGGCTCACCGCCACGACCGGGGCAGCGGCTGGCAGACCGTTGAGGAACCGCGCCATCTCTGCCCTGTCCTGTCACGGATGCCTCCCGAGGCTTGCGTCCTGCTGGATTGCGCGACGCTCTGGCTGACCAATCATCTGCTTGCGGAAAGCGACCTCGATGCCGAGATCGCCTCGCTTCTTCATGCGCTTGGAGCCTGTCCTGCGCCCGTTGTCGTGGTGTCCAACGAGGTGGGGTGGTCCATAGTTCCCGAAAATTCTTTGGCAAGGCGCTTCCGCGACGAACAGGGACGGCTGAACCAGCGCCTCGCGGCCCAGGCGGAGCTGGTGGTGGCCGCCATGGCGGGGCTGCCGCTCACGCTGAAGGGCCGGCTGCCCGAGGGGGCCGCATGACGCGCCTGCACTGGGTGCGCCATGGGCCGACGCACGCAACCGTGATGGTGGGCTGGACCGACCGGCCCGCCGATCTCTCCGACGCGGCGGCCCTTGCGCGGCTGGATGCGGCCCTGCCGCAAGGCGCGCGGCTCGTCTCCTCCGATCTCTGGCGGGCAAGGGCCACGGCCGACAGGCTGGCCCAGGGCCGGGTGCGGCTGCCGGCCGACCCGCGCCTGCGCGAGATCCATTTCGGTGCCTGGGAGGGCCGCAGCTTCGCCGAGATCGAGGCCGGCACGCCGCAGCGGATGCGCGCCTTCTGGCAGGAGGCCGGCCCCGCCCGCGCCCCGGGGGGCGAAACCTGGCACGAGCTTCAGGCCCGTGTGACCGAGGCGCTGCAGTCGCTCTGCACCGCGCACCCGGACGAGGAGATCGTGATCGTCTGCCATTTCGGCCCGATCCTCGTGGCCCTGCAGGTGGCGTTGGGCCTGGGCGTACAGGAGGCTTTCGCCCATCGGATCGAGCCCCTGTCGATCACCTCGATGACGCTGGCCGGGGGGGCCTGGCGGGTCGAGGCGATCAACCACCTCGCCTGAGGCCGGCCCTCGATGGCGCGTCCCGCGCCCCCGCCTCCGGCGGTGCGCGTGGCTCTTCTCGCAGCGGCTCCCCCGCCCTGCAGGAAAGTGGCCCGCACCCGCAGCATCCTGTTGCAGCCGCCTCGGCAAGCCGCTATACCGCGCCCAACGCACCCGTAGCTCAGCTGGATAGAGCGCTGCCCTCCGAAGGCAGAGGTCACACGTTCGAATCGTGTCGGGTGCGCCATAAATCAAACAGTTAGCGGTTAGCTGGACAGCAGCGCCACGGATACGCCCCGGAAACCGGCCGTTTCGGTCGCTGCGCGGTCATTTCCGCCGTCTCTCCATCGCCTCGACCGCGCTCGCCTGATGGTCCGGATGGTGGTGGGCATAAACCTCCTCCATCGTCTCCCGCGACACGCCGAAGAATCCGCCCGCCTCCCACATGTCGGCACCCCGCTGCATCGCCCAGGTGATCGCCGTGTGGCGAAGGGCATGCGGCGTCGTGTCGGACAGATCGATCTCGCGCCCCGCCTTCGCCGCCATCTCGGCGGCCTTCACCACGGCTCCCGCCCAAGCCTTCTTGATGTCGGCGACCCGGTTGCCTTCGCTGGTCTGGACGACGAACCGCCGGCCGCTGCGGGCTCCGGCCGCGAGGAGCGCGCGGAGTTGCCGCGGAAGCCTCACCGAAGGCTGGCGCTTGTTCGTCTCGCGCTTCCCGCTGCCAGCCCGGTAGAGGATGAACCACGCGAGGTGGCGACCGTCGCGGCGCAGGTTCCGGGCCGCCCGCAGGAGCCAGTAGGCCTCCTCCTGTGTCAGCCAGCGCTCCCGGGCCCTGGGCTTCTCCGGCAGCGTCACCTTCGGCGCGCTGAGAAGATGGCCCTCCCGGACGCAGTGATTCAGCGCCGCCTGCAGCGTGCCCGGCTCGCGCCGTATCGTGCCCGGCGCCCTGCCACGCTGGCGGGCGCAGGACAGCTCATGATCGAGCAGTTCGAGGCCAATCCGGCCAATGGCCCGTTCATGGCCGAGCTCACGACTCTCGTGGCCGATCTTGAAGCGGGCCGAAGCCGCGACCCGGTCTCCGTGACGCCAGTCCTCCAACCGCTCTTTTCGGAAGGGCTTCAGCGCTACATGATCGATCTCTTTTCCTATGATCCGTGGAGATTGCGGCTGGCTGGAACGGCCCCGTGCTGATCGTGCAGGGCGACAATGACATGCAGGTCAGCCCCCATGATGCCGATCTGCTGGGAGACGCAATGCAGCAATCTGAACGCATGAAATTCGCCCAGGGGACGCATATGCTGAAAGCGGACGTCGCAGGAAACCCTTTTGCGACATATGCCGATCCTGCTCTTCCGCTCCATGAGAATCTTGTGCCCGGCATCGCAGGCTTTATCGGAGGAGCCGCAATATCGGAATGAGCGCGATGAGGCTCGGAGCGGACCCCGCTTCTCAAGCCGCTGCAGCGCTCGTCAGCATCACGGAAGACGAAGCGGACGCTGGCACTTAACTGGCCGATGTCCGCTTCGCGTTCCCTAGAGTTTGCTGATCGAGTTTCCGCCATCGGCAATCATTGCGGTACCTGTGACGAATGACGCATGATCGGAAAGGAGGAAGAGAGCCGCCTGCGCGATCTCGGATGGATCAGCCATACGCTTCAGCGCGTGAAAGCCCCGCACGACCTCATGAAAGCCCGCATCTTCTCCGGCCATCGGTGTCATCGTTCCACCCGGGAGGAGAGCATTGACGCGAATATTCTCGGGCCCATGTTCCGCGGCCAGAACCTGGGTCATGCCGATCAGTCCCGCCTTTGCTGCGGCATAGGCGCCCATGCCGGGCAGCCCGACCGTGTGCCCGACGAAGGAGGATGTGAAAACGATCGAGCCGCCGCCGCGTCTGCGCATTGCGGGTATCTGATGCTTTGCCGCGTAAAATCCGCTGCCGAGATTCACCGCAATCACCTTATGCCAGTTGCTTTCGGGCATGTCGGGGATCGAACACATATCTCCTATCACGCCCGCATTGTTGAAGGCACCGTCAAGTCCGCCGAAGCGGTCTTCAGCTCTTTGAACCAGCTCTGCCGCAAAGCCGCTGTCCTCGACATCTCCGGCGACGAAATCCGCTTCGCCACCCCCGGCCAAGATCTCGTTCGTGATTTCCTCCAGCAGTCCGGCACGGCGCGCGCCGAGGATCAGTCTTGCACCCTCCGCTGCAAAAAGCCTCGCCGCTGCGGCTCCGATGCCGCTGCTTGCGCCAGATATGATGATTGTCTTTCCGCTCAGAAGCATGCCGATCCCCAGTAGATGAATGTCGGAGAGTCCTAATCACGCCATGCCGTGCGACCGACCCGTTTCATGCGCAAACGTCCTCCGTCGAGGACGCAAAGCTGCCATTCGTACCGGATGCAGCGCTGGCACCTCTGGGTTCGGAGCTGACCTTGCATCTCGATCCGCGTCAGCGTCACCGGCGTCACGGAAGGCGACGCGGATGATGATGTTTCGCTTTGACGGAGCTTGGTTGACCGGGCAGAACCTCTGCCCTGTCACCTCTCAGGCCCTCAGATGCAGGGCCGCGTTCGGGAACGGGTAGCCGAAGTCATCCACATTGCGCCGCGATACCTCGCGAAAGCCGAGGGAGCTGTAGAAGCGCATGGCCTGCTCGTTTGCGGTGTAGACCTCAAGGGACAGTTCCCCGTGCCGGGCTAGGGCGTGGGAAATGAGCTTGCGCCCGACACCCATGCCCTGCCGATCGGGTGCGGTGAAGAGTCCGCCGATGAAACTGCCCAGCAGGCTGATGAAGCCGACGGCTTCCCGCTCATGACAGGCAACCCAGGTTTCTGCTTTCGGAAGGTATTCTTCCTCAATCAGTTGGCGTTGCTCCACCAGTCTCGCCTCGCCGATGAAGGGATGCGCCGTCATTGAGGCGTCGAACCAGATATCGGACAGTCGCTTGAGATCCGTTACCGCATCATATGGCCGGATCAGTATGTCCAGGGTTTCCATGAGAACTCCCACGAAGGTGTGCAAAAAGGATCGACACTCAGGTACCGAGCGATACCGCTGGATGCGGTTCAATCGAAGCCTCTGTGCATCAATCTCCTTCTGTGATGACGCCCCTATAGCCTTCCAGAGGATTTGCTTCAACGGCGGCGATGGAGCTCGGAGCGGACACCGTTTCGATGCTCTGAGGCTCTCGTCAAGATCACGAAGGCAATGGGCAGATGCTCCACAAGTGATGGCCGCAAACGAGGAAGGACCAGCATGAGCAGATGGCCCCGATTTGGAGCTTCGCGAATGGCGGGCGCCTCCGTCCGCACCGAGCCGCCGGTGACGGCACCGCTCGCCTCGGCCGAGGTGAGCGGGACGGCGGCGCCGAAGCCCTGGCTGCAGGAGGTCGGCTGGAGCTCGGGCGGCGCGAGCCGGATCCGCACCCTGCCCCGCGTCTCGGCCGAGGTGGCGCAGCGCCATGCCACGGTCTATGCCTGCTGCGCCGTCATCGCGGGCGATCTCGCAAAGGTGCCGCTGAAGCTCTTCCAGCGCACCGGCGACGGCCGCGAAGTCCGGGTGCGGGATCATGCCGCGCCCTATCTTCTCAATGTGGAAGCCGCGCCGGGCGTGGCGGCCTCGGTGGTGCGGTTCGCGCTGGGGTACGCCTTCACGCTCCGCGGCAATGCCTTCGCCTGCGCTGATCGCGGCGGCCGGCGTGAAGGACATGACGAAGCTGATGGAGCGCGCGCTCCTGTGGCTGCACGAGCAGCAGGTGATGACGCTGGGCAAGGGCCTGACGGTGTTCCGCTCGGCCATGACCATCCACCTCAAGCCGGGACATGCGGGCTTCACCAAGAAGGACTTCCTGCCGCTGGAGGACCATTACCGCGAGCAGACCCTTCAGACCCATGTGATGGCCGCCTATGCCGAGAAGGGGCTGGAGCGGATCGAAGAGGCCGTGCGCCTCTCGGAAGATTATTTCGCGCTGGATCAGGAGAGCTTCCTGCGCCGCTGGATGCCCGGCCGCGGCGCCGAGATCCGTCGCCAGACCACGGGCAAGGCATGGAAGCAGATCGTCGAGGATCTGGGCAACCCGGTGCAGCAGGAGATCGTCGCCGACGAGCGCGAGGAGACGAACGTGCTGGTTCTGGCCGGTCCCGGCTCGGGCAAGACGCGGGTGCTGGTCCATCGCATCGCCTATCTGCTGCGGGTGAAGCGGGAAGACCCGAGCGGCATCCTCGTCCTCAGCTACAACCGCCATGCCGCCGCCGAAATCCGGGCCCGGCTGCGCCATCTGGTCGGCGAGGATGCCGCGCGCGTCACCGTCTCGACCTGTCACGCGCTCGCGATGCGGCTGGTGGGGGCGAGTTTCACCGGCGGAACCGCCGAGAAGTGCGACTTTCAGGACGTGCTGCGCGAGGCGGTGCGCCAGATCACCGGCGAGGGGTTGAGCCGCACCGAGGCCGAGGCCCAGCGCGAGGCTCTTATTCAGGGTTACCGCTGGATCCTCGTCGACGAATATCAGGACATCGGTCGCGAGGAATACGATCTCATCGCGGCCGTGGCGGGGCGCTCGCTCGAGGATCCCGACCAGAGGCTGAGCCTCTTTGCGGTGGGGGATGACGATCAGAACATCTACGCCTTCAATGGCGCCTCGGTCTCCTACATCCGCCGCTTCGAAGAGGATTACCGCGCGAGGCCCAAGTTCCTGACCGAGAATTACCGTTCGACCCGCCATATCGTGGAGGCGGCGAACCAGGTCATCGAACCGGCCCGGGGGCGGATGAAGGCCCACCATCCGATCACGGTGGACAAGATGCGCAGCCTCGATCCGGGGGGCGGCGTGATGGCGCGCCACGATCCGGTCGGTCAGGGACGGGTGCAGTTTCTGGATGTCGCGGCCGATGACACGGCGCAGGCGGTGGCGGCGGTCGAGGAACTGGTGCGGATCGCGCGGCTCGATCCAGACTTCTCCTGGGCGCGCTGCGCGATCATCTCGCGCGACTGGCGCAGGCTCGGCCCGGTGCGGGCCTATGCCGAGAAGCTCGGCCTGCCGGTCGAGATGGCGAACGAGAAGCTGCCCAGCATCTGGCGCCTGCGCGAGATGCAGCGCTTCGTGGCGGGCCTGAACCGGCGCCCGGCGGCGATGCTCACCATTCCCGACATGCTCGAGCTGCTCAACGAACAGCGGTCGAACCGCTGGATCGATCTCATCGCCGAAGGCATCGCGGATCTCGCGCGCGAGCTGGGCCGGAAGACGATGCCGGTTCCCGACACGATCGAATGGCTCGCCGAATGGGCGCAGGATATCCGCAGCGCCCAGAGGGGGCTCCTGCTGCTGACCGCGCACCGCTCGAAGGGGCTGGAGTTCGACCATGTGGTGATCCTGAACGGCGGCTGGAAGACGCTGTCGCAGGGCGAGGACGGCGAGGCGCCCCGCCGCCTGTTCTACGTCGCCATGACCCGCGCGCGCCGCAGCCTCGCGGTGGTCACCCACGGGCTCCATCCCTTCGTCGAAGCCGACAGCGACTGCGAGATGCTGCGCAGGGTCGAGATGCCCCGCAGGCTCGATCTGCCGCAACCGGATCACTATCAGGTTCCCGACATGGGCGTGGTCGATCTGTCCTATGCCGGCCGGCTGCCGGAGACGAGCCCCACCTTGGCCGCCATCGCCGCGGCACAGGTCGATGATCCCGTGACGATGGAGCTGCGCGAGGGGAAATGGCTGATCCTCGACCGGCCCCGCCGTGTCCTCGGGCGCATGGCCGGTGGCTGGGCGCCACCCGAGGGGGCCGACCTCGTGTCGGGCAAGGTGGGCGCCATCGTGCGCTGGCGCAGGTCGGACAATGAGGAGCGTTTCCAGAGCTACCTCAAACGCGATGAGTGGGAGACGATCCTGCCCGAATTCGTGTTCCGGAAGACCGCGCCCGCGCGAACCGGTCCGACGCGGCCCTGACAGGTCGGGAAGCAGGCTTGAACCGACTCTTTTAGGCAGGCGGCCTCTCCGCGTCCTGTCCGCTCGTGCGCTGCAAACCGGATAACCCCGAAAGGACAGACCATGACCGACGAACCGACCCTCGAAGACAAGATCCGCGCCGCCGAATGGGTGGGCTGACACGCTGCGAAAGGCCCGCTCGCGCATCCTCGCCGTGCCTTCCCGACTGCGGCAGGCCGTGACGCTTGTCGGCAGTCCCGGCCGAGGGGCTGGCCTTGACGGCGGGCTGCGACGTGCAGCACGACCGGATCGAGGTGACCTTCGTCGGCTGGGCAGAATCGGGCCTCGCCTTCGTCTTGGGGCATCGCGTGATCTGGGGCGCATGGGACCTCGTCGTGCCGCCCGAGCTGGAGGTTCTGGCAGAACAGGTCCTGACGCAGATCTCTGCCTCGACCGTAGGCGACGTGAAACCGGACCACGCCCGGCACGGATGCCGAGGCGCGCCGGATGCGCGCCTCAGGATGCTCAGAGGACTCAGCCGGCGAAGCCATTCAGCCGTACCGCAACAGACGGCGCCTCTGCGTCCGCACCGTTCGTGGCGGCGCCGATAAGGCGGTTTCCTGTCTCTTCGGTGGTCACTGCGCCAACCGCTTCAAGCCAGTAAACGGCGGCACCCAGCGACACGGCCACATCAGCCTTCGGCAAGACGAAGACGCCTTTCAAGGCGGCCTCGAAGGGCTCGCCTTGGGCCGCTGCGGTGGCGGCCACGCCAAAGAGCGAGCCCATTACGACGCCTTGCCCGGCCAGCACAGGAGTTCCGAAAGGGCTGATCGCGGCGAACTATGCCGAATCCGCTATTCCCAAACCCCGCCCCAAGTCGCGACCGCGCGCCAATCGCCCGTGGACGGTGGCCGAGTTGCTGACCGTGCTGGAAGCGGCGCCGCCGCACGTTGCGGCAGCCATCGCGCTTATGGCCAACACCGGCCTCGATCCGTCCGACGCGCTGCGCCTGCGGCGCGCCGCCATTGAGGGCGGCGTGATCTGGGCCGACCGGGGCAAGACCGGACACCCGGCACCGATCCCGCTCCACGAGCGCGTCGCTGCGATCCTTGCGGCGGCACAGGGCCACGGGGCCGAAACCATCCTCGCCAACACCCGCGGCAAAACGTGGACCTATGACGGCTTCTCGACCGTCTGGCACCGCTTCCGCGAGACGCTGGTGGAGGAGGGCGCGATTCCGCGCGACCTGACGCTGAAGGGCCTGCGGCACACCGTGGCAACCATCCTGCGGGAAATCGGCATGTCGCCACGCCAGATCGCTGACCTTCTGGGCCAGAAGACCGAGAGCATGGCTCTGCACTATTCGCGCGATGCGAACCTTGCAGAGGGCAACCGGAAGACCATGGACAAGCTGCAAGACGAGATCGCGCGGCGAACCCGAATTGTCAAACCCGAGGACGGAACCCGTCAAACCCGCTACCAGAGCGAGGCATGAGCAATGCAAGACGCAAGAAATTTCAAAGGGATAGAGTGGTGCCCAGAGCCGGAATCGAACCAGCGACACGCGGATTTTCAATCCGCTGCTCTACCAACTGAGCTATCTGGGCACCGTTTCCGGCAGCGCCGGGTTGGTGGAGCGGTCTTTAAAGTGAAGCGCGGAGGCTGTCCAGAGGGTCCGCGAAAAATCTTCGCAGGTCAGTGCCGGGGCGCTTCGGGATCGTCCGGGCGGCGGTCGTCCGGGGTCTCCTCCTCGTCCCCCAGGGCCGGGATCCGGTAGTTGCCCTTAAGCCAGTGGCCGAGATCCACGTCGGCACAGCGGCGCGAGCAGAACGGGCGATAGCGCGCCTCGGCGGGGCGGCCACAGATCGGGCAGGTCACGTCAGAAGCTCCGTCAGCGGGATCCGGTCGCGCTTGCGCACGAGTTCGTAGAGGCCGAGCGGGGTCCAGCCGGCGAGGCTGGTTTCGGCCGACTCGCCGCGGAAGGCGGCGCGCAGCACCTGCTCGAGCGCCACACGGTCGCGCTTGGGCATGGGGGCGAAGTCGATCACCACCTGCCCGCCCAGCCCGCGCAGCCGAAGCTGGCGCGGCAATTCGCGCGCGGCCGCGACATTGGCCTTCAGCGCCGCGGCCGGCGAGGTGTCGGAGCCGGTGTTCACATCGACCGCAACCAGCGCCCGCGTCGGCTCCACCGCCATATGCGCCCCGCCGCCGAGCGGAACCTGCGCGGACAGCAGCGCCTCGCAGATCTCGGCCACGCCATGACGCTCGAAGGCGCCCTCGGCCTCGTCGATCTCCTCCGGCGACGGATCCGACCAGTCGCGCCAGGCGAGCTGATGGGCCCCGGGGGCATCGACCAGCAGTTCGGCCTCGCCCGCGACATCGGCCAGCACCGCCTCGGCGAGGGCCCGCGTCTCGGCGATCTCGGCCGCGATCTCGGCCTCGGGGGCCGCCTCGCAGGCCGACCGCAGGATGAGGCCCAGATCCTCGGCCGCGCCGGCCATCGCCTCGGACGCGATTTCGGACAGCTCCTCGCGCAGCGCCTCGTCGCGGATGCGGCGCGAGATGTTCAGCCCCGGCGCGCCCGGCGTGAGGATGCAGAGCCTGTTCTTGAAGAGGAGCCGCGCGGTCACGGGCACGGCCTTGCCGGGCTCGGCCACGCCCGAGACCTGCACCAGAACACGCTGGCCCGGGGCCAGGCCCGAGGCCTGCCGCAGGAAGCCCGTGCCCTCGGGCAGGCGGACGAAGACACCGCCCTGCCCCTTCACCGCCCGGTCGACGATCGCCCGGAAGATCGCCTCGGGTGCCGGACGGTCCTCGGGCGGGTCGATGAGCAGGTCCTCGAGGCGGCCGTCGACGATCAGCGCCGCCGCCTCGCGGCCGCCCCGGCTGTCGAGACAGATGACGCGGCCCTTCATGCCGCGGCCCGGTAGAGGGGAACGCCCGCCGCCGCCAGCAGCGTGGCGGTCTCGGCCAGGGGCAGCCCCACGATGCCGGTGAAGGAGCCCGAGATCCAGGGGATGAAGGCCGAGGCGAGGCCCTGGATGGCATAGCCGCCGGCCTTGCCCTCCCACTCGCCGCTGGCGAGATAGGCGTTCAGTTCCAGATCCGACAGACGCTTCATCTTCACCTGACTCACCACCTCGCGCTGCCAGAGCCGGTCTCCACGGCGGACGGCCACCGCGGTGATGACCTCATGCCGCCGGCCGCCCAGGGCCACGAGAAAGCGGGCGGCCTCGCCCGCATCGGCAGGCTTGCCGAGAATGCGCCGGCCGAGCGCCACCGTCGTGTCCGCGCAAAGCACGACATCTTCGGGCCCCGCCGCGACCGCCGCCGCCTTTTCGGCCGCGAGACGGGCGCAATAGGGCCGAGGCAGTTCGCCCCGGCGCGGCTCCTCGTCGATGTCGGGGGGCAGGATGGCGTCGGGGATCACCCCGAGCTGGGCCAGCAGTTCGCGGCGACGCGGGCTGGCCGATCCGAGAATCAGCGTCACTTACTTGAAGCGGTAGTTGATGCGGCCCTTCGACAGGTCGTAGGGGGTCATCTCGACCTGCACCTTGTCGCCGGCGAGGACACGGATGCGGTTCTTGCGCATCTTTCCGGCCATAACCGCGATCAGTTCATGGCCGTTATCCAGCTCGACCCTGAATGTCGCGTTTGGCAGGAGTTCCTTCACGACACCGGGGAATTCGAGCGTATCTTCCTTGGCCATGGTCTCTCCAATGGGATTTGGCCCGCGTCAAGCGCAGGCTCGGTAGTCAAATGAGCGCTTTCGCGCCAATTTTCAAGGGAAAAAACACCCCGACCCCCAGCCGGACAGAGGCGGCACAGGCTGGCGCGGCCCGAGGGTGTCGCGAAAGCAGGCCCCCCGGAGGGAGGAGCCCCTCATCCGAGGGTCACGCCCGCGGCCAGCCGCAGGGCCTGCTCGGGCCAGTGGGCGTGGTTCAGGACCCCGCCCTCCTGCCGGACGAGGGCCACGGCCGCCATGTCGACCTCGGCGATGGCCCAGCCCGGCACATCGAGATCGGTCTCGACGAGGATGCCCGAAGCGGGCCAGCCGCGATCGGGCGGGCCGTAGATCGCGGCGCGGCCCACGTTCTCGTCGACCGCCGGGCAGAAGTCGCAAAGGCCCACCGTCGGCGCATGAACCACCACGCACTGATTCTCGAGCGCCCGGGCCATCGCCCCCACCCGCACCCGGGTGAAGCCCGCAAGACTGTCGGTGCAGGAAGGGGCGAGCAGGATCTCGGCGCCCTTCTCGACCATCGCCCGCGCGAGCAGGGGAAATTCGCTGTCGTAGCAGATCACGATGCCGATCCGTCCGAGCGCAGTGTCGAAGACCCGCGCCTCCGATCCCGGCACCACGTCCCAGATCTCGCGCTCGAAGCGCGTCATGATGAGCTTGTCCTGATGGCCGATCACGCCCGCGGGCCCATGGAGGACGGCCCGGTTCACCGGGCGCGGGCCCTCGAACACCGGCGCCGAAGGCCCGAGGATATGTCCCCCCTCCGCCGCGGCGAGCCGGGTCAGAAGCGCCTCCACCGCCGGGCCATGCCGCGCCACCTCGTGCAGGGCCGCCTCGAGATCGGCCGCAACGGCCCGGCCGCCGAGGCTCGCAAGTTCCATCGCGCCATATTCGGGAAAGACCAGCAGATCGGCCCCCTGCCCCGCGGCGCAGGACACCCAGTCCGTCAGCTTGGCCTCGACCTCGGCGAAACTGTCGAACCAGTCGAGCGGATAGGCGGCGGCGGCGATCTTCATGGCAGCTCCCTCGGGAAGGTCACAGGTCGCGGATCCAGAACTGGAGCGGCTTGCGCGTCTCGCGCACCTCGCCCACGTCGGTCCAGCCATAGTCGGCCACCACCCCCGGCAGGGGCGCATAGCCGCGCTTGCGCCAGAAGGGCTCGTTGCTGCGGGCGGCGGCGGGGCGCAGCGGATGATCCTCGGGCCGGATCACCGAGCAGAAGGCCGACTGGCGCCGGCCGAGCGCGCGGGCATGGGCCTCGCGCAGGTCGAAGAACCGGTGCCCCATGCCCCGCCCGCGATAGTCCGGCAACAGGACCGACTCGGCGCAGTAGAAGATCCGGTCGAGCGGCAGGCCGGTTCGGGCGAAGGCCGCCGCGAAATCCTCGGCATGATCCTCCATCGGCGTGCCGGTCGCTGCCCCCACCAGCCGGTCGCCGTCGAAGGCGCCGACGAGGATCGCGCCGGGGCTCGTGCGGTAGGCGGACAGGTAGCTCCGCTCATAGTCCATCGAGCCCTCGTAGAGATAGGGCCAGTCGCGGAAGACCGCGATCCGCAGGCGCGCCACCTCGTCGAGCCGGGCTTCGAGCGCCGCGCCCGTCAGGACGCGCGCCTCGAGGCTCATGCCGAGACCTGCCGGATCCAGTCGCTGAGGTTGTAGAAGGTGGTCACGCGGGCGATCCTGCCGTCCCGCAGGTCGAAGAAGGCGCCGGCGGGCAGGACATAGGTCTGGCCCTGCGCCTCGGGCAGGCCGGGGTCGGTCTGCAGGTAAGTGCCGTGCACCACGAATTCCGCAGCTCCCCGGGTGCCGTCCTCGTTCACGAAGATCACCATGTCGCGCAGCTCCTCGCGGTAGCTCACCCCCATGTGCGAGCAGAAGTCCGCGAACTTTTCCCGGCCGTGGCGCACCTCGCCCTCGTTCACCCGGTGCTCGATGTCGTCGGTGACGCAGGCCAGCATCCCCTCCGCATCGCCCGCATTGAAGGCCGCGTAATAGCGCCCGATCAGCTCACGTCCCGTCATCGTCCCTCTCCTCTGCCCCGTCGCGCGGCGTCCCGAAGCGCGCCACCATCCGGCCGCGGATCTGGTCGCGCACCTGCCGGTAGACGGCGAGCTTCTGCTCGCGCCCCTCGCCCAGCCCCGTCGGATCCATGATCGGCCAATATTCCACATCAAGGTGATAATAACGGGTGAGTTCAAGGTCCATCCGCTGGCTCGCGGGCGAGAGCGCCACGATCAGATCGAACCCCGACAGATCGTCGCCCCAGTCCATCATCTCCTCGAAGGAGCGGGCGCGGTGCCGCGACAGCTCGACCCCGATCTCCTGACAGACGGCGACGGTGAAGCCGTCGATCTCGCGGTCGTTCTTCACGCCGGCCGACTGCACATAGGTCTGCCGGCCGTAGAGCTTCTTCATCAGCCCCTCCGCCATCGGCGAGCGGACCGAATTGTGGTCGCAGCAGAACAGCACCGAGGACGGCGGCTTCTGCGGCACGGTCACCCCCAGTGCAGGACGCAGATGAGGGTGAAGAGGCGCCGCGCCGTGTCGATATCCACTTCGGCCTTGCCCTCCAGACGTTCCTTGAGCACCCGTGCGCCTTCATTGTGGATGCCCCGGCGCGCCATGTCGATGGCCTCGATCTGGCTCGGCGGCAGCCGTTTGACCGCCTCGAAGTAGCTTTCGCAGATCTGGAAGTAGTCCTTCACCACCTGCCGGAAGGGGCCGAGGCTCAGATGGAACTCGCCCACCTTCTCCTCCTCCTCCGACCGGATGTCGAAGACGAGCCGCCCCTCGCGGATCGCGAGCGTCAGCCGGAAGGGCCCCTCGGCCGGCGCCCGCCCCTCGCGCGCGGGCAGGGCGAAGCTGTTCTCCTCGAGCAGATCGAAGATCGCGACCTGCCGCTCCTGCTCGATCTCGGCGGTGGGCGGCATCGGGCTCGTCTGGTCGATCTCGATATGGCAGATGCGGTTCATCTCTCAGCCCTCGTTCAGCCGGTCGAGCCGGGCGCGGACCGACAGGCCGTGCGCCTCGAGGCTCTCCGAGATGGCCAGCCGCTCGGCGGCGGGGCCCATGGCGCGCAGCGCCGCGGGCGTCATCCGGGCCAGCGTGGTGCGCTTGAGGAAATCCATCACCGACAGCCCGCTCGAGAAGCGCGCCGAGCGGGCGGTGGGCAGCACATGGTTCGGCCCGCCCACATAGTCGCCGATCGCCTCGGGCGTCCAGGCGCCGAGAAAGATCGCCCCCGCATGACGGATCCTCGCGGCCAGCGCCTCGGGATCGGCCACGCACAGTTCGAGATGCTCGGGCGCCACCCGGTCCGACAGCGCCGCCGCCTCGTCCAGATCGCGCGTCACGATCACCGCCCCGTAGTCGCGCCACGAGGCGCCCGCGATCGCCCGCCGCTCGAGCGTCTCGAGCCGCGCCTCGACCGCCCGCACCACCGCCCGGCCGAGCTCCTCGTCGGGCGTGACGAGGATCGACTGGGCGCTCTCGTCATGCTCGGCCTGGCTCAGCAGGTCGAGCGCGATCCAGTCGGGATCGACCGCGCCTTCCGCGATCACGAGGATCTCGGAGGGGCCCGCGATCATGTCGATCCCCACCCGGCCGAAGACCCGCCGCTTGGCCGCCGCCACATAGGCATTGCCGGGGCCGGTGATCTTGTCGACCGGCCGGATCGTCTCGGTGCCATGGGCCAGCGCCGCCACCGCCTGCGCGCCGCCGATCCGGTAGACGGCATCCACGCCCGCCAGCCGCGCGGCCAGCAGCACCAGCGGATTGACCACCCCGCCGGGCGTCGGACAGGCCACGACCAGCCGCTCCACCCCCGCGACCTTGGCGGGGATCGCATTCATCAGCACCGAGGAAGGATAGGAAGCGAGCCCCCCCGGCACATAGAGCCCGGCCGAGGCGATGGGCCCCCAGCGCCAGCCGAGCTCGGCGCCGGCCGCATCGGTCCAGCGCGCATCCTCCGGCATCTGGCGCGCGTGATAGGCCCGGATCCGCTCGGCCGCGAGTTCCAGCGCGGCACGGTCCTCGGCAGACACCTTCGCGATCTCCGCCTCGATCTCCGCCTCCGAGAAGGCGAGCCGTTCGGGCGTCAGCTCCAGCCGGTCGAACCGCGCGGTCAGCTCGATCACGGCCGCATCCCCGCGCGCCCGCACATCGGCGATGATCCCGGCCACGACCGCATCGACATCGGGGCTGTCCTCGCGCTTCATGCCGAGCAGCGCGGTGAAATCCGCCTCGAAGCCGGACCGACGAGTGTCGAGAAACTGGGGCATGACGGACCTCCTTGCGTGCGCCTCCCTTAGCGCGCATCCCCCCTCGTCTCAAGCGCCGCCCTGCCCCCGCGGAGTGACACTTTCGCACGAGACGGCGCGGGCCCGACCGCCGCGCCCGCCCCCTCTTTCACTCTGTCCAAATATCCTCGGGGGGAGGGACCGGCCCTAGGGCCGGGCCCCGGGGGGCAGACAGCCCCCCGCCTTTTCGTCCCGCAGCCCCTGGGCCCGTCAGTCGCGATGGTCGGGCACCCGTCCCGAAGGCGCCGCATATGGCCGCGTCACGTCGCGCAGCACCACCTCCAGCGCCTCGACCTCGAGCGCCACCGCCCCGTCGCCCGCCAGCACCAGAAGGATCCGCCCGCCCCCGTCGGCCCCGGGCTCGAACTCGACCGACAGGAGCGACAGGACGAGATCCGCATCCGACCGGTCGAACCCCTGCGTCCGCACCGACAGCACCCCATCGATGGCCAGCACCGACTGCACCCGCTCGTAGGGCCGCCGGTCGCGCTCGGCCGCCTCGCGGTCCTCCCAGCGGAACCGGTTCAGCAGCAGCGCGAACCGCCGCTTGCGCGGCAGCCAGCGCATCTCGCCCGCAGGCAGGACCGCATCCTGCACCAAGGCCGAGATCACCCCCAGATCCTCGGGCGTCTCCGCGCCGAGATAGAGCGGCGCCTCCCCTCCGGCGTCTTCGAACCGCGCATCCGCCATCAGCCGGGGATCCTCCTGATCTGCGCGCCGCAGGCGCTCAGCTTCTCTTCCACCCTCTCATAGCCGCGGTCGAGGTGATAGACCCGGCTCACGATGGTCTCGCCCTCGGCGGCAAGCCCGGCGAGGATCAGGCTCACCGAAGCGCGCAGGTCGGTGGCCATCACCGGCGCCCCGCGCAGCTTCTCGACCCCCGTCACCGTGGCCGTGCCGCCGTGCACCTCGATCCGGGCCCCCATCCGGGTCAGTTCCGGCGCATGCATGAAGCGGTTCTCGAAGATCCTCTCCTCGAGCACCGAGGTGCCCTCGGCGGTGCAGAGAAGCGCCATCATCTGCGCCTGCAGATCGGTGGGGAAGCCCGGGAAGGGCTCGGTCATCACATCGACGGCCTTCACCCGGCCGTTCCTGCGCGCCACGCGCAGCCCGCGTTCGGTCTCCTCGACCGAGATGCCGGCCGCGTCGAGCTTCTCGCAGAAGGCGCCGACCAGCTCGATCCGCCCGCCCAGAAGCTCGACCTCGCCGCCGCAGATCGCGGGCGCGAGCATGTAGGTGCCGAGCTCGATCCGGTCGGTGACGACGGGGTGCGTGGCCCCTCCCAGCCGGTCCACGCCCTCGATGGTGATGGTCGAGGAGCCCTCGCCCTCGATCCGGGCCCCCATCCGCCGCAGGCAGCGGGCAAGATCGACGATCTCGGGCTCGCGCGCCGCATTCTCGAGCACGGTCGTGCCCTTGGCGAGGGTCGCGGCCATCAGCGCATTCTCGGTCGCGCCCACCGAGACGAGGGGGAAGACCACCCGCGCCCCCTTCAGCCCGCCCGCCGGGGCCTTGGCGTGGATATAGCCGTCGCGCAGGTCGAGCTCGGCCCCCATCGCCTCGAGCGCCTTCAGATGGAGATCCACGGGCCGCGCGCCGATGGCGCAGCCGCCGGGCAGCGACACCACCGCATGGCCGTCGCGCGCCAGCATCGGCCCCAGCACGAGGATCGAGGCGCGCATCTTCCGCACGATGTCGTAATCCGCCCGATGGTCGGTCAGCGCGTGCGAGGAGAGCGCCAGCACCTGCCCGCCCTGCAGGCTCGCCACCTCCGCCCCGAGCGACTGCAGAAGCTGCGTCATCGTGCGGATGTCCGACAGCCTCGGCGCATTGGTCAGCGTCAGCGGCTCGTCCGACAGGAGCGTGGCCGGCATCAGCGCCAGACAGGCATTCTTCGCCCCCGCGATCGGGATCTGCCCGCGCAGCTCGCCATTGCCCTTCACCAGAATCGAATCCATCCGCCCGCCCTCATTCCGGCGCGTCCCCGGGCCCCGCCTCGCGGGCCGCGCGCGCCTTCGCCTGTGCCTTCCGCCGGGCCATATTGGCCTTCAGCGCCGCCTTCAACCGGTCTTCGCGGCTCTCTGCCGCAGGTCCCCTGGGCCCCGGCGGAGCCTTGCCGCCTTCCGCGTCCTTCGACGCCTGATCCTTTGCCTTTCCGCTCATGGCACCTTTCGTAGCGCAGCGGCAAAAAAGCGTCCAGTTGACCCTTGCACGGCGATCCGATTGCGTCTAATCCCCCGCCACGCCCGAAGGCGGCACCCGACGCCGCGGCACCGGCGCTGCAGTAGCTCAGTGGTAGAGCACTCCCTTGGTAAGGGAGAGGTCGAGAGTTCAATCCTCTCCTGCAGCACCATCCTTCCCCATGAATTCCAGACAGATTATCCCGGGCGCGCCGGTCTTCTCTCTCTGCAGAGGACTGCTCCGGCGCCCGGACAGAGGCCGGGTGCTTCTCTGCCGGCGATGCCTCTGCGCCGTCGCGGCGCGCCACGAGGAGACGGCGCCGACGACCCTGAGCTTTGCCGGCCCTTGGGGACGAAGGCGCAGGAGCCCGCGGCCTCGCGATCCTCGGGAGGCAGGCCGATCGGTCAGTCCGGGGTTACGGTCCCGCTCACCCGGACGCCCGAGGCGCGGCGGGGCCGGCAGCCTCGGGTCTGTCCTGCCCCCCGGGCTGCGGAAGGCCCCTGCCCGCCGTGCGGAGCAGGGGCCGGTCGCCGCTAGAACATCAGGCTCGGCAGGCCGGTCACAAGCACGGGCCATTCGATGAGGATCGCGAGCAGCACCAGATCGACGGCGATGAACCAGCCCACGCCCTTGAAGATCGTCGTGAGCGACACCCGGTCTCCGAGCGCGCCCTTGATGATATAGACGTTGAGCCCGACCGGCGGGGTCAGCAGGCCGATCTCGAGCAGCTTCACGAGGATGATGCCGAAGAAGATCAGATCGAGCCCCGCCTCGCGCGCCATGGGCAGGATGATCGGCATGGTCAGAAGCAGGATCCCCATGGAATCGAGGAACATGCCGAGGAAGATGTAGAGAAGGCTCACGGCAAGGAGCACCATGAGTTCGGTGGTGCCGAACTCGACCAGAAGCGAGGCTGCATAGGCCGGCACCCCCGAGATCGCCATGAACTTGCCGAGCAGCGAGGTGCCGATGATGACGAGGAAGATCGAGGCGGTCGACATCAGCGTGGCCTCGGTCGCCCGCTTCATGACGGCGAAGTCGATCTTCCCGCGCACGAGGCCCAGCAGGATCGCCAGCGCCGCGCCGATGGCCCCGGCCGCGGTCGGGGTGAAGAAGCCCATGAAGATCCCGCAGAGCACGCCGAGGATGATGACCGGCAGCGGCCAGGTCTCCTGAAAGGCCGCGAACTTCTCGGCGCGGGTGAAGCGGTCCTCGATCTTCGGCGCAAGGCGCGGGTTCAGAAGGCAGCGCACCACGATCATGATCGAGAAGGCGAGAGCGGTGAGGATGCCCGGAACGATCCCCGCCGCGAAGAGCTGGGCGATCGAGACCTCGGCCAGATAGCCGTAGAGCACCATCAGGATCGAAGGCGGGATCAGCGCACCGAGCGTCCCCGCGGCCGCGATCACGCCCGTGGCGAGGCCCGGGTGATAGCCGTAGCGCAGCATCTCGGGCGTGGCGATGCGCGCGAAGGCCGAGGCGGTCGCGACCGACGACCCCGAGGCGGCGGCCAGCACGGCATTGGCCCCCACGCTCGAGACCGCAAGCCCGCCCGGCAGCCAGGACAGAAGGATCCGCATGGCGCGGAAGAGCCCGCTCGAGAGCCCCGCCTCGGAGGCCACGAACCCCATCAGGAGGAACATGGGGATCGCGGTCAGATTCCAGTCGCCCACGAAGTTGAACGGAATCGCGGTGACGATGCCCCAGGCGGCCCGCCAGCTGAGCAGGATGCCGATGCCCACGAAGGAGACGAGACCCAGCGCCACGCCGATCTGGACCCGGAGGGCGAGGAGGATCAGGCCGATGCCGATCCCGGTGAAGCCTATGGCGACGTTGCTCATGGTTCGCGCTCACACATGGGTTTCGGTGGTTTCGGGGGCGAAGCTCGAGAGCGGCGCGGTGAAGGACCTCAGGAAATGGCGCAGGCAGACGAGGGTGATCGCGCCGAAGCCCACGGGCAGGATGAATTTGGCCGGCCAGACGAGGACATAGACGGCCGCCATCATCAGCTCGTTCTTGCGCCACGAGGCCACCGCGTCGATCCAGGTCTGCCGCGCGAGGATGGCGAAGAAGATCGCGCAGATCAGATAGCCGAAGGCCAGCGAGGCGCGCTGCGCCCAGGGCGGCATCATCAGATAGAAGAGGTCCACCTGAATGTTCTCGTGCTTCCATTCCACCATGGCGATGGGCAGGAAGACCACGAGCACCATGTGATAGACCGAGATGATCTCGAGGTTTCCCGCGATGGGTTTTCCGAAGAAATTGTCCGCGATCACGTCCACCACGGTCTGGACCATCATCAGGATCAGCCCGACGCTGGCCACCAGCATCAGGAGGCGCGACATACGATAGAGGAGTCTTTCGATCATCGTGGCGTTCCCCGCGCAGGGGGCGCCGCAGCGGAAGCTCCGATGCGGCGCCCGATCCTCATCTGCCGTAGCTGGCGAGGTCGATGCCGGAATAGAGATCCTCGCGCATCACCTTGCGCAGGGCCTCGGCATCGTCGCGCGGAATGTCGGCCAGACGCTCGTCCCACTTGGCGTAGGTCGCCATGAAGCGGTCGGCCAGCGCCTTCGGCTCGGCCACGCCCCGCTGGGTGCCCGTCTCCTCGATCAGCCGGTCCATGTTCTCGGCCACGAACGTGTCGAGCGCGTTCGACAGTTCGGGCGCGGGATCGAGCACGGTCACGCCATGGGCCTCCGCCTCGGAGAGCGCATCGTCGACCGCCGCCTGGAAGGCCAGCGACACATCGACCGTATTGCCAGCCACCGCATCCATCAGAAGCGCGCGATGCTCGTCGCTGAGCCCGTTCCAGGTGTCGGCGTCGATCGCATATTGCCAGCCCGCATAGTAGGGACCCACCGGCAGACGGGTCGCGAATTTCGCCACATCCCAGAGCGAGCGCGACTTCAGATCGTTCAGAGAGTTGATCGCGCAGTCGAGCTGGCCCTTCTCCAGCCCCGAGAACATGTCGGCCGACGGCACATTGACCGAGGCCGCCCCCACAGAATTGGCGAAGGCAGTGTGGATGGTCGAGGGCATCCGCAGCTTGGCGCCCTTGATCTGCTCGAGCGTGGTGATCTCGCGCGTGCACATCATCTCGTAGAGCGGCGAGGACATGGCGCCGAGGAACACGATGCCGTGCCGGTCGAACATGGCCTTCATCTCGGGGTCCGAGGTGTAGAAGTCGTTCACCGCGAAAAGGGCGGTGATCGGATCCTTCAGCCCGATGGCGAGCGTGGCGATGACATTGTCCTCGGGCAGGTCCGAAGGGGTGTAGGTGCCCGCATGATAGGTCATCTGCACCAGCCCGTCGGTCAGGCCGGAGAGGTGGGCCACCGGCGGCAGGAGCGCCGTGCCGGTATAGAGCTTCATCGTCAGGCTGCCGTCCGACCGCTCCTCGAGCTCCCTGGCCAGCGGCACATAGCCGTCGCGCGTGAGCGGATGGGTGTCGGGGAACCAGATGCTCGCGGTGATCTCCTCCGCGAGGATCGGTGTGGCGGCCAGAAGGCCGAGCAGGCTCGCGCCGGCAAGAGCGGTCAGTCTCTTCATCTCTCGTGCTCCTTGTTGGCTGGGGGTCTTGCCCGTTGACCGGGCGATCTTGTCGGTGTCCCGCCGCCCGGGGGCGGCGGGAAGGTCACTCGGGGGTGAGGATGCTCCAGAACTTGCGGACGGGCACGGTCGAGCGCCATCCCGCGGTGGTGCCCTCGGGCATCAGGAAGACGGCGCCCGGCCCGAAGGTCCGCTCGTGCCCCGCCGCGTCGAAGACGGTGACGGCCCCGTCATGGAGCTGCATCAGCTCGTAATAGCCGTAGCGCACCGGCCGGCGCTCGAAGGGGGTGGCGCTCCAGAGCCCCGCCGACCAGCTGCCGTCCCCGCTCGCCGCCAATGTCCGCTTGGTGCAGGAGGGCACCGGGCCCAGCAGCAGATCCGCCGCGGGCGGCGCCGAGGGTTCCTGAGGCGCCTCCCGGTCGATCCGGGCTATGGCGGGCGTGAAAGTGGCCGAGGCCCCGCCTGCCCGGCCGTTGACGATCCAGCGCGCGCCCGGGCCCGCCGTCCAGTCGAACCGCACGCCCGGCGCGATCAGCGCGATATCGCCCGCGGCAAGACTCACCTCGAGGCCCCTGCCCCGCAGCCCGAGCGTGCCCTCGAGGAGGAGGACGACGAGGTGCCATCCGCCGCTCTCGTGGGTGCCGGCCGTCTCCGCGCCCGAGGCGCGCCAGAAGCCCCAGCCCGTGTGATGGCTCACGGCGAGCCGCTGGCCGAGGAAGCCCGCGCCGGTCTCTCCGGCTGCGGGCACCTCGCGAAGGTCGAAAACGGTGAGGCCCGTCGCGGCCGGCGGCACAAGAGTCGCGTCGGTCATGAGGCAAATCCCATCCTGTCCTTCAGCCAGTACCAGCGGATCCCGGCATTCATCACCGGCTCGCGCAGCCGGTGCCAGGCGAGCGGCCTGAGCGGCGTTACCGGAAAGACCGGCTCCTCGCCCAAGGCGAGATGGTTCGCCACCATCCGCCCGAGCGCGGTCGCGAGCGCGATACCGCGGCCGTTGTAGCCCAGCAGCACCTGCAGCCCCGGCTCGGGCGCGTGCAGATGCGGCAGCCCGTCCAGGGTCAGCGCCAGCTGCCCCGACCAGCGCTGCGCGATCCCGAAGCGCGCGGCCTCGGGGAAGATCCGCGCGAGCCCCGCCTCGAGGGCGGCCATCAGGCGACCGTCCTCCATCGGCCCCACCGCCCCGCGACCGCCGAGAACCAGCCGCCCGTCGTCGGACTGGCGCATGTAGAAGGCGAGCTTGCGGGTCTCGGACAGGACCACGCCCCCCGGCATCAGCCGGGCGCGCAGGTCTTCGGGCAGGGGCGCGGTGGCGACCAGCATGCTCTGCACGGGCAGGATGCTCTGGGCGAGACCGGGGAGAAGCCCTTCCCCATAGGCGTTGGTCGCGATGAGCACCCGCCTCGCGCGCACGAGCCCCTCGGGCGTGCGGATCTCCCATCCCGCGCCCTTGCGGGTGAGGGAGAGTGCGGGGCTCTCCTCATGGAGATGTGCGCCCGCGGCAATGGCCGCGCGCCCGAGGCCCCGCGCATAGGCCAGCGGATTGAGCCCGCCCGCGCGCGGATCGTGCCAGCCGCCGTGATAGAGGCTGGTGCCGGTGCGCGCGGCGATCTCGTCGCGCGAGAGGATCGAGACGCCGACCCCCCGCTCCTGCCACTGGCGGGCCCGGTTCAGAACCGCCGGCAGCGCGCGCTCGGAATGGGCGGCCTGGATCCAGCCCGCGCGCCGCGGGGCGCAGCGGATCCGGTGGCGCTCGATCAGATCGAAGACCGTATCGGCCGCCCCGCCCACGAGGTCGATCAGCGCCCGGCCCCGGTCGGGCCCGAACTTCTGCAAAAGGGCCTCGGGGTCGTATTTCAGCCCCGGAATGACCTGCCCGCCGTTGCGCCCCGAAGCGCCGAAGCCCACATGCCGGGCCTCGAGCACGAGCGGCGCAAGCCCCGCCTCGGCCAGATGCAGCGCGGCGGCGAGGCCGGTGAAGCCGCCGCCCACGATGGCCACATCCGTGTCCGTCGTCCCGCGCAGCGGCGGCCCGGCGAGCGCGGGCTCGTCGCTCGCGCCCCACCAGAGCGCCCGATCGTAGCTGTCGGCGCTGCGCCCCATCTCAGGCCCCGCCCCGGCCGGCGAATTGCGGATAGATCCGGCGCGCGGTCTCCTCGCTCAGCATCCCGTTCGCGATGTCGGTCTCGATCTCGGCCAGCGCCCGGTCGGCGGGCGCGCCATAGCCCGCGCCGCCGCCCAGCCGGAAGACCACGAGATCGCCCTTCTGCAGGTCGCGCATGTCCTTGGAGCCCAAGCGGATGATCTCGCCATTGCGGTGGATCTCGCAGGCGCCGCGCGTGCCGGGCGTGCCGCCGAACAGCGGCTGCGGCTCGCTCCGGAACCGGTCGGAATAGAGCGCGACCGTCGCATTGTCCTCCAGGATGCGGAAGGCCTTCTGGAAGCCCGCGCCGCCGCGGTGTGCGCCGTGGCCGTAGGCCTCGGGCTCCAGCGCATAGCGCTCGACCCGGAAGAAGGAATAGTCCTGATCGATGGCCTCGACCGGCGTGTTGGCGCAGTTGGCCATCGGCATGTCGATGGCGTCGCAGCCGTTGGCGCTCGACGAGGCGCCGTAGCCGCCGCCGTAGATCTCGAGATAGACCGAGAAGCCGGTCGGCCCGAGCCACGACAGGCAGCCCGAGGTGGTGGTGTCGAAGCCGCTGGCGATCACCTGATCGGGGACAGCCTGCGCCAGCGCCTTCATCGTCGCATTGTAGGCGCGGTAGCAGATGTTCATCCGCGCCCGCACCGGGGCGGGATAGTGCGGGTTCAGGATGGTGCCCTTGGGCACCTTGACAGAGATCGCGCGGCTCACGCCCGCGTTGAAGGGAATGTCGGGCGAGGTCAGGACGCTCTTCACGCAGGAAACGGTGGCCGACATGGTGGCGGCGAGCGGCGCGTTCAGCAGCGTGCGGACCTGCGCGTCGGTGCCCTCGTAATCCACCTCGATCCGGTCGCCCGCGATGGTCACCTTGGCGCGCACCCGGACCGGCTCCGAGCCGATCCCGTCGTCGTCGATGAAATCCTCGCCGTGGTAGACGCCGTCGGGGGCGGCCGCGATGCCCGCGCGGAAGCGGCGCTCCGAATAGTTCTGGAACTCGGTCATCACCTCCATGACCCTGGCCGCGCCGTATTTGCTGCAGAGCTCGCCCACGCGGCGCGCGCCCACCCGGTTCGAGGCGATCTGGGCATCGCAATCCCCCATGGTCTGCAGCGGCGTCCGGACGTTGGCGCGCAGGAATTTCTCGAGGATGCCGCCGTTCCAGTCGCGGCTGTAGGAGAATTTCGTCGGCGGGATCACGATCCCTTCGGAATGGACGTCCCGCGCATTGGGGCTGAGGCCCGGCGAGCCGCCGCCGATGTCGAGATGGTGGGCCACCGAGGCCGCAAAGCCCACGCGCTGGCCCTCGTGGAAGATCGGGCTGAAGAAGAAGATGTCCTGCAGGTGCTGGCCGCCCGAATAGGGGTCGTTGATGATGAAGAAATCATCCTCGGTCAGGCTGTCGAGATCGTAGGTCTCGGCGCAGGCCTGAAAGACCGAGCCGATGGTGCCGAGCTGCATCGGGATCAGCTCGGCCTGCGCGATGGTGTTGCCGTCGCGGTCCAGAAGCGCGGCCGAGCCGTCGCGGGCCTCGCGCAGGATGGTCGAGAAGGCCGAGCGGATCAGCTTCTCGCCCATCTCGCGGGCGGCGGCGGCCAGCGCCTGGCTGATGACCGCGTAATCGGTGGGATCGAGCGCCATGGATCAGCCCTTCCTGCTCACGATGAAATTGTCGTTCCCGTCGCGGACCGCGGTCCAGCCGGCGGGCACCAGCGTCGTCGTCGAATAGCCCTCGATCAGCGCCGGGCCCTCGACCGGGGCGTCGGGGGCAAGCGAGGGGGCGCTCACCACCAGCACGTCGCGCGGCCCCTCGTTCGTGTGCAGCTGGGCGGTCTGGCGGGCGGGCCGGTCGGGCAGCTCCTTCTCGCTCAAGAGCGGCAGGCTCTCGATGGGCCGGGTCGCCTCGAGGCGGAAGCCCACGATCTCGATGGCCTGACGGGCCGAGGCGCCGTGCAGATAGACCCGGTGGTGGGCCGCGATGAAATCCTCGACCAGCTGCTCGCGGGTCAGCCCTGGCAGCGCCTCGCGGTCGATGTCCACGGCGATCTCGAAGGCCTGACCCACGAAGCGCATGTCGGCAACGAACTTGAAGCTCAAGGCGCCCGCGATGCCATAGTCGCGGAAATCGCCCTCGGCCTCGGCCACCATCTGCGCATAGAGGCCGCGCACCACGTCGGAGGCCGCCGCATCCACCGGCGTGCGGCGGGTGATCGTGTAGATCTTCGAGAAGTCCGAGGCGATCAGCCCGTAGGCCGAGAGAACGCCCGCGTTCGGCGGAACGAGGACACGGTCGAGCCCGAGCTCCTCGGCCACCTCGACCGCCATCAGGGGCCCGGCCCCGCCGAAGGGCACCAGCGCATAGTCGCGCGGATCGTGGCCCTTCTCGGTCGAGATGAGCTGGATCGCCCGCACGATATTGGCCGCCGCCAGCCGCAGCGCCGCATTGGCCGCCTGCGGAACACTCATGCCCAGACGTTCGGCGAGCGGGGCGAAGGCCGCCTCGGACTTCTCGCGCAGGATCTCCATCGTGCCGCCGAGGAAGGCCTCGGGCCGGATGGTGCCGCGGATCACATGCGCGTCGGTGATGGTGGGCAGCGTTCCGCCGCGGTTGTAGCAGGCCGGCCCCGGCACGGCGCCCGCACTGCGGGGGCCCACGCGCAGCATGCCGCCATCGTCGATCCAGATCAGGCTGCCGCCGCCCGCGCCGATGGTCGCGATGTCGAGGACCGGCGTGCGCACCGGCAGCCCGTCGAGCACCGTGTCGGGCGAGATGCCGGGCCGCCCTTCGGTCACGAGGCAGACGTCGGTCGAGGTGCCGCCCATGTCGAAGGTGATGAGATTGCCCGCGCCCGAGCGCGAGGCCTGCCGCGTGGCGCCGACCACGCCCGCCGCGGGCCCCGAGAAGAGCGCCGAGATCGCATTGCGCCGCATCCCCGTGACGGGCAGGCGCCCGCCGTTCGACTGCATGACGGACAGCCGCTGGCCGAAGCCGCGCTCGGACAGTTTCTCTTCGAGGCGCAGAAGATAGGCGTCGATCACCGGCTGCACATAGGCGGCCAGCGTCGTGGTCGAGGCGCGCTCGAACTCGCGGAATTCGCGGCTGACGTCGGAGGAGCAGGTGACGAAGGCGCCCGGCAGAGCCGCCTCGAGGGCCGCCTGAAGCGCCCGCTCGTGATCGGGATTGGCGTAGGAGGAGAGAAGGCAGATCCCCACCGCCTGATAGTCGCCCGCCCGCAGCCGCGGCACGAGATCGGCCGCGGCAGCCTCCACATCGAGCGGCAGGATCACCTCGCCCGCGGCATCGACCCGCTCGGTCACCTCGAAACAGTCGCGCCGCTCGACGACCGGCACCGGGCGCTGGTAGCGCAGGTCGTAGATGTTCAGCCGGTCATGGCGCTGCAGATGCAGGATGTCGCGGAACCCTTCGGTGGTGATGAAGGCGACCTTCGCCCCCTTCCGCTCGAGCAGCGCGTTGGTCGCGACCGTGGAGCCATGCACGAAATCCCGCGAGCTCTCGAGCGCAAGGCCCGCCCCCTCCACCGCGTTCATCACGCCGATGTCCGGGCTGTGCGGCGTGCTCGGCACCTTCGTCAGCACGATGCGGCCGTCCTCGACCGCCACCAGATCGGTGAAGGTCCCGCCCACTTCCACTCCGACTCGCATCGCCCCTCCCGCTTCGTTGAACATTTTGACCGATTAAATTCATTTTTTTGCCAGTCATCAATGATTATTTTCTTTTTGATGAAGTTTTCCAGATTTACTTTCAGTTTTTCCATGCTTATGCCTTGGAAACTGGCAGTTTCCCGTTGGCGCGGGGGCTCCCGACGATCCCCCGCGCTCTGCGGCGGAGCCTTGGCGGCTGCCGCCGCGTTCGTGTCCGTTCCAAACCGGAGCTTGCGCTCATGAATTCCAACCATCTGATCGGCCAGCGCCTGCGTCAGATCCGGAAGAACCTCGCCCTCTCGCTGTCCGGCCTGTCGGAACGGTCGGGCGTCTCCGTGGGGACGCTCAGCCAGCTCGAGCGCGGCCTGGGCCGGCCCTCGCTGCGCACGATCGAGCGGATCTCGCAGGCCCTGGGCGTGCCGCCCTTCTGGCTGCTCGAGATGCCCGACCAGCACAACCCCGAGCACGACCAGATGATCGTCCGCTCAGGACAGGGCGTGCAGCTGACGGTGACCGAGCCCGGCATGACGAAGACGCTGGTCACGCCGCGCAGCTTCGATGCCATGCAGCTCATGACCGTGGTGATGGAGCCCGGCAGCAAGTCCGGCGCGGGCTTCTATCGGCACGAGGGGATCGATGTGGGCTACATCCTGTCGGGCTCGCTCAATCTCGAGGTCGACGGGCGCACCCATGTGCTCTCGGCGGGCGACTGCTTCGCCTTCGACAGCCAGCTGCCGCACCGTTTCGAGAATCGCGGCGGCAGCCGCGCCGAGGTTCTCTGGATCAACACCAAGTCCCGCCTGAACGGCCTGCCGCCGCTGGAGCCTGCGGCCGCCGAGCCGAGCCCCGACCCTGCCGCCTCCGGCGAGCTCTAGAGCGCGATGGCGCAGGCCCGCCGCACCGTCCGCCCTCTGGATGCCGCGGGGCTCGCGATCATGCTGGGCCTGTGCCTTGTCTGGGGGTTCCAGCAGGTTGCGATGAAGGCGATGGCGGGCGCGGCCGACCCTCTGCTGCAGGTGGCCGTCCGCTCCAGCGGGGCGGCGGTGCTGGTCTGGGCCTACAGCCGCTTCTGGCGCCGCGACCGCTGGCTTGCCGGCCTGACCTGGCGCGAGGGGCTGCTGGTGGGCGCCCTCTTCGGCGTCGAATATCTCTTCGTGGGCATCGGGCTGCGCCATGTCGGCTCGGGCCTCATGTCGATCCTGCTCTATACCGCGCCGCTCTTCGTGGCCGTGTCGCTGCATCTCACGCTGCGCGAAGAGCGGCTGACGGGGCGGCAGTGGACAGGCTGCCTGGTCAGCTTCGCGGGGGTGGTGGTGATCTTCCTGCGCCCGGGCGAGGCGCTGCGCGGCGAGGAGGGCGCGGCGCTTCTTCTCGCGGGCTCGCTCTGCGCGCTGCTGGCGGGCTTCTGCTGGGGGATGACCACCGTCGCCGTCCGGCTCACCCGGCTGTCCGGCGCGCCCTTCGCCCAGACCCTGTTCTATCAGCTTCTGGGCGGCGCGCTCTGCGCCTGGCCCGTGGTGCTGGCAGAGGGCCGGACCGGCTGGGAGGGAGGCCTCGATCTCTGGCTTCTGACCTTCTATCAGACGGTGATCGTCTGTTTCGCGAGTTATCTGGTCTGGTTCTGGCTGCTCCAGCGCTATCTCGCCTCGCGGCTCGGCGCCATGTCGCTCCTCTCGCCGGTCTTCGCCGCGGCCCTCGGCGCGGCGCTTCTCCGCGAGCCGCTGACGCCGGGCTTCCTGCTGGCCACCGCGCTGATCGTGGCGGGGCTGGTGACGGTGATGCTGCACGACCGTCGCGAGCGCCCCCGCCTGCTGCCGCCGCGCTAGCGGGTCATCGGGGGAACGGTCTCCGCACCGGAGAGCATGACAAGGGCAGTCGCCGCCCGCCGTGGCCCCGGAGGGCCTTGGGTCTGCCCGTCGAAGCGCGCCGCGGATCGGGTGCCGCGGGCGGAGAGCCCGCGCGGCGGGGAGCGGCCCCGGACGAAAGGATCCGATGCCGCCTGCGGCGATCCGCCGTCTGCGCGACTCTCTTGGGGCCGTGCGATCCCGTTCGACGTGAGACAGTGACGGCTTGCAGGTAACCCCGCCGGCGCCGCCCTCGGGGGCGCGAGCGTCTGGCGGCGCGCCCCGAGGGGCGTGAGAGCGGGGTGGCCGGTCCCGGTGCGGACCCGCCACCCTGCACGGGCCCGCGCGGATCCCTTCGCGTCTGCCCCCTGCCCTCGTCGGACATCCGAGGCGGCTTTCCCGGTGCCGGCCGAGACGTCGGGGCGGCTCGACCTTCAGGAAGGTCTGGCAATTCCCTCGCCTTCCGGCAACTGTGGGCCGCGGGTCGGAAAGGGTTCGGAGTGTCTTGGTTGGGATCGTCCGCGAGAGATGACGGCGGCACCGGCGCGCCATTGTGGCTGGGCTGGCCGCTCGCGGTGGCGGGATATGTGCTGATGGGCCGCCTCGGCCTCGTGACGGCCATGCCGCCCACCGGCACGGTCGTGCTCTGGCCGCCGAACGCGGTGCTTCTCACCGCTCTCCTCTCCACCGCGCCGCGCCACTGGCCTTTCCTCCTTCTCGGAGGCATCGCGGCCGAAGTCGCCGTCACCTGGCACAGCCTGCCGATCGCCTGGGCGGTGGCCTTCGGCGCCGTCAATGCCGCCGAATCCGCCCTCGCGGCCAGTCTCCTCAGGCGCTTCTCCGACGGGCCCGTGCGGCTCGACGGGCTTGCCGCCGTCGTCCGCTTCGTGCTGCTGGCCCCGCTCGCCGCATCCGCCACCGCGGCGCTGGCCGGAGCCGCGCTCATCGCGCTGCGCCATCCCGAGATCGATTACCTCCACTACTGGCAGGTGTTCTGGCTCGGCGACGGGTTGGGACTGCTGATCGTGGGAACGACCCTTCTCGTCTGGCTCGCCCCAAGCGCAGCCCCTCAGGCCCGGATCCGCGGCCGCGGTCTCGAGGGGCTTGTCCTTGCGGCGGGCCTTCTCTTCGTCTCGGTGCTGACGCTGCGCCTCGATGCCGATCTGGGCCGGCTCTACCTGCTCTTCCCGTTCCTCGTCTGGACGGCGCTGCGTTTCGGCATGAAGGGGGCCACGCTCGCCATCCTGTCGATGACCGTCGTCGCGACCTGGGCGATGATGGACGGCCGCGGCCCCTTCGTCGATCTCGCCGGGATCGACCGGGTGGCGGCGATGCAGGCGCTGATCGCGGTGGTGGCGCTGTCCAGCTTCATCCTCGCCGTGGCCGCCGACGAGCGTCGGCGGGGCACCTGGCGGCTTCTCCAGTCGGTGCGCGAGCTGGAACAGGCCCGCTTCGAGCTGGAGCGGGTGAACGCGGACCTCGACGAGATCGTGACCGAGCGCACCCGTGCGCTCCGCAGCACGCTTGCCCGGAACGAGATGCTGTTGCGCGAGGTGCATCACCGGGTGAAGAACAACCTCCAGCTCATCTCGAGCCTCGTGGCGCTGCAGCGGCGCGGGGTGCAGGAGCCCGCGATGCGCGAACGGATGGCGCGGATCCAGGGCCAGATCGGCGCCATTGCCACGACCTACGACCTGCTCCACCAGTTCGGGGCCAGCGAGACGGTGGACTTCGGCCCGTTCGTGCCGGTGCTCTGCGCCGCCATCGAAGGGGCCGAGGGAGGGCGCGCCCGCATCGAGGCCGACCTGCGGGGCAGCGCGCAGGTCTCGGCCGACAGTGCCATCGCCCTCTCGCTCGCCCTGAACGAACTGGTGACGAACGCGCTGAAACATGCAGGCTCCGCGCCCCATATCCGGGTGGCCTGTGCCCGGGAGGGCGATGCGCTCGTGCTGCGGGTCGAGGATGACGGGCCGGGGCTGCCCGAGGGGTTCGAGCTGACAGCGCAGGCGGGGTTCGGCGTGCGCATGGTGGCGGGCCTCATCGGGCAGGCCGGCGGCACGATCAGCACGCCCGCAACCGACCACGGTGCGGCCTTCGAGATCCGGGTGCCGGTGGCCTCCGCCGCCTGAGGCTCAGAGCCCGAGGCGGCGGAGGCCCCGATCCGTCGCGGCGCGCAGGCCGAGCGTCATCGCCGCCAGAACCGCCAGCGCCGCGAACATGAGGTCGGTCTTCATCCGCGCATTGGCGAGCAGCATCAGATGGCCGAGCCCCGCCGAGGATCCCACCCATTCGCCGATCACCGCCCCGATGGGCGCATAGACCGCCGCAATCCGGAGAGCCGCCGCCAGATGGGGCAGCGCATGGGGCAGACGCAGCCACAGGAGCGTCCGCCAGCGCGGCGCCCGCGCGAGCCGCGCCAGATCGAGCGCGGCCTCGGGCGTGGCGCGCAACCCGTCATGCAGGGCCGAGGCCACCGGGAAGAAGGTGATGAGCACCACCACCGCCACCTTCGAGCCCATCCCGTAGCCGAGCCAGAGCGTGAGGATCGGCGCCAACGCAAAGACGGGCACCGCCTGACTGAGGACGAGGAGCGGGCGCAGAAGCCGCTCCACCTGCCTCGACAGCGCCGTCGCCAGCCCCGCGGCCAGCCCGATCAGCAGCCCGAGCCCGAGGCCGAGCAGGATCTCGGCCAGAGTGGCGAGACCGTTCCGGGCGAGCATCGTGCGGTTCTCCGCCAGCGCGCGCAGCACCGCGGCAGGGCCGGGCAGGATATAGGGCGGCGCGCCCGAGAGGCTCACGACCCCCTGCCAGAGCGCCAGCAGCGCGAGGCCCGTGGCCAGCGCCCTCATGCCGCAAGCCGCGCCATCAGCGCCTCGGCTTCGGCGGCAAGCGCGGGCAGCGG
>NZ_MABH01000139.1 GCF_001720585.1 Cereibacter johrii | reverse complement strand
GAGATCGAGGCCCGCGCCGCGGCCTTGATCGAGGATGCCGAGGCCGCGCCGCTCGGCGCCGAGGAGGCCGCGGTGCTCGACGATCTGCTGTCGCTCGAGGCTCCGGCGGCGGCGGCGCTCGGCCGCCTCGAGGCGCTGGCGCGGCGGATGCCTGCGCTCGAGCCCTCGGTTGCCCGGTTCGGCCGCCGTCTCACCGCGCTGGCGACCCGCGGGATCGAGGTCGAGCGGCTGCCGTTCTACGCGAGCCACGGCCAGAGCTCGCTCGAATATTACGACGGATTCGTCTTCAGCTTCCATGCCGCCGACGCCGGGCTGCCGCCGGTTTCCACCGGCGGGCGCTACGATGCGCTGACGGCGGTGCTGGGGCAGGGGCGATCCATCCCGGCCATCGGGGGCGTGATCCGCCCGGGCCTCGTGGCCAGGCTGAAGGGGCTCGCATGACGCTGAAGATCGGGGTGCCCTCGAAGGGCCGGCTGATGGAAAAGACCTTCGACTGGTTCGGCGCGCGCGGCGTGACCATGCGCCAGACCGGGGCCGAGCGGGAATATTCCGGCGCCGTCGACGGGGTGGAGGGGGTAGAGCTCGTGCTGCTCTCGGCGGGCGAGATCCCGCGCGAGCTTGGGGCCGGGCGGATCCACCTCGGGGTCACGGGGTCCGATCTCGTGCGCGAGAAGCTCGCGGACTGGTCGCTGCAGGTGGCCGAGCTGGCGCCGCTCGGCTTCGGTCATGCCGATCTCATCATCGCGGTGCCGGCCTTCTGGATCGATGTGGACACGCTCGACGATCTCGACGCGGCCGCCGCGGCCTTCCGCGCGACCCACGGCTTCCGGCTCCGGATCGCCACCAAATACCACCGGCTCGTGCGCGAGTTCCTGATGGCCAACGGGGTTGCGGATTATCAGCTGGTGGACAGTCAGGGCGCGACCGAGGGGACGGTGAAAAACGGAACCGCCGAGGCCATCGCCGACATCACCTCGTCGGGCGAGACGCTGCGGGCGAACCACCTGAAAATCCTTTCCGACGCTCTGGTGCACAGTTCGCAGGCTGTGCTCTTCGCCTCGCGCCGGGCCGACTGGTCCGAGGCCGCGGCCCCCTTCGCGGCGCTGGGGGCGCGGCTGGGCCTGCCAGTGCCTGGGATGATTACCTGAGGCCTATGTCGGCCAGGGCCTGGGCCAGTTCCGGCGGCAGCGGCTCCTCGCGGGCGCGGTCCTTGGGCAGGTCGGCCGGGGCCTCTTCGGGCGAGAGATAGCGCCAGCCCTGGAACGGCCGCCGCGGGGCGGGGACGGTGCGGATCACCTCGGGCTCGAGCACCAGTGCGCAGCGCGCGATTCCGTCGGCGCCGGTCACGGATTCGAGCCCGACGATCGGCTGGCGCGCCAGCACGAGCCCCTTGAACACCCAGTAGAGCGAGCCCCCGGCCAGCACCTCGGCCTCGCGCTTCGGCCACATGCGCGTGACATGGCGCGGAAAACCGTCCGGCCAGCGGGCGCGCTGGCTCTTCTGCCAGTCGAGAAGGTCTTCGACCGCCTCTGCGCCCACGCAGAGCTTGAGAATGTTCACATGATCGGACAAGGGGATTCTCCGCCGCAGAGGCCTTCATATAGACGCCGGGGCCCCGGCCTCCAAGTCGCCTCCGACATGGCTCTTTGCGTTTGACCGCTCCCTCCCATGGGCATATCTTGGGCAACTCCTCCCTGAGAACCACAAGCCCAAGGATCTTCCCATGTCCCGATTCCATGCCCCCATCGCCGAGCAGATCTGGGATATGAAATATCGTCTGAAGGATGGCGCGGGCCATCCGGTGGATGGATCGGTCGAGGATACCTGGCGGCGGATCGCCCGGGCGCTGGCCGAAGTCGAGGCCGAGCCCGCGGTTTGGGAGGATCGGTTCTACAGCGCGCTCGAGGATTTCCGCTTCCTGCCGGCCGGCCGGATCACCGCCGGTGCGGGCACCGGGCGCACGGTCACGCTCTTCAACTGCTTCGTCATGGGCACGGTCCCCGACAGCATGGCGGGCATCTTCGACGCGCTGAAGGAAGCGGCGCTGACGATGCAGCAGGGCGGCGGGATCGGCTACGACTTCTCGACCATCCGCCCGCGCGGCGCCGAGGTGAAGGGCGTGGCCGCCGACGCCTCGGGGCCGCTCTCCTTCATGGATGTCTGGGATGCGATGTGCCGGACCATCATGTCCGCGGGCTCGCGGCGGGGCGCCATGATGGCCACGATGCGCTGCGACCACCCCGACATCGAGAGCTTCATCGAGGCCAAGAAGGACCCGGCCCGGCTGCGGATGTTCAACCTCTCGGTCCTCGTGACCGACGCCTTCATGGAAGCCGTGAAGGCGGACGGCCCGTGGGAGCTCACCTTCGGCGGCAAGGTCTACAAGACGCTTCAGGCGCGCGACCTCTGGAACCGCATCATGCGGTCCACCTATGACTTCGCCGAGCCGGGCGTGATTTTCATCGACCGTATCAACCAGATGAACAATCTCGCCTATTGCGAGACGATCGCGGCCACCAACCCCTGCGGCGAGCAGCCCCTGCCGCCCTACGGTGCCTGTCTTCTCGGCTCGGTGAACCTCGCCCGGCTGGTCGCGAAACCGTTTTCCGACGAGGCGGAACTCGATCTGGCCGAGCTGGACGAGCTGGTGCGCCTTGCCGTCCGGATGATGGACAATGTGGTGGATGCCTCGCGCTTCCCGCTGCCCGAGCAGGCGCGCGAAGCGCAGATGAAGCGCCGGATCGGCCTCGGCGTGACGGGCCTCGCGGATGCCCTGCTGATGGTGGGGCTGCGGTACGGTTCGGAAGAGGCCGCCGCCCGGACCGAGGCCTGGATGAAGGCCATCGCGCGCTCGGCCTATCTCGCCTCCGCCGATCTCGCGCGCGAGAAGGGCGCCTTCCCGCTGTTCGATGCCGAAAAATACCTCGCGTCGGGCTCGCTCACCCATATGGACGAGGATGTGCGCGCGGCGATCCGCAGCCACGGCATCCGCAACGCGCTGCTGACCTCGATCGCCCCCACCGGCACGATCAGCCTCTATGCGGGCAACGTCTCGTCGGGGATCGAGCCGGTCTTCGCCTATGCCTACAAGCGCAAGGTGCTGCAGAAGGACGGCAGCCGCACCGAAGAGGAGGTCGTCGATTACGCCGTCCGCCTCTGGCGCGAGCAGAAGGGCGATGCCCCGCTGCCGGACTATTTCGTGAATGCCCAGACGCTGGCGCCGCTCGAACATGTGCGGATGCAGGCGGCGGCGCAGAAATGGATCGACAGCTCGATTTCCAAGACGATCAACTGCCCGGAAGATATCGGTTTCGAGGAATTCGCCGACGTCTACCTCGCGGCCTGGGATCAGGGCTGCAAGGGCTGCACGACCTATCGGCCGAACGAGGTGACCGGCTCGGTGCTCTCTGTCTCCGAGGCGGGGCAGGCGGCTCCGGCCGAGGCGCCGGAACCCAAGGGCGGCGAGGTGGTCTATCTCACCGATCCGCTCGACCGCCCCGCCGCGCTCGAGGGCGCGACCTACAAGGTGAAATGGCCGGGCTCCGAGCACGCGCTCTACATCACGGTGAACGACATCGTCATCTCCGGCCACCGCCGCCCGTTCGAGGTCTTCATCAACTCGAAGAACATGGAGCATTTCGCCTGGACGGTGGCGCTCACGCGGATGATCTCGGCGGTCTTCCGGCGCGGCGGCGACATTTCCTTCGTGGTCGAGGAGTTGAAGGCGGTCTTCGACCCCCGCGGCGGCGCCTGGATGGAGGGGCGCTACATTCCCTCGATCCTCGCAGCCATCGGCGGCGTGATCGAACGCCATCTGATCGCGATCGGCTTCATCGAGGGCGAGGGCATGGGCCTGAAGACGGACCCTCATGCGGATGTGCAGGTACTGGGCGTGAAGGCCAAGGCCTGCTCCTCCTGCGGCAGCTACGACCTGCGCATGGTGGAAGGCTGCATGACCTGCGCCAGCTGCGGCTTTTCGAAGTGCGGATAAGAAGCGCCTCGAGAGGTGCTGTCCCGATACCGAATGCGGGAAAAGTTGGCCACTTTCCGGGGAAGATGGCCATTCTCGTTCGGCATAAGTTGGCCATTGTAGCCTCAGCCGTCCGATGTGCTGTGCTGGCAACACGTCCCCGCGGCTGAGCTTGCCATGGCAGCACGAGCCTTTTCCTCAGCAGGCGTCTGCACATCGGGAACCCGGTCTCGGTCTCGGTCTCGGTCCCGGTCCTCCGTCATTCCCTCCGCGTTGGGGTGATGAGGGGCACTGCCGGGGCGCATCTCTGTATCCTGCGCGCCCTCGGCAACCGCGGGGGTTTTCGCAGCACACTGACGCAGCTTGCTTGTCTAGGGCCGCTTCCCGGCCAAAGCGACTTCAGAAAGCGGACGACCACCCTGGGCCTTTTTCCCGCACTTTTTCCGGAAGTGCTGAGACGCATCTGCTCAAAAAAGCCGGCAGAAAAGTTGGCTGAGCGGCTCCTGAGCCCGCAGACCGCCGCGCCGGGCCGAGTCGCAGGGAAGAGCCGCCCCACGAAGCAGCCATTCGAGCGCGCCGCAGATGGAGACGCTTGCAGCCCTTCTCAGTCCTTCGAGCTCACTGCGGCGTTGCCGGCGGCACCGACGCCCCGGGCGGGACGCTGACCTCCGCTGCAGCCTGCTATAGGGTCCGCTTTGCGGTACGGTGGAGATACCTAGCGAATCCTAGAACAAGCGATGGCTGCTTATGAGCTTACTTTGGCATTCGTCCAATGCTGTTGATAAACGTTGCGACTAAGGGATGTTCAGCACCAAGAAAATACACGGCTGCTGCCGGGACTCCAACAGTGACGACTGAGGCGAGGGCGGTGACTGACGCAATACCCGCCGCTTTTCCTGCAGACCTTCGGAAATTTGCGATGAAGCCATCGCTTTGGACGAGTTCCTCGGCAACTTTTTGGGCTTTGGTCGCATCGGATAGTTGCTCCGTTAGTCGCTCGACTAGCGTCTCTAGCTCAATAATTCGCGCCTTTAAGTCTTCGCTGTCCAGTCGGGTAGCTGGAGGGGCAGTGTCCGGTGCTATGTTGCGCAAGACTTCAGCAAACTCGAGCATCGTTTGCAGTGGCTCTATAAGCCTGTTTCCCTGATTGGCAGGGATGCCGCGTAATGCCTCCTCGATTTGGCCAGCAAACTGTTGCGCGGTGAGCCGTGTCACAGCTGAATTTTGAATTAGCTGCTGAATCTGCACTTTCGCGACTCTGACTTGCCGTTGTCCAGTGTTGACCAACTCTTCTAGTGGCTTATCCACCGTTGGCTTATCTGCGCTCATAGTAGCGATCGCAGCAGTCCGCCGTTGAAGAATTCCATTATTGAAGTCGTAGTCCTGAAATAACGTATTGCGTGAGGTTGCCCTCAATACCTTCAAGCCATCGAAATTTGACCTCTCATCGGATCTTACATCTTCCAGATCTGTATCAGCATTAATTGATCCACCTGCCAAAGATGCGCCTTCTAGATTTGCTCCTTTCAGTTTTACATTCTGGAACACTGCCCCATTTGCCGTAGCACCTTTCAGCGACGCGCTCGAAAGGTCTGTGTATCCAAAATGCAAATGGCTAAGATTGCATGAGTCAAAAGTCGCGTTATTAGCAATCATAAAATTCACTTGCGCGCCCCGAAAGTCACTTCCCTCGAAATTGGCTCCCTCACATTTCGCCTTCTCAAGGAGGCAGTACGAAAAATTACGCCCCCTGAGGTCCATTCCTCGAAGATCTGCTTCTCTGAAATCGCATCTGCTCAAATCGAGCGCGCCTGACCTCAGAAGCTCCAAGTCTTCGGAATCCGCCATGAACTTGACCCTACCCACTACGTTTAGCGTCAGCCTTATCGTGAAAACAAAATTCTGTGAAGGTATGAGGTAGGAGAAGCGTTTGTTCCAGCCGGACCTCCGCGGCGCGCCGATGGAAAGCCCGCAACGGACCGGGTGCATCAGGTCGCACAAGCCTTGTCTTCCCATGTGCCACGGCCGTTTCCTGCACATCGCCGCCATCTGCTCGCGGCGCGGCGAAAGATCGCAGTCGGCCAGGCGCGTTCCCCCACGCGCGGCATTAAAAACGACGCCAAGTAGATCTTTTGCGTGGCAAGCACCGCTTGCGTCCCTTTCCAACTTTGCAGGCTCTTGTCGTCCAGAACTATAACCGGAACGATGACGAGCGAGCGCGTGAAGTTGGCTTTGGTGGGGTACCATTAAACGGCAGCTTTCTACATGCGCAAGCATTCTGCCGCGCCCGGAAGGTCCAACAGCAGGATATGATGGGCCTTTGCTTGTAGGTTTGTCTGCCGGCTACCGGGAACGCCTACCACACGGGCACACCCGAAAGCCGTAACTACGCTGGGGTCAGTACAAAGCGGGATGCGGGGCGGCCTGCATCTGCCGTAGCTTCCTCGTGCGGCAGCTCGACGGCCTGAACACCATATGCGAGAAGGCCCAGAACATGGTTCTGGATGGCCGAGTTTATCGAATTGCGACAATTTCAGCAGTCTGTTGACGTCCATTCCATGAACTGCCAAGGTCCGGCAGTAAATAGGATCTGGCTCGCTGCCAAGCGGGCTGACCCGAATAATTCTCGGGCTAATCTTGCCGCACCGCAAGAGAGCCAGAGCTAAGTCAGGGACCATTCAGAGCGGAACGATGAAGGAATCCTCGGATCTGAAAGCGCTGCTTCAGCGCGCGAAAGATGCTGGCATCGAAACGGAACGCCGGGAGTTTGTGTTTCAAGGCAGCTCCGTTTTTTATAATTATATCTGCCTCCCAAATGGCAAGGATAAGAGGCGCGTGATGGTCGGATCTTCTAGCAAAGCTGAAGATCTGCATTCGATAGAGTTTGAGAGATTTGTGTTTCTCGGCGGTTATGATGCAATTGCAGACCTCCAGAAGGGGGAGGTGGAGGCGGCAATCTCGCCTATAGGCCCAGTGGGCCCTTTGACGGTCGCGAGGAGACTAGGACTATCTGCGCCTCCCTCTGAGGGCGAGGAGCTTGAGAGTGAGGAGGTTGAGGACCGTGCCATTAAGTCTCATCGGGCGGATGGCATCAGGCTGGAAATATCACGAGGGACGAAGGAATTACGGGTGCTGACATCTAGGCCGGGCGCGGCAAATCAGCTAAGTCTAAAGCTATTCTTCGGGGAGGAGCGGGGCTATGATGCAGCCTTAAGTGCATTGGAGGTCGTATCTAACTCCCTATTCTTCTATTTAGATTTGGAAAGAGGAGTCACCCTTGCTCTTCGCAGGGCGCTCAAAAAGCATTCACTGAATCAGCTTCGGCGCTATGACGGCAATCCCGTTTCTAACATAAGGTTCCCCGAATTTGAGTACGATAGTGCGCCTTTTTCCTTATACTGGTACGCCAAGAGTGCGCGAGGCATGCCGCTGCTGCAGTTTTTGGCATACTACCAGGTAGCTGAATACTACTTTCCGAGCTTCGCAAAGCTAGAGGCCATTCGAACCGCAGGGAAAATTCTAAAAAATCCTACGTTTCGGGTGGATCGGGAATCCGACCTTGCCGGCCTAATTTCTGCAATATCTGGTAATGGCCGCGTGGGCGGCAGTGAACGGGAGCAGATGAAGGCTACGGTACTTGAGGTTCTAACGATGGATGACGTCGAACGGTACTTCGCTGACAACAGCGAGGTTGCGGAGGTGCTAGAAAGGAAGAATAAGTTAATCACAGACAAGGCGATTAACTTAAAGCGCAAGGATCACGACCATCGACCCGATATTGCTGAGATGTTGTATGACATCCGCTGTCGTATCGTTCACACTAAAAATGACGCGGGAGAATTTCGGTCCGAAATGCTCCTTCCGTTCTCTTCTGCAGAGGAGCAACTTTGGCCCTATACGGACCTGATGCGGCTTGTTGCTCAGAATGCCCTCATAAGATCCAGTTCTAGCTTGCGGCCAATATGAAAGTTGAGAGCCATCTCTGTCGGGGGTATGGATTGTCCGTCCTCCCAGAGACCGCTATAGTGAATGCGAGAATGCACACGTGGTTCCGATGGCGCTTCTATCCAGCATCCGCTTGGCGTTGTCCTTCCAGTAATCCGGTTCTTGTTGTTCCGCGCAATTCTGCCCTGAACTAGCTGTTACGTCGACGGGCCGCTTCCTGCGCATCGCGATCATCAGGGACCAGCGCAGTGACGGGCCGCTTCTGCGCACAGCCGACGCTCGCTGGTAGAGCGCAGTCGAGAAAGGACCCCGCGCGCAACGCTGTGCCAGTGGCAGTTCGATCTCCCCCTTCTCCGGCCGCTGCTCCCGGAGGTGCTTCCAGCAGCACCTCCGGGACCGCGGGCGTCTTCGGGGTCCAGGGGCGGAGCCCCGGCGAACGGCAGCGCGTGGGGGGGGGCCGCAGGCCCCGGACCGCGAGCTGGTTAGTGAGTACTTTACTGACCGCCGCAGCCTCGCGTGCCGACCCTTCGGTTCTGTCCCCCGCATCACCATCGCAGAATCTTCGCCGATTTGCTTCCGCGCCGGAAGCATCAGGGGAATCTCCCGGCCTCCGTTCCGGAGGCCCCCTCTTGTCCGCTCCCCGTTCCATCGTCGCCCGCTGCGAGGGCATGTTCCCCGCCGACCTCGCCCGCTACGAGGCCCACCGCACCCGCAAGGGCGGCGACCTCGGCCACATCGACGCCAACCGCTCGCATCTCAACCCGCGCCTCATCGGCCGCGCCTTGATGACGGTCTGGCCGGTGAAGGCCCGGTGCCGAGCATGCCCGGGCAAGCACGACGCATCCCGCGACAGCACAAACTCCTCGATCAGCCCGCGCATGATCGCCGCAGCCTCAAGATCAGCCTTCGTGTCGTTCAGCGCCGACACAAGGTGCGTGACCCTTCGGGCATAAATCCCGGACAGCCCCGGGTGGTTCGCCACCGGCTCCGGGTCCGGGATCTCCGCGAGCCGCGCTCCCGGATCGGCCTGCTCCGCCTCCGCCCCGTCTATCTTTGCCTTCATGCCCGCAGGAACCATGCCGGCTCGCGATGGCCAAGACGATGCTGTCGATCTCGCGCCGCACCTTCCCCAGTTTCCATTCGCCCCTCGCCGCGGGCCGCCAGCGCCTCCAGCCGCTCGGACTGCGTCGCCCGCTGGTGCTCGGCGATGAACTCGGCCACTAGCCCGCGACGCATCAGCCGGTCGCACTGGCTGCCCGGCACCCGGTCCTCGACCAGCGTCCGCGGGATCGTCTTCCGGTTCGAGCAGGTTCCGCGGTTGCGTGCTGCCGAACAGGGCAAGGCCCAGATGGTTAATCGTCGTCATGCCGGAGTCGATTTCCAGCCCTAGCCGCTGCATCGTCCGCACCGAGCGGGTGAAGGCATAGGAGGCGAGCCCGTAGGGCAGGCGGTTGGCCTCGGCAATCGCCTCTTCCAGCATGCTGAAGCGGTTCACGATGGCTAGGGGGCCGAAGGGCACTTCGTGCATGATGCGCGCCGACAATGGTACTTCGGCGAGCACGGTGGACGGGAAGAAATTGCCGACATTGCCGATCCGCTTGCCACCGGTCACGAGCCTCGCCTCCTGCTCGACAACATCGGCCACCAGTGTCTCGAGCGCTGCGACACGTCGGTCGTTAGCCAACGGACCGAGCTGGACGCCGTCCTCCTGCCCGTTGCCCTGAAGGGCGGCCTGCATCGCCGCGGCAAAGCCCGACAGGAAAAGGGCGAAGACCTCCTCCTGCACCAGAAAGCGCGTGGGCGAGACAGAGACTTGGCCCGCATTGCGCAGCTTGCGGCCCGCCATCAGCCGCACGGCCTTGTCGAGATCGGGATCGGCTCAGACGATGACGGGGGCATGACCGCCCAGTTCCATTGTCGCGCACTTCATTTGCAGGCCTGCTAGCGCGGCCAGATGCTTGCCACCGGTTTCGATCAGAAGGATATCTCGCAGATCACGGGATGCGGCATCAGATAGGCTGAGATTTCGACGGGCACGCCATAGACCAGATTGACGACACCCGCAGGCAGCTCGGCATCGGCAAAGGCGCGGATCAGTTCGGCCGGGGTCTCCTTGGGCGCCTTCACGATGATCGAACAGCCTGCCGCCAGCGCAGCCGAAACCTTCCGCACCGCCTGATTGATGGGGAAGTTTCAGGGTGTGAAGGCCGCAACCGGGCCGACCGGCAGCTTGATCGTCGTTAGCAGGATGCCCGGTACCCGCGCGGGGATCATCTGGCCATAGGCGCGGCGGCCTTCCTCGGCGAACCGGTCAATGATGTCGGCGGCCGTCAGCACTTCGCCACGCGCTTCCGCAAGCGGCTTGCCCTGTTCGCGCGTCAGGTTCACGGCGATGCCGGGCGCCCGCTCGCGCAGCTGTTCCGCCGCGCGACGCATGAGGCGGCAGCGCTCGAAGACGCCGGTCGAGGCCCGGACCGCAAAGCCGCGGGAGGCGGCCCGAGGGCCGCATCGAGACCGGCAATCCCGGCATGGGCGACGGTGCCGATCCGTTCCGAGGTGCCGGGACCGTCCGGCCTGCGCTGCCTGCGTGCCATGTGCCGGGGTAGGCGGCGGTCGTCGGGTGTCCTTCGCGATCCGGACGTGGCGGGCGGGGCAGGGGGGTCCGGCGTCAGCTGCGCGGCAGATAGCCCAGGGCCGCGGAAATGGATTGCGCCGCCTCCATCACCTGAGGGGCGATCAGCTTCAGTTGCTTGCGCTTGATGCGGGAGTCGGGGCCGGACATGCCGATGGCGCCGACCAGATCGCCGGTCCGGCCAAGGATGGCGCAGGCGCAGGCGGCGATGCCCTCGCGCCATTCGCCCTGCAACACGACCGCATGGCCCTGCGCCCGCGCCAGCCGGATGTCATCGTGCAGCTCCTCGATCGTGACGCGCGTGGAATCCGTGTAGCGGCGCAGATGCGGCCGGAAGCGCTCCAGATAATCGTCGGGCATGTGCGCGAGCATCGCCTTGCCCGTGGCCACGGTGAAGGCGGGCGCGCGCGAGCCCACACTCGTGTGAGCCCGAATGTGATGCGCGCTCTCGATCTTGTCGACATAGACCACGTCGATGTCATCGAGGATCGACAGATGCACCGTCTCGCCGGTCTGCTCGGCCAGCCGCTGCATGGCCGGCCGCGCGATCGAGATCAGATCCATCCGGCGGATCACGTTGCTGCCCAGTTCCCAGATCTTGGTCGTGAGCTCGTAGGTGCTGTTCGGCGGCACCTGTCGGACATAGCCCTGAGCCTGGAGGGTCTGCAGCAGGCGGTGAACGTTGCTTTTCGTCATCGCCAGCTCTGCGGCAAGGTCGCTGACCCCGCGCGGCTTCTCGCTGACGGCCAGACATTCCAGGAGACGCAATCCCTTGATGAAGGCCTTGTCCATTCCGACTCGTCATTCCTTTCGGCACAGATCGGCGCACGGGCGCGATCCCGGCCATTATAAGGCGGGATGCGATGGCCGCCACCGCAAGCAGCGGCCATCGCGGAGGGTCATTGCGCCAGCAGGGCGTTCAGCTGTTCCTGACCATGTTCCTCGTTGGTCATGGTGCCGTCCTCGGTCATGGCGCCCCAGTAGTCCGGGCTCCATTCGATCGCGCGCGACACATTGGCGGGGGTGTTGGCCCAGTAGACGCTGATGGCGGGATCCGCCGCCTCGAACACCACCGACGAGGGCAGCGCCACCGGGAAGTTCGAGGTCAGTTCGGCCGCGCGCTGCGGCTCCAGCCGCCAGGACAGCAGCTTCATCGCATTCTCGTAGTTCGGCGCCCCCTTGGGGATCGAGAAGAAGTCGTAATAGACGAAGCCCTGATTCCATTCGACCTCGATCGGGGCCCCTTCCAGTGCCAGCTTCGAGCTGGAGCCGGTATAGGCCATGCACATGTCGGCCTCGCCATCCAGAAGCAGCTGCGGCGGCTGGGCCGAGGTCGTCCACCATTTCGAGACGTGCGGCTTGATCTCGGCGATCTTCTTGAGCGCGCGGTCCATGTCCAGCGGGTAGAGCTGGTCTTTTGGCACGCCGTCGGCCATGAGCGCGGCTTCCATCACGAAGCGCGGCCAGGCGGGAAGGCAGCGCTGGCCCGGGAACTTCTCGAGATCCCAGAAATCCGCCCAGCTGGCCGGTTTCTCACCGCCGCTGTAGACATCCTTGTTGTAGACCAGTCCCACGCCGATCACCTGCAGCGCCACCCCCTTCGGCCGCTTCAGGTTCTCGGGCATGACGGCGAGCGTCTTCTGCGCCTCCTCCGACATCATGCTGTAGTCGATGTCGGCCAGGCAGCAGTCGCCGAGCAGCTTCGTCTCCTGATCGAAGATGAACGTCAGGTCCCATTCGGTCTTGCCGGCCTCGACCTGTGCCTTGATCCGCGGGCCCGACCGCGCTTCCTGCACGGTGACCACCTCGATGCCGGTTTCTTCGGTGAAGGGGTCGTACATCACCTTGCGCAGCGCATCGCCATAGCCGCCGCCGGGATCCTGCATGATGACTTCGTTGCTTTGCGCAGCCACCGGCCCCGCGAGCAGTGTGGTGACGGCCAGGGCCGACACCAGACCCTTCAGGTCGTTCCGTTCAAGCATAGCATCCTCCTCCGTTGTTGGTCTTGATCTTGTGGTCAATGGCCCCCGCCCGACCGCGACAGGACAGGGCGCGCCAGAATGATCCCGCCCACCACCAGCAGCACCTCGAGCGTCGAGACCACGGCCAGAACCGGGTTGAGCTGGTAGTTGATGTCCGCCCACAGCATCAGCGGCAGGGTCTTCATTCGCGGGCTGGAGAGAAACAGCGACAGAACCAGCTCGTCGAACGAGTGCAGGAAGGCGAAGAACACGGCCGCGGCCAGCCCCGGCGCGATGGCGGGCAGGGTGACGGTGCGGAACACGGTGAGGGGCGATGCCCCATGCACGGCCGCGCTCTGCTCCAGCTTGCGGTCCACCGCCTGCAACGAAGCCGCGACGATGACCACCACGATCGGGATGCCACCGATGGCATGGGCAGCGGCCAGGCCGAAATAGGTGCCGACCAGCCCCAGTTGCAGGAACAGGCTGTAGAGCGACAGGCCGAGAACGACCGGAGGCACGATCATCGGGCTGACCAGAAGCAGCATCAGCGCCGACTTGTAGCGGATCTCGCTACGCACGATGCCCATCGCCGCCGAGGCGCCCAGCGTGACCGCGATCACCGCCGAGAGGGCCGCAATTCCCAGCGAGTTCCAGAAGGCCGACATCCAGTTGGAGTCCGAGAAGAACTTCTCGTACCATTTCAGCGACCAGCCCGGCGGCGGGAAGGTGAGGTAGCTGGCCTCGCTGAACGAGATGATGATGACGACGAGGATGGGCAGGATCAGCGTGCAGATGATCAGGAAGCCGAGCGCCCGGACTGTCCATGTTCCTGCGGAGGCCGGCATCCGGCCCATGATCCTCAGCAGCGGCCAGCCGATCATGTCGGCGATCACCGTGGCCGGGCTGCGGCGGCGGGGGCGGGCGCTGCCGGAATGCCCCTTCACGGCGGCTTCGGCCGGTTCCGACAGCTTGCCGCCGCCCCAGATGAACTCGAATCCCATCAGACGGCCCGCGATGCCCACCACGACCAGCGTGATCAGCAGGAGCACGACGGCCAGTGCCTGAAGGAATCCCTCGCCGGTGATCGAATCGGCCTGCTGGGTGATGTGCATGGCGAACATCTGGTCGGCCGGTCCGCCCAGCAGCGTCGGCGTGATGAAGAAGCCGAGCGCGCTGACGAAGACGAGCAGGAAGCCCGCGCCGATACCGGGCAGCGTCAGGGGCAGCAGTACGCGCCAGAAGACGGCCAGAGGCCCTGCGCCGCTGGCCAGCGCCGCACGCGTCAGCCCGGGATCGAGCCGCGACAGGCTGGAATAGATGCTGAGCACCATCAGCGGCATCAGCACCGCCGTCATGCCCAGCAGCACCGTGCCGCGATTGAACAGGAGGGCCAGCGGCTGGTCATAGAGCCCGAGCCAGATGGCGAACTTGTTGATCGGGCCGTTGCGTCCCAGCAGCACCATCCAGGCATAGGTCCGGATCAGGATGGCGATGAAATAGGGCAGGATCACCGCCGTCGCGATCAGCACCTGCAGTGTGCCCCGGCTGCGCTGGATCAGAAGCGCGGTCGGATAGCCGAAGAGGGCGCACAGGCAGGCGACGGTCAGTGCAATCTGCATGGTCCGCACGAGCGAGTCCCAATAGAGCGGCACCGAGAAGACGCGGTCGAAATGGACCCACCACGGCTCGCCCGACAGGCTGACGCGGGCCAGATCGATCAGCGGCAGGACATAGATCACCCCGAGGAATAACGTGGCGGGCAGCAGCAGCAGGGCCGGATTGCGCAGCAGGGGTCTGCGGCGCGAGATGGCGGCATCGGAGAGCGGCATGTCCGTCATGCCAGCACCCAGCAATCCTGAGCGCCCCAACTCACATGGATCCGGCTGCCGATCTGCGGCAGGCTGCGGGCGGCCGTGTCCTGGCAACGGATCAGGAGGGTCTCGCCCCCGGCCATCTCGGCCTCGATCCGCAGGGTCTCGCCCATGAACAGGGCCGAGGTGACGGTGGCAGCCACGCTGTCTGCGGTTGCCGTCTCGCGCAGGGCGATCCGCTCGGGGCGCACCAGAACCGTGGCCGTGCCGCTGGCGGACGCATCGCGGCTCTGGGCGTCGAACACCAGACCCGAGCGGCTGCGCAGGCGCATCGTGCCGCCCCGGTTCTCCAGGATCTCGGCCTCGATGAGGTTGCTTTCGCCCACGAAAGAGGCCACGAACCGGCTCTGCGGCTGGCGGTAGATATCCACCGGGCGCCCGACCTGGATGATATGGCCCTTGTCCATGACCGCGATGCGGTCGCTCATGGTCAGGGCCTCGCTCTGGTCATGGGTGACGAACAGGATCGTGCTGCCGATGGTCTGGTGCAGGGCGCGGATCTCGATCTGGATCGATTCGCGGAGCCTGCGGTCCAGCGCCGACAGCGGCTCGTCCATCAGCACGACCTTGGGGCGCATCACGATCGCCCGGGCAATGGCCACGCGCTGCTGCTGGCCGCCGGACATCTCGAACGGGGTCTTGCGGGCATGGTCCGACAGCCGCATCATCTCGAGCGTCTCGGCCACGCGGCGGTCGCTGGTGGCACGGTCGACCCCTGCCATCCGCAGCGGGAAGGCCACGTTCTGCGACACCGTCATGTTGGGAAACAGCGCGTAGCTCTGGAAAACCATTCCAAAGCCGCGCCGATGGGTGGGCACATGGGCGATGGACCTGCCATCGATCAGGATTTCACCGCCGTCGATGGTCTGGAACCCGGCCAGCAGGTTCAGAAGCGTGGTCTTGCCGCTGCCCGAGGGGCCCAGCAGCGTGATGAACTCTCCCGGCTCGACATCCAGGCTGATGCGGTCTGCCGCGCAGAATGCGCCATAGGTCTTGACCACGCTGCGCATCGAGATGCTGGAGCCGATCATCTCGCGACTGGCCTGTCTCGGGGCCGGGGGTGCCATACGCTGCCGCGGTTTGCGCCAGGCCAAGGTCTCTGCCATTGCGTCCTCCCTCGTGTTCCACATCGTGGAACGTCTTTCTGTATTTCATTTTCGAGTGACATTCTTGCTTGTCAAGAAAATCTGCAGTGCCGGCCGCGGCCCGACTGAAAATAATCCTCACCGCTGGGAGATTGACACGTCGCTTTCGCTCTGCATATCATTAATTCGGAAAGGCGTTCTGCAATGTGGAACGTAAGAAGCCGCGGATCCGACGGAGCAGCGGTGCGGGAGGGGGAGCGGAATGCCGGGCGATCTTCGTGCGATGGCGAGCTGCGTCAGGCCGGGCATGCGCATCGCGCTGCCGGTCGATTATGCGGGCGTTTCAATGGCCATGACGCGCCCGCTTATCGAGAATGGCGCAGGCGACCTGCATCTGGTCTGCGTGCCGACCGGGGGCCTTCAGGTCGATCAGCTGATCGGGGCCGGGCTCGTGGCCATGGTGGAGACCAGCGCGGTCAGCCTCGGCGAGGCGGGAGGTGCGCCGCGCTTCAACCAGGCGGTCAAGGATGGCACCATCCGCCTGCGCGACGCCACCTGTCCCGCGATCCATGCCGGTCTGATGGCGGCACAGAAGGGCAGCCCCTTCCTGTCGATCCGCGGGCTGATCGGCTCGGATCTGCTGCGCCACCGCGACGATTGGCGGGTGATCGACAACCCGTTCGGCGCGGGCGGCGATCCGGTCGTGCTGATCCCGGCGATCACGCCCGACATTGCGATCTTCCATGCGCCCCTGGCGGACCGGTTCGGGAATGTCTGGATCGGGCGGCGGCGTGAGTTGGCGGCGATGGCCTACGCCTCCGCCCTGACGCTGGTGACGGTGGAGCGGATAGTCCGCCGGAACCTGCTCTCGGACGAGACCACGGCCGCCGGCACGCTGCCCGCGCTCTATGTGGCGGAAATCGCCGAGGCGCCGCGCGGGGCCTGGCCCTATGGCTTGTGGGGCGAATATGCCACCGACACCGCTGAAATCATGCGCTATGCCAGCGCCGCCCGCAGCGCCGAGGGCTTTGCGGGCTACATGGCCGCCCGGGCCGGGGTGCAGGCATGATCCTCGCCCCGCTGCCGCGCGAAGTCTTGATCTGGACCATCGCCCGCCTTCTGGAAGGGGTGCGTCATGTGGCGGTCGGGGCGGCCTCGCCGATGCCCGCCGCGGGATCGATGCTGCGCCGCGCGCTTGACGAAAGCCGGACGGAGCTGCGGCTGTCGATCCTGGGGTCTGTAGCGAATAACTTTTTCACCAACGGCTCGACCGAACTGTTCGACTGCGCGGGGCAGGGTCGGCTGGATGCGTTCTTTCTGGGCGGCGGCCAGATCGACGGCGAGGCCAATGTCAACCTGGTGGGGGTGGGCGGCTATCCGCAAAGCCGGGTGCGCTGGCCCGGATCCTTCGGATCGGCCTATCTCTATTTCACCGTACCCCGCGTGATCCTGTTCCGCGAGGAGCACACGCCGCGGGTGATGGTCGAGAAGGTCGATTTCATCTCGGCCCCCGGGACCAGCCCGGCGGGCGTCCATCGGCCGGGCGGGCCGGCGGCGCTGCTGACCAGCAAGGCGCTGTTCCGCTTCGACCGCGACCGCCCCGGCTTCACGCTCGAAAGCCTGCATCCCGGTTGCGGGCTGGCGGACCTGCTGGCCGCCACGGGCTTCGCCTTCCAGCATGACGACGACCCGCCCGTGACCCCGGCCCCCGATGGCGCGACGCTGGCCCTGCTGCGCGGGCGCGTGCTGGACGAGCTCGAAGAAACCTATCCCGCCTTTGCCGCAGACTGGCGCCGCGATCTGGCGGCGGCGCAACCTGCGGCCTGACCGAAGGACATCCCGATGCTGCACCCCGGCTCTTTGGCCAATCTCAAGGTGATCGATGCCAGCCGCGTGCTGGGCGGCCCCTATGCCGGTCAGATCCTGGCCGATCACGGCGCCGATGTCATCAAGGTGGAGCCGCCCTCCGGGGATGAGACCCGGGGCTGGGGGCCCCCCTTCCTCGACGGCGCGGCCAGCTATTTTCTGGGCCTGAACCGAAACAAGCGCGGCATCGCCGTCGATCTGGCGCAGGAGGCCGGACGCGCGCTGCTTCTCGAGCTCCTGGCCGGTGCCGACGTCTTCATCGAGAATTTCAAGACCGGCACGCTGGAGCGCTGGGGCCTCGGCCACGACGAGCTTTCGGCCCGGTTTCCTCAGCTGATCCATGCCCGTGTCTCGGGCTTTGGCGCGGATGGCCCCATGGGGGGGCTGCCCGGCTACGATGCCGCCATTCAGGCCCTGTGCGGGATCATGAGCGTGAATGGAGAGGCCGGGGGGCAGCCCCTGCGGGTCGGCCTGCCGGTGGTGGACATGGTGACGGGGCTGAATGCCGCCATCGGCATCCTGATGGCGCTGAACGAGCGCACTCAGAGCGGCAAGGGCCAGTTCGTCGAGACGAGCCTCTACGATTGCGGGGTATCGCTGCTGCATCCGCATCTGCCGAACTACTATCTGTCGGGCAAGGTCGCGGGCACCTCGGGCAATGCGCATCCCAACATCTGCCCCTATGACACCTTTGCCACCGCCACGGCTCCGATCTTTCTGGCCGTGGGCAACGACCGGCAGTTCGCCATCCTCTGCCGTCAGATCGAGCGTCCCGACCTGCCCGACGATCCCCGCTTTGCCACCAACGGCGACCGCAACATGAACCGCGACGCGCTGAAGGTGGAACTGGAGGCGGCTCTGGCCCGGTTCGACTGCGCCAGCCTGTCGGATCGGCTGATCAAGGCCGGAGTGCCCTGCGGCGCGGTGCGCAGCATTGATGCGGTGATGGCCGATCCGCACACGGTCCACCGGCAGATGGTCGTGGACATCGGGTCCTATCGGGGCACCGGCAGTCCGATCAAGCTGTCACGCACCCCGGCCAGCTATCGCCGTGCGCCCCCGCAATTTGCCGAACACAGTGCCGAGGTTTTGCGGGAGCATGACCTGGATACCGAACACTACAGCGCCGTCCTGCCCGGCATCGGCGCGCGCGAAAAGGATGCGACATGACCCGGACAGAGCTGACCATCGGCGTCATCGGAGACGGGTTCATGAAGCCCGGCCTGTTCATCGAGGCCCTCAAGGCCCGGCTGGGCGGGCGGCAGGTCACCTTCCGCGAGATGGAAATCGCCTGGCCCTTGCAGCGACAGTCGACGAAAGTCGACAAGACGTTGCCGGTAAGCGAATTCGTGGGGCGCCCCGAGGAATATTACGACTTCATCCGGGGCCTCGATGTCCTCGTGACCCATCTGGCGCCGATCATCGCCGACAGCATGGATCAGGCGCCGCAGCTGAAGGCGATCGCCGTCTCGCGCGGCGGGCCAGTCAATGTCGACATGGCGGCGGCGCGCGCGCGGGGGATTCCGGTGGTCAACGCGCCCGGGCGGAATGCCTCGGCGGTGGCGGAATTCACCGTGGCCTCGCTGTTGGCCGAAACGCGCAACCTGATCCGCGGGCATAACGATGTGGCGAACGGCACCTGGGGCCGGAGCTATTATCACTACGATCATGTCGGCCCCGAGCTGTCCGAACTGACCATCGGGATCGTGGGATATGGCGACATCGGCACCCGGGTCGCGCGGCTTCTGCAGCCCTTCGGCTGCAGGATCGTGATCTACGACCCGTTCAAGGACCTGACGGAGGCCGAAAAGGCGGCCGGGTTCGAGAAGGCCGATCTGGATGATCTGATGCGGCGCTGCGATGTGGTGACGCTGCATCCGCGCGTGACCCCCGAGACGAAGGGCATGATCAGCCGCGACCGCATCGGCATGATGAAGCCCGGGGGCTATATCGTGAATACCACGCGCGGGCAGGTGCTGGATTATGCCGCGCTCTACGATGCGCTGGCCAGCGGCCATCTGAGGGGCGCCGCGCTGGACACGTTCGAGTTCGAACCGCCGCCCGTGGACTGGCCGCTGCTGAAACTGCGCAACGTCACGCTGTCGCCGCATATCGCGGGGGCATCGCGCCATTCGGCCCTGAAATGCGCGCGCATGATTGCCGAGGATATCGCCCTGATCCTGGACGGCCAACCGCCGCTCTATCCCTGCAAATGAGGTGATCCGATGACCGAAGACGAACGCGCGCTGCGCGGCGAACTGATCGAGGCCTGCCGCAGCATGAACCGGCTGGGCATCAACAAGGGGACCGCCGGCAACATCAGCCTGCGCCATGGCGACGGATTCCTGATCTCGCCCACCGGCATCCCCTACGACAAGCTGACGCCCGAACATGTGGTGGCGATGAACTGGGACGCGACCTTCTCGGGCGATGTGCTGCCTTCGTCGGAATGGCGTTTCCACCGTGATATCCTGCGGGCGCGGCCCGATCTGAATGCGGTGGTCCATACCCATTCGACCAATGCCACCGCCGTCTCGATCCTCGGCCGAGAGATTCCGGCGATCCATTATTCCATCGCGGCGGCGGGGGGGGGCACCATCCCCTGTGCGCCCTACCAGATCTTCGGTTCGCAGGAGCTGGCCGATGCGGTGGTGCGCACGCTGGAAGGCCGCCGCGCCTGCCTGATGGCGCATCACGGTGTGATCGCCGCGCATGTGTCAATCGCACGGGCCCTTGCCCTTGCGGTAACGGTCGAGGAACTCGCGACGCTCTATCTGCAATGCCTGCCTGCGGGCGAGCCCCTCGTCCTCAGCGAGGCGCAGATCGCCGATGTGATGGTGAAGTTCAAGACTTACGGCCAGCAGACCCCCGAGGTTCAGCAAGGGCTGCGGCGGGCGTCGTGACCATGAGCCCGATCCTCCTCGCCCTCGATTCCGGCACGACGGCAGTGAAGGCGGCAGCCTTCGCCGCCGATGGCCGGATGATCGCTACGGCAGAGCGCGCGAATGGCGCTCTGCGGCGCGATGGCGTCCGGGTCGAGCAGGACATGGCGGTGACGCGGGACGAGGCCTTTGCCGTGCTGCGCGATTGTGTGGCGCGGATCGCCGGGGCGGGAGAGGTTGCGGGGCTGGTGCTGACCGGGCAGGGCGACGGGCTCTGGCCGGTCGATGCGGCCGGCGAACCCCTGGGGCGGGCGATGACCTGGCTCGACGGCCGCGCGCGCGACATGATGGCCGAACTCGCGCCGGAGCTGGACAGGGTGCAGGCGATCACCGGGTCTCGCCCGACGGCAGCCTCGGCGAGCCTTCAGCTCATGTGGCTGCAACGAAACGATCCCGCGCGGCTGGAGGCCATGTCCCACGCCCTGCGGCTGAAGGAATGGCTGCTGCTGGCCCTGACCGGGCAGGTCGCGGGCGAGTTGACCGCCGCCCTGCCGGTCTGGGGCCGTTGGCAGGATGGCGCGTTGCGGCCCGAGGTGCAGGAGGCTCTGGGCCTCGGCCGGGGCCTCGACCTGCTGCCCCCCTTCGAGCCCGTCGGCCAGTGCCGCGCGCCGCTCGCGCCGTCCGTGGCGCGGGATCTTGGCCTGCCTGTGGGCCTGCCGGTGCTGCTGGGGCCCGGCGATGTGCAGGCCAGCTTCATCGGCATGGGGCTGGGCAGCCGGCGCGGCGTAACGGCCGGCTCAATCTTCGGGACCAGTGCGATTCATGCCTGCCTGCACTCCGACCCCGCCGCGATGGGGGCGGCCCCGGCAGGGGCGATGGTGCAAAGCTTTGCGCTGGGAGAGGGCTATATCAGCTTCCATCCCTGCTTCAATGGCGCCACCCTGCTGCATCATCTGGCGCGGCAGTTCCAGGACCTGCCCGGCTCCGCCGCGCCCGCCTATTCGGGGCTGATCCTGCATCCCTTCCTCGAGCCGGGTGGCGAACGGGCGCCCTGGACCGAGCCGAATGCCAGAGGCGCGCTTCTGGGGCTGACCGCGGCCACCACCCCCGCCGAGATTGCCTGGGCCGGTCGCGAGGCGCTGGTCTTCGTCGCCTGTCACAGCCATGATCTTCTGGGGGCTGCGGCTGGAGAGCTGGCGCTGGGAGGCGGGCTGGCGGCGGATCGTCATTTCGCGCAGTTCCTCGCCACGACGCTGGGCGGCCCGGTGCAGCGCAGCGCGTCGGGTCATGCGGGCCTGCGTGGGCTTGCGGCGATCGGCGCGCGTAGCCTTCTCGGGGCCACGCCGGACGAGATCGGGGCGCGCTGGGTTGCTGCGCCGGATGAAACCCTGCTGCCGCAGACCGGCGCGGTGGCGGATTATGCTGCCCGCAAGCGCGGCCTCTTTACCGGTCTTCTGCAGGCGGTGATGCCCTACTGGGCGGCGCTCTCCGATCTGCGGGCCGAAGCCGACACTCTGACAAAGCGAGACCCGGCATGAATGGTGCGGATATCCTGTGCGAAACCCTGCTGGCCAATGGCATCGACACCTGCTTTGCCAATCCCGGCACGTCCGAGATGCATTTTGTGGCGGCGCTGGACCGGCAGCCCGGGATGCGTTGCGTGTTGGGCCTCTCCGAGGGCGTGGTCACCGGCGCGGCGGACGGGTATGCGCGGATGGCGGGGAAGCCCGCCGTCACGCTCCTGCACACGGGGCCGGGGCTGGCAAACGGGCTCGCCAATATGCACAACGCCCGCCGCGCGCGCAGCCCGATGGTGAATGTGGTGGGCGATCATGCCAGCTACCACCTTCAGCATGATGCGCCCCTGACCTCGGACATCGACGGCCTCGCGCGACCCATGTCGCACTGGGTGGGCCGCATCGAGGGCGTGGGCGATCTGCGGGTCAGGACCGAGGCGGCCATCCGCGCGGCGCTGACCGGGGCCGGAGGCATCGCCACGCTGATCCTTCCTGCCGATGCTGCATGGTCGGCCGCCAGCGGAGGCGCCCCGGAAGCCATCCTTCGGCCGCGGCCCGATCCTGTCGATGGCCAGAGGGTGGACGCGGCGGCGCGCGCGCTCGGCAATGGTCGGCCGACGACGATCCTTGTCACGGGCACAGCTCTTCGGGCCGGGCCGCTCGAGGTGCTGGACCGCATCTCCCAGAAGACCGGAGCGCGGGTGATGGCGCAGCAGGCCAACGGTCGCATGCAGCGCGGCGCGGGACGCGTGGCACTGGACCGGGTGCCCTATGTCATCGATCAGGCGCTGGCCGCCTTCGCCGGGACCGAGCAGGTGATCCTTGTCGGGGCCAAGGCACCCGTCGGCTTCTTCGCCTATCCGGGCAAGCCGGGCAGCCTGTTGCCCGAAGGCTGCTCCGTGATCGAGATCGCCGGGCCCGACGGAGACCTGCCCGCCGCCGTCGAGGCGCTGGCCGAGGCGGTGGGAGCCTTCGAGGCCCCGCCTGCCCGGCTGGCGGGGCGGGAGATGCCTGACCTGCCCGGCGGTGCGCTCACCCCGGATGCCATCGCCATCGCTCTCGCGCGGATCATGCCGGACCAGGCCATCGTCTGCGACGAATCCGTTACCTCGGGGAGGGATTTCTTCCGCTCGACCTATGGGGCGGCGCCGCATGATTTCCTGCAGCTGACCGGCGGCGCCATCGGCATCGGCATCCCGATGGCCACAGGCGCCGCCATTGCCTGCCCCGACCGCAAGGTGATCGGCCTGCAGGCCGATGGCAGCGGCATGTATACCCTGCAGGGCCTCTGGACGCAGGCGCGCGAGAACCTCGATGTGGTGACCATCATCTTTGCAAACCGGCGGTATCAGATCCTGCACGGCGAGTTGAAGAACGTGGGCGCAGGGAATCCCGGCGAGAACGCGCGGCGGATGCTCGATCTGGACAGACCGACGCTGGATTGGGTCAACCTTGCCCGGGGCATGGGGGTCGAGGCCGCTCGTGCCACCACCGCGGGAACCTTCCATGACCTTTTGCAGGCGGCCTGCCGCCACAGAGGGCCGTTCCTGATCGAAGCCGTAATCTGAAGGGGCGAGAGATGATTACGCGGGTTCCGCATTGCAGCCATTGGGGCGCCTATACCCTGCTGGTCGATGAGGGAAGGATCGTGGGTGTCGAGCCCTTCGCGCATGATCCGGCTCCCTCGGAGCTGATCCATTCGGTGCCCGCATGGGCCAGCCCGGAACGCCGGGTGATGCGCCCGATGGTGCGCGAGGGCTGGCTCGCCGATCGCCAGCATAGCGACAGGCGGGGACGCGGCCGCGAGCGCTTCGTGCCGGTCAGCTGGGACGCGGCCCTCGATCTCGTCGCCGGCGAGATCCGCCGGGTTTCGGCCGATCATGGCAATGCCGCGATCTTCGCGGGCAGCTATGGCTGGACAAGCTGCGGCCGGTTTCACCACGCCTCGACCCTGCTGAAGCGGACGCTCAATCTCGTCGGCGGCTTCACCGGCCATGTGGACACCTATTCCATTGCCGCCGGGCCGGTGATCCTGCGGCACACGCTGGGGGACGATCGTGCCTGCGGCGGGCAGGCGAACACGCTGGACAGCATTGCCGAGCATAGCCAGACGCTCGTTGTCTTCGGCGCGATGTCGCCCCGCACCGCACAGAGCGAAGCCGGAGGCATCGGCGCGCATCATCTGGAAACCTATCTGCGCCGGATCGTCGAGCGCGGGGTCAGGGTGATCCTCGTCTCGCCCCTGAAGGATGACCTGCCGGACTGGGTGGCGGCCGAGTGGTGGCCGATCCGGCCCAATACGGACACGGCCCTGATGCTGGGGCTGGCGGGCGAGATCGTGCGGTCCGGGCAGCAGGAGTCCGACTTCCTCGCCCGCTGCACCAGCGGCTCGGAGCTGTATCTCGCCTATCTTCGCGGCGAGGGCGATGGCCGGCCCAAGGATGCGGAATGGGCCTCCACCATCACCGGCCTGCCAGCCGAGGCGATCCGGGCGCTCGCGCGCGATCTGCCTAGAACCCGCAGCATGCTGACGGTGAGCTGGTCCCTGCAGCGCGCCCATCACGGCGAGCAGCCTTTCTGGGCCGCGCTGGGATTGGCCGCCGTGATCGGCCAGATCGGCCGGCCGGGCGGCGGGGTCGGCTACGGCTACGGCTCGCTGGGCGGGGTCGGCGCGCCCTTCGCCATCGGCAAGTCGCCCGCCATGTCGCAACTGTCGAAGCCGATCAACAGCTTCATCCCCGTCGCGCGGATCAGCGACATGCTGCTGAACCCGGGCGGCCCCTACAGCTACGAGGGCGAGGACCGCCGCTATCCCGACATCCGGCTGGTCTATTGGGCGGGCGGCAACCCTTTTCACCACCATCAGGATCTCAACCGCCTGTCCGAGGCCTGGACCCGGCCGGAGACGATCATCGTGCAGGATCCGATGTTCACCGCGACGGCCAAGCGCGCCGATATCGTGCTGCCCGCCTCGACCTCGATCGAGCGCAACGATCTGGCAGGCAACAAGCGGTCGGATTTCATCCTCGCCATGGGACAGGCGATCGCTCCCTTAGGCGAGGCGCGGTCGGATTTCGACATCTTCAACGCGCTGTCCGGGAAGCTGGGGGTGGCGGCGGCCTTCAACGAGGGTCGGGACGAGATGGGCTGGATCCGCCACCTCTACGAGGAAAGCCGCAATCATGCGCAGCAACACCACCATTTCGAGATGCCGGATTTCGAGACCTTCTGGGCGCAGGGCCATGCGCCCTGTCCGGTGCAGCGCGACCATACCTATCTGGCCGCGTTCCGGGAGGATCCCGAGGCGCATCCGCTCGACACCGAAAGCGGCCTGATCGTGCTGGGCAGCGCGACGCTGGCGCGGCTCGGCTATGCCGACTGCGGGCCGCATCCGGCGTGGATCGAACCGGCGGAATGGCTGGGGAGGGCGCAGGCGGGGGAGCTGCATCTGATCTCGCATCAGCCGAAGGGTCGGTTGCACAGCCAGCTGGAGACCGCCGAAGCGAGCCTCGCCGGAAAGCGGGAAGGGCGCGAGCAGGTGATGCTGCATCCAGGCGACGCCTCCGTGCGCGGGATCGCCGACGGGCAGACCGTGAGGCTCTGGAACGCACGCGGGGCCTGTCTCGCGACCGCTCAGGTCACCGACAGCGTTGCTGCGGGCGTGGCCATCCTGCCCACCGGCGCCTGGTTCACGCCCGCCGAAGCCGAGGGGCCCGAGCTGTCGGGCAATCCCAATGTGCTGACCCTCGACATCGGCAGCTCTGCCTTCGGGCAGGGCTGCTCCGCCCATACCTGCCTTGTCCGCATCGAAGCCCATGCGGGCGATGCGGGTGACGCGGTCCGGATCTATGACGCCCATCTGGCAGCCATCCTGCCCACTTGAGAAGGACATTCGCATGACCGCAGCCGCCATCAGCCGCTTTCCCGTCCCCGAGATCAAGGACATGCCCGAGGATCTACGCGATCGCATTCTGGCGGTGCAGGAGAAATCGGGCTTCGTGCCCAACGTCTTCCTGACGCTGGCGCATCGGCCTGACGAGTTCCGGGCCTTCTTCGCCTATCACGACGCGCTGATGGACAAGCCCGGAAACCTGACCAAGGCCGAGCGCGAGATGATCGTGGTGGCGACCTCGAACCTGAACCAGTGCCAGTATTGCGTGGTGGCGCATGGGGCGATCCTGCGGATCCGCGCCAAGGATCCGCTGATCGCCGATCAGGTGGCGATCAACTATCGCAAGGCCGACATCACTCCGCGCCAGAAGGCGATGATCGATTTCGGGATCAAGGTGTCAGTCCGCGCGCACGAGGTGGCAGACGAGGACTTGGCGCTGCTGAAATCTCACGGTTTCAGCGAGGATGACATCTGGGACATTGCTGCCATCTCGGCCTTCTTCGGCATGTCGAACCGGCTGGCCAATGTCACCAGCATGCGCCCGAACGACGAATTCTACGCTCTGGGGCGCTGATCTTGGCCAGGGGATACAAGGAGATGCTGGCCGAGGCCGAAGAGGTCGTCATTTCGGTGGAGGGCGATGACATGGCCGCCCGGTATCGGGATGCGGATATCGTCATGGTCGACATCCGCGACCCGCGCGAGCTGGAGCGCGAGGGAATGATCCCCGGTGCCTTCCACGCTCCGCGCGGAATGCTGGAGTTCTGGATCGATGCCGAGAGCCCCTACCACAAGCCGCGCTTCGCGGAGGACCGGACCTTTGTCTTCTACTGCGCCAGCGGCTGGCGGTCGCTGCTGGCGGCCCGGGTTGCGCAAGAGATGGGGCTCAAGGCGCGGAGCCTGCGTGGGGGTTTCGGCGAGTGGAAGAAGGCGGGCAGGCCGGTCGCTGAGGTGAACCGGGGCGGGTGAGTCCCGCCCTTGCCATCGGCACGGCCCCGGGCAGGACGGGGAAAGCGGACATGCGGATGGTCCGGGGCACCGCGCCGAGGGCCACCGGCCGCTGATGCCGCTTTGTCGTCTCGGGCGGACAGCACGCCCGTCCCGATCGTCCGGTCAGCCGTGACGGGCTGCACCCGTTCGAGGCTCGGCTCCGGCAGGACTGTCGCCTTGCCTCAGCGCCGCGGAGGACAGGGGATGCTGCCCGGCGCCCCGCCGTCGTGCATCATGGCGCGCCGGTGGCCGCCGACGATCTGACTGGCACCGCGGCCGCCGTCGAGGCGGCGCTGCCGGATCACCGGACCCGTTCCATCGGGCCGGGCCGATGGGGAGCGCAGACGAGATGACGTTTCGCTTCAACGGGGCGAGGAACGGCCATATCGACAAGGGCCAATGGCGTTCGGGAACGTGACCGGGAGAGGTCGCAGAGTTCGGCCGCGGGCCTGCCGTCCCGATCAACGATCATCATGGCGTGGAATGTCTGAGCTTGTCCTGTCCTCTCCCTCGGAGACCTGTGGCGGGCGGGCGGCTGCGCGGCGTTCCAGCGCGCTGTCCAGAACGCCGCGCAGCCCCTCCAGATGGCGCCGGATGAGCCGCGCCGCACCTTCTCCGTCCCGTTCGGCGATGGCCTGCAAGATGCGCTCGTGGCTGTCGGCAGCGCGGTGGCGCTCGTTGTCGCGGTGGATCAGCATGTTGGTCACCGGAATGAAGCTCTCGATCACCGCATGCATCATCAGGCGCAGCGCGCCGTTGCCGGTCGCGGTGACGATCGCGCGGTGAAACCGCACATCGGAGGCGCAGAAGTCCTCGTCAGAGAGGCCGTCCTGCCGTTGCAGCGCGATTTCGGCCGCCATGCGCTCCAGATCCGCGGCGCTGCGGTTGGCCGCGGCCAGACGGCAGCAGAGCGTCTCGGTCTCGATCCGGGCAACGAGGATCTCCTCGCGGCCGAAGCTGCCGGTTCCGACCAGCAGGGTGGCCGCATCGGTGATCGCCTGCGCCACTCCCTCAGGGTCGGGGCGGGTGACGAACGTGCCGCCCGCAGGCCCGCGCCGCGACCGGATCAGGTTCTGGGCCGCCAGCACCTTCAGGGCCTCACGCACGGTGGGGCGGGAGATGCCGAAGCGGTGGGCCAGTTCCTCCTCGTTCGGAAGGCGCTCGTCGATGGCGAGCCGGCCGTCCATGATCGCGGCACGGATCAGATCGGCCACCTGCCGCGCCAGACCCGTGCGCACGATCTCGTCATAGCGCAGCGCCATCGTCCTTCCTTGTGCCCGTGGAGTCGTCAGAACGATAACAGAGATCGAAAAACAATAATAGGTTTGACAAATAGAGAGTCTGTCGCATCCTGCCCGAACCATCCGGGGAGGGGCGGCATGACCACGAAGACGACCGAGACGTTGCTGGCCCGCTTGGCCGGGGTTCTGCCGCCGCGCGCGCTGCTCGTCGGCGATACGGTTGATCCGCGCTATCAGGAGGACCGGCGTAACCGTCCCTCGGCCCGCCCGGCCTTCGTGGTGCGCCCGGGATCGACTGCGGAGGTGGCGGCGGCTCTGGCCGTCTGTCACGAGTTCCATCAGCCGCTGGTGGTGCAGGGCGGGCGCACCGGCCTGTCCGGCGCCCATCGCATCCGCGCGGGCGAGGCTGTCCTGTCGCTGGAGCGGATGACGACGGTCTCCTCCGTGAGCCCGGGCGCGTCCACCGTTCTGGCCGAAGCCGGGGCACCCTTGCAGCGTGTGCAGGAAGCGGCGCAGGAGGCGGGCCAGATCTTCGGCGTCGATATCGGCGCGCGGGGCACCGCCACCATCGGCGGCAACATTGCCACCAATGCAGGCGGGATCCGCGTGCTGCGCTACGGCATGTTCCGCGCGCAGGTGGCCGGGCTGGAGGCGGTGCTGGCCGACGGCACGATCCTGAACGGGCTCACCGATGTGGCCAAGGACAACAGCGGCTATGACCTGAACCAGCTGTTCATCGGCAGCGAGGGCACGCTCGGCATAGTCACCCGTGCGCTGCTGCGCCTGCATCCGCGCCCGGCGACGGAGGCGAATGCCTTTCTGGCCATGCCCTCGGTCGAAGCGGCGCTGGACCTGCTGGCGCGGCTACGCAGCGCGGTCGGCAGCAGCCTCTCCGCCTTCGAGATCATGATGCCCGGCGCCTATCACGGGGTCACGGCGCATCTGGGGATCACCCCTCCCCTGGTTATCCACGCTCCGGCCTATGTGCTGGCCGAGATCCAGGCCGAGGCCTGTGCGGCCGAAGCCGAGGAGGTCTTCATGGCGACGCTGGTCGCCGCGATGGAGGAGGGATTGGCGCTGGATGCGGTGATGTCGCAATCGCCCCGCGACTTTCAGGCGCTGTGGGAGATGCGCGACGGCTGTGCGGACTATGTGCGGTCGCTCGATCATGTGGCCAGCGGCGATATCAGTGTGCCGACGGCCCGCACCGCGGATTTCCTCCGGGACAGTCAGGCGGCGCTGCGGGCGATCGACCCGGAGACCGCCTTTCATGTCTTCGGCCATCTCGGCGACGGCAATCTTCACTATGTCTTCCAGACCTCGCAGAAGGAGGCCGCCATGGCGCGGCTGCTGGCCCTGGTGGCGGACTATGGCGGCTCTATCTCGGCGGAACATGGCATCGGGGTCGACAAGAAGCCCTTCCTGCACCTGACGCGCAGCCACGGACAGATCGCCACCATGCGCCTGCTGAAGGCCGCGCTGGACCCGCGCATGATCCTGAACCCGGGCCGCATATTCGACATGCCTCCCCCGAGTGCTTGACCGGGCGGCGGCGGCGCGCTCCGCACGGGATCGCTTGCGACGTGTGCTAACACCTATCAGGTTGGCTATTCCTTTTCCAAATCCCGTATTTTCAATCCTCTGCCGGTCGGCGCGGACCTCCCGGAATGATCATCTCCCGCACCATTGGCGCTTCGGCGTCGGACGGACGACTTGAGGTTCCACGCGACGGACAAACTCTTCCCGGGACGGCGGCTCGCAAACGATCATCGTCATGGCCGGCCCAAGGAGATCGAGATCCCGCACATCGAGAAGGCCGAACCTGTCGGGATCGAGCGGCCGTCCCAAACGGACGAGGTTCGGTCGATCGGCATCCCGGCAGGCGCCAATGCTCTCGTCCTCGGGCCAGCGGTGGCCGCTCTCGTGGCGCAGGCAGGCTTCTGCATACTTCGGGATCACCGCTTCGGGCAGGATCCGGAGAACGCGGGAGGCTCCGACGAGCTCCGTCTCCCGCTGTCCATGGTCCGGATCCCAGCCATCGTCCATTCACCGGCAGTCGTGCAGGATGGCGAAGGCGAGGACGAAGGCCAGGTCGACATCGGGGAACCGGTCCGGGAGCCGGAGACCGGCTCCGCCACGTCGCTCCAGTGGATCTTGCCGTGCAGCTCATCTCCTGCACAGAGCGCGGGGGTCAGCTCTTCGTCGAGAAGCGCGCGCCAGCTCCTCTTGGCACGGCCGCCGCCGTCACGCGGCGGTCCGTAGCGAGTGCTTCAGCGTCCGCAACGGCTCGGCGAGCCGGCAGAGCGCCGCCGGCCGGTCGGTGCTGCGTCGCAGGACATCGATCGGTCTCACCATCCGAGTCTCAATCAGCTCAGTAGTCGAGCGGGTCGCACACGATCACCGGGGTCGATGTGGCCAGCATCGCGAAGCCCGGCCGGTTCTGCCGGGTCCAGGCAATCGAGTCGCCGAACATGGCCTCGACCGTGGCCTGCGGTGCCGCGAACTCCACCCCGAAGCCGTAGAACTGGCTGCCGGGTCGACCGTTGTAGAGGTCGAGGGAGCGCACCGGCAGGCCGCGGTAGCTGCCTGAGATCTCGAAGTGGAAGAGCATATGGCCACTGTCCTCGCGGATGGTCGCGTTCTGCACGGGCACCGGAAGACGCCGCGCGACGCGGGCCAAGACCTTGGGCGCCAAGCGGTAATTGATGATCGGGTCGTCGGGATGGATCGGAAAGGCATTGTTCAGGTCGGCGCGCAGCGCACGGAGCCCCGGACTCTCCTCGCAGAATTCCACATTGTTCAGGAACCGGTCGAGAGAGCCCGCCTGAACCTGCACCGCGAGCCCGCAGATCAGCGCGGACACGAGGGACAGGAACCGGAGAAGGGATGGGCGCGCCATTCGGCAGCGCGGGCCTTCCGGCGGCTTCGGCCTCGCGGACGTTCCGGTGGCGGTGGATGGGGCAGGCGGGGACGGGGGCGGGATTGAGGACAGTGCCTCATGAAGGGGACACATCTGGAAAACACTCCAACTCGCAATGTGAGGACGCTATGCGGACCCCCGCCGTTCGGTCAAGTCGCGGATGAGGCAAGGCCGCGGGACGGGTCCTGTCGCGGCCAGAGGGAATGGCACGCGGGTGTGGAGCCCACTCCTGTTCCTCCTCGGCGTCTCGGGGTGCGGGACGGACAAGTATGTGCCCCCGGCCGCGCGCAGATCCCGCCGAGGGAGCTGGATGCGTGCGGGCATAGCCTTCGCTCGCAGCACGATCCCTCCCGAGACGATGCCGACGGCGCCCCGTCAACGGCCCAACGAATACCTTCCGGGCCTCCCGACCCGAAACCGGGATGCGTCGCCTGCGTGGGGCGCGTTGCCGGTCCGGATCGCGCGCCGCACCTGGCTCTGTTGGTCGCGCCGGGGCGCTCGGGTCTTCTGGCGGAATGCGGGCGCTACCCCCCGGGCCTGTCGTGCGGCGGCCTCGTGCAGGCGTGTCGTGCTGGGCCCGGGCCTTCTTCGCCCGACCCATCCGTTCCCTCCGCTGGAGCGGAGCAGGACGGATGGGAGAATGACGGGTTCGGGCCTTCAAGGGCCGTGCAGGGAGAGGGGCGTGAGGATGCGCTCGAACTCGGCGAGCAGGGGCGCGCCGGCCGAGGCGGGCTCGGGATCCGGAACGTCGGAGGGCACGACACGGGGGTAATCGTCGGTATTGCCGCGCTCGGCATCGCTCAGGCGGGGATCATCGGCGCCTGCGGTCTCGGGGAACAGGGGGGGCTGCACGCTCGCGGCGGCGGGCGGCACGGGGTAGAGAAGCGGCTCTCCCCGGCCGGCCGAGATGCTGTTGGCCACCGTTCTGAGCACGTTGATCCGGTCGGCCGGTGCGGCCACCAGCACGCTCGACCACGCTCCGCCGCGGAGATCCGAGCGGAGGTAGAACACGCCCAGCCGAAAATCTCCGTCCCCGAAGATGGCGTGGAAGGGGGCGTAGGCCGACCAGACCCGCAGGCGGGGCTTCGGCGCGGGGAAGTAGCTGTTCCTGTTAGGCAGGGCGTTGCGCCGGATGGTGCCTCCGACGGCCTCGGCCGCGTCCACCGGCCCGCGCGCGGCATAGATCGCCACTTCGGGGGCAGCGTGGGTCTGCGTGAAGTTCGGCCCGATCGCTTCGCCGGTGGCGGAATCTCCAGGCACGAGCAGCGAGCCGTCCAGCGCCGGAAGATAGGCGACCTGCCAGCCCGAGGCCGCGAGCCGTTGGCCCGCGTCGGACAGGAAGCTCTCGACGTCGGAGGCGGTGAGGCGGCAGGGCGGGGCGCAGCCGAGCGCCTGTTCGAGCGCGCGCCGGCTCATGCCGCCCCACTCTCCGTCGAGCATGCCGTCATAGACGTCCGCGAAGGAGAGCGCGGCCTGAAGAAAGCGGATCTCGGCGCGCGAGAGGCGGGCGGGGTCGAAGGGCCGGTCCTCCGCCTGCGCCCCCGCAGTGACAAGGAGAAGCGTCGTCAGACAGGCGGCCAGCGATCTCATGCCAAGGCGTCTCATTTCCTGATCACCAGATCGAGCACGGCCGTCCGCGCGTCGGCGCCCCAGCGGCAGTCGATCCGCGCCTGTCCCGCCGGTCGCGAAAGGCCGCCCTGCCGCGCGCAGCCGAGCAGGAGGTTGGGCGCGACGCCCGCTGCCGCGGCTGCGTTGGCGCAGCTTCGGATGCCCGCCTCGAGGCTGGCGGAGTTGAGCGTAAGCCGGCAGCCAAGGGCGATCGCGTCGCGGCCGGCCGCCGTGCGCAGCGCGATCACGTTCTCGCTGTCGCCGGCGAAACAGGTGGTGCCGTCGGCCTCGGTCGTCCGGCAGACCGGCGGGGCGGAGAGGACGAGTTGCGGGAAGAGCCGCGCGCTCTGGGCGTCCGGGAAGGGCAGCTGATAGGGGACGGGCGTGACGGTGATCGAGGGCGCCTGCCGGGGGGCGGCAGGCGGGCGGGCCGTGACTTCGCCATCCAGCAGCAGGCGGGTCATGTGGTGGGCGGTGTGGGCATGGTAGGGAGAGCCCGTCACCGTCACCCGATCGCCCACCGCGCCCTCGAGGTGGGTGACGGTGATTTCGGTCACGTCGACGATGGCCGGTTGCGGCATGTCGGGATCGGGGTCGGGATAGATGCAGATCGGCGAGGGCAGTTTCATCACCTCGCCGCTGACGGTGCGGTAGCCGTCGCTCATCGGGTCGGGGGTGTGCCATGTCCGCCGGACGATGGTGCCTGTCAGCGTCATCCGCGCGGCGTAACTGTGGCAGGGGGCCCGGGGAAGGGGCAGGCTGTCCGGGATCGCGATGGCGGCGGGCCCTGCGATGCCGCTCTCGGCCACGGCGGGGGCCGGGACGGGCAGCAGGCCCGCCGCGAGCAGGAGCGACGGCAGGCGGCGCCGACGGGGGGCGGGCGGGGGTGTACGGCTACGCAAGGCGGCACCTCGAACGATTGCGCTGCCGAGAATAGGAAAGGCTCGCGAGACCTGTAAACCGGCTATTGCCGCGGGATCCGCTAATTTTGAGGTAACGATTATAGCGGCGCAGAATCACGGCTAAATATCGAAATGAAACATTACGGCTTCTGAGGTGCGACCTGTTGAAGCAGATGGCAACCCGGATTGCGGGACCGGATAGGCGCGATCATTTCGTCCTTGCGAATCGGTTTCGGTTTGCCGGTAATGCCATCGTATATTATTGAATGGTGATGCCTTGACCAGTAAGCTCCTGACAGCCGCGTTTGTCGGCATGTTTGCACTTGCCGGCGGATGCACGACTGAGACGGTCGGCCACTCCACCAAATCCGCCCCTTCCGGTTTCTCGGTCAGCAACAAAACTCCGAAAGAGATCTCGCTGGAGAAACAGGTCAAGTCGCTCAACCAGCAATCCCGCGACATCGTGGTCCGCAACACGGTCGAGGGCGCCATGGCCGGGGCAGTGGTCGGATGCGGTCTGGCGCTCATGTTAGGCGGCGATGGCGATGATTGCGTGAAGACCGCGGCGGCTGGCGCATTAGTCGGCGGCGTCGGCGGGAATGCCGTGGGTCGGCAGGCGGCGCAGAAGAACCGCGATCTGGTGAAGCGCGATCAAGTGCTGGCGAAGCTCAAGGGCATCAACGCCTCGCTCGGCTCGGTGCAGACGAACCTGCGCGATGTCCTGCGCTCGCAGAATGCCGAGATCGCCTCGCTGCAGCGGCAGGTCGGTGCCAACCAGATCACGCAAAGCGCCTATGACAAGCGGGTGCGGGCGATCAACTCCAACCGGACGGCGGTCGTGAAGGGACTGCAGACGGCGGAGGCCAACGTGAACAAGGAGCGCATGGAACTCGTTTCGCTGGAGAAACAGGGCGGCGGGTCGCTTTCCAAGCTGCGCTCGGCGGCATCGAGCACCGAGAAGCGGCTGGCAAGCCTGCGCAGCACCGTCTCGCTCATTCCGACGAAATGAAGAAAGCGGGGCCGGCGCGGATTGCCGGCCCATTCCTTGCCCGCAGAGGATAAGCCTGCATGCGTTCCAATTCTTCGCTCGCCGTCGCGCTTCTGATCGGCACGGCGCTTGCCGGATGTTCGGGATCGACCGATCCCGCGACGGCGCATCTCTTCGACAATATCGCCAATCTGAATTCCGGCGAATACGACCGACAGATTGCGCAGAAGGACTCCGAGGCGGCGGCCATCCTCCGCTCCAACCAGCGCATGCAGGGCAATATCGACTCGATGCAGCGACAGGCGAATGTCAATCGCCGGACAATCGCGGGGCTGACCCAGCAGATCGCCTCGGCCCGGTCCGAGGCCGCGTCTGTCCGCAGCCGGCTCGGCAGCGACAGCATCCGGCTCGGCCAGTTGAACGGCTACGAGCGCCAGCTGGCGGCGGTGGAGCGCGAAGCCTCGGCGGGCAGCGATCCGGCGGTGCTGCAGGGCGAGGTGCAGCGGATCCGCGCCTCGATCCGCGCCCTGGCCAACTGAGCGGAGCAGCAGCATGATGCAGGCAATTGGCGGCCTCGGGCGGGGCGTCGTCCTCGGGCTGGCACTGGCGTTCGCCGCAACCGGCGCCGGCGCGGAGGGCGTGGCCGAGACCCGCTCGCCCGCGACGGGTCTTGCGGTGGTGGACTGCAAGCCGGCGGCCCCCGCGCCGCAGGACAGCTGCACCCTGCGCATCCCGCCGCTGCATTCGCGCGGCGACATGCGCGGCTCGGGCGCGGGATTCTCGTTCATCCGGCCCTCGGACAGCCGGTTCCCGGCCGCGGTCCTTCCCTCGGCGACGATGCTGCTGATCGACCGCACGCCCGGTCCGGGCGGGGCGCGCAAGCCCTTCATCCGGTTCGAGAAGGAGCTGGTCGAGCGGCTGATCGGCGCGCTGCCGCCGCAGGAACTGGTGGCGATCTACACCTTCGACGAAGGCGGCACGCTCCAGCCGCTCGTGCCCTTTACCGACCTGCGCCAGCGCGCGATCGCGGGGATGGAGGGCTTCGTCGCCGGCGGGGTCAACACGCATATCGCGCTGAACCTGCTGGATGCGATCAAGATCCTGTCCGAGCGCGAGGACGTTCTCTACCGCAACATCGTCGTCGTGACCGACGGCGAGGAGGAGGGGCTGTTCGACGATACCGTCCACGCCCGCGCGGTGGAAGAGCGGATCGCCGTCTCGTCGCTCGGCTTCTTCTGGCGCGGGACCGGCAGCGCCGAGATCGGGCGCGCGAAGGACTATCTGGATACCCGCATCACCACGCCGGGCTTCGGCCTGACCACGACGGTGATGCTGCGCAACCGGACGCAGGCGGTGGCCGCGGTGGACGAATTCGCCGGGCGCTACGCCTCGGCCCTGCAGCAGTCGGGGCTGATCGTCCCCGAGGGCAAGCCCGAGGCCGCCGATGTGGTGGTGGAGACGGCGGCGCCGAAGGTCGGCGCGCCGGGCGGAACCGAGACCATCACCCACCGCGTCCGCTTCGAGCCGCACAAGGCCGAGGCCGCCCCGGCGGAGGACCCCGCGCCCGAGCCGGGTCTGATCTTCGGCTATCCGCGGATGTGGGTGCTGGGCGGCGGGGCCGGGGCGCTTTTGCTGCTGATCGCCCTTGGCGCGCTGGTCGTCTTCGTCCGTCGCGGCGGTGACGGCGGAGAGGATGAGCTTCCGCTGGGCGAGGACGACGATCTGGACCTCGGCGCGCCCGGTCGGCCGATGATGGCGGCTCCCGCTGCCCCGGTGCGCGCCATGGCGACGCTGGTGCGCGAGGACACGCGCGAGCGGCTGGTGGTGCCCGCGCCCGCGGCTACCATCGGGCGGGCCGGAACCAACGCCGTCCCCATTCCCGACGACAGCGTGTCGCGCCTTCACGCCGAGCTGAAGCTGTCGGGCAGCGGCCTGATGCTGAGCGACATGGGCAGCCTGAACGGCACCTTCGTCAACGGCCGCCGCATCAAGGAGGGGACGCGCGTGAAGGACGGCGACCAGATCGGGTTCGGCCAGATCCGCCTTCGGCTCGTCGCGCCGTGAGCAGATACAGGAGAGACTGACATGCCGAGCGACAAGACCAAGTGGATCTTCGAATCCGACGACCGACCGGCGCGCCGGCGCGACTTCACCGACCTCGGCCCCGACGACACCAGCCTTCTGGGGCCTGCGCCCGGGATCGGCGTCGCGCCGACGGCGCTCGATGCCACGCGCATGGTGCAGGTCGCGGACGAACGCACGCGGATCGAGATCGTGGAGGCCATCCCGTTCGAGGAGGAACTCGACCCGGTGGTGGGCTGGCTCGTGGTGACCAAGGGGCCGGGGCTCGGACGCTCGGTCAACATCGGCGCCGGGATGAACATCGTCGGCCGCGAAAGCGGCTGCCGCGTCAGCCTGCCCTACGGCGACATGACCATCTCGGGCGAGGATCACCTGCGCATCGTCTATGACGATGTAAGCCGGTCGTTCCTGGTCGTGCCGGGCAGCGGCAAGAACATCACGCGGCTGAACGGGCAGGTGGTCACGGCGACGCTGCCGCTGCCCACCCATTCGACGCTGGAGCTGAGCAAGAAGACCACCGTCCGCTTCGTCGCCTTCTGCAACGAGGATTTCGACTGGGGCGACATCGCCCCGCCCGAGGCCTGAGACGACGATGGCGCAGGTCCACGGCCAGCAGATCCTCGGGCGCAGGGAAACGCAGGAGGATGCGTTCGACATCATCCTCCAGAGCGAGACGGACCCGCGCTCGGACGTCCTGATGCTGCTGGCGGACGGTATGGGTGGGCATGCCGGCGGCGAGGTGGCTAGCGGCCTCGCGCTGCGCGCCTTCGCCCACCACTTCACGCAGGTCGCGCGCGCCCCGCGCCCCGCCGACCGGCTGCAGGAGGCGCTCGAGGCCGCCAACGAGGCGATCCGCGGCGCGCTGGCGCGGGACGCGAGCCTGCGGGGCATGGGCTGCACCCTGATCGCGGCGATCAAGCTGCCCGACCGGCTGGTCTGGGTCAGCGTCGGCGACAGCGCGATCTACCTGCTGCGGCGGGGGACGATCCGGCGCATCAATGCGGACCACTCGATCTTCGGCGAACTGATGACGCTCGTCGAGGCGGGTCGGATGACCCGGGCCGAGGCGGCGAGCCACCCGCGCCGCAACGTGCTGCGCTCGGCGCTCACGGGGGGTCCGCTGACGCTGGTGGACCTGAATTCGGTGACGCTGGAGCCGGGCGACGTGGTGCTAATCGCCTCCGACGGGCTGGACGCGCTGTCGGAGGCGGAAGTGGTCGAGATCGTGGGCGAGCGGTTGCGGGCCGGACCGCGCGCCGTGACCGAGGCGCTGCTGGCCGCGGTCGAGCGCAAGGCGAACCCGTCGCAGGACAATACCTCGGTGATCCTCTACCGCCATGTGGGGCAGGGCGCAGCCCCGGCGCGGACGCTTCTGCGCCAGCTGGCGGCGACGGCCGCGGCGGGGGCCGTTCTCGCGCTGGCGGGGCTGGCGGTCTATGCCGGGATGGGCGGATTCTCGGACCCGCCGACGCCCGA
>NZ_MABH01000138.1 GCF_001720585.1 Cereibacter johrii | reverse complement strand
CAGAACCTGACGGCGAAATGGGGCGCCGAGATCCGCAAGCGCATCCAGCGCCACACGCGCGGCGCGCGCGGTCAGTCGGGCGAGGTGACGGTGCGGCTGACGGTGTCGCAGGGCGGCGCGCTCGGCGGCGCGTCGGTGGTCCGCTCGTCGGGCAATCCGCGGATCGACCAGCTCGCGCTACGCGCGGTGCAGTCGGCGGGCCGCTTCCCGGCCGCGCCGGCGGCGCTGACCGATCCGCAATATACCTTCACGCTGCCGATCACCTTCGCGCGCTGAGGCCGCGGATCGAGGCGCGCCCCGGCAAGGGGCGCGCCTGCCCCTCCGCGACGGCGGGGGGCATCCCGAATCTCGACGGTCTCGACGTCAGCCTGCCCGCGGTCAGGTCCGCGGTGCCGGATGCGGGTCTTGGCCCAAGCAAAAGGCCCGCGCCTCACGGGGAGCGGGCCTCGATCCATGCCAGGCGGCAGGGGTCAGTCGGCTGTGGGCCAGGTCGGGTAGAACAGGCCGGCGGGCGAGAGGGTGAAGATCTCGCAGCCGTCGGCGGTCACGCCCACCGAATGTTCGAACTGGGCCGACAGCGATTTGTCGCGGGTGACGGCGGTCCAGTCGTCGGCGAGCACCTTCGTCTCGGGGCGGCCGAGGTTCACCATCGGCTCGATGGTGAAGATCATGCCTTCTTCCAGCACGGGCCCGGTGCCGGGGCGGCCGTAGTGCAGCACGTTCGGCGGCGCATGGAAGACCCGCCCGAGACCGTGGCCGCAGAAGTCGCGCACGACCGACATGCGGTTGTTCTCGACATAGGTCTGGATCGCCGCGCCGATGTCGCCGAAGGTGGCGCCGGGCTTCACGACCTCGATGCCCTTCATCAGCGCGTCATGCGTGACCTCGAGCAGCCGCTCGGCCTTGCGGCCGAGGGTGCCCGCCACATACATCCGGCTCGTGTCGCCGAACCAGCCATCCACGATCACCGTCACGTCGATGTTGAGGATGTCGCCGTCCTTCAGAACCTTCGAGCCGGGAATGCCGTGGCAGACGACATGGTTGACCGAGATGCAGGAGGCGTGCTGGTAGCCCTTGTAGCCGATGGTGGCCGAGGTGACGCCGCGCCGCTCGATCTCGTCGGTGATGAAGCGGTCGATCTCGGCCGTGGTCGCGCCGGGCACGACCAGCGGCCCCACGAGATCGAGGATCTCGGCCGCGGCCCGTCCGGCCCGGCGCATGCCCGCATAATCCTCGGGCTCGTAGATCCTGATGCCGTTCTTGGTGATGCGGCCGCGCGACTCGTCCACTGGGACTGATCCTTCTGGTCTCGGTGTCGTCTCAAGATAGTCAAGGTTCCGCTCCTTTGCCATACCTGCGCCGGCCGCGAAAGGTTTGAAACGCCGCGCGGCGGGGCCTATAGCTGAGCGATCCGAAGGAGAAGCCGATGCCCGCGAACCCCACCGCCGCCATGCTCGTGATCGGAGACGAGATCCTCTCGGGCCGCACCCGCGACGGGAACAGCCATTATCTCGCCGGCGAGCTGACCCGCCACGGCATCCGCCTGAGCGAGATCCGCTGCGTGGCCGACGACCGCGCCGCCATCATCGAGGCGGTCCAGGCGCTGAGCGCGCGCTGGGATCATGTCTTCACCTCGGGCGGCATCGGCCCGACCCACGACGACATCACCGCCGAAGCCGTGGCCGAGGCCTTCGGCGTGCCCATCGGCATCCGGCAGGACGCCTACGACCTGCTGGCCGCCCATTACGCGCGCACCGGGCTCGAGTTCAACGAGGCCCGGCAGCGCATGGCCCGCATCCCCGAGGGCGCCACCCTGATCGAGAACCCCGTATCGACCGCGCCGGGATTTACCCTGGGCACCGTGCATGTGATGGCGGGCGTGCCCAACATCTTCCAGGCGATGGTGGCCTCGGTCATCCCGACGCTCATCGGGGGCCAGCCGCTGCTCAGCCAGTCGCTGCGGGTGGACCGCGGAGAGGGCGAGATCGCCGGGCCCTTCGGCGCGCTCGCGGCCGAGTTTCCCGACCTGCAGATGGGCAGCTATCCCTTCGTCCAGAACGGCGCCTTCGGCGCGAACCTCGTGATCCGCGGCACGGATGCCGGGCGGATCTCGGAGGCGATGACCCGGCTGGCCGCCCTCTTCCCGCAGGCGCGCTAGAGCATGACCCCAGAGGACATCTACGCCACCGTCGAGGCCACCTGGCCTGCGGCGCGGCTGGACCGCTCGGGCCCCTGGACGATCCGCGAGGGCCGGGGCGGCGGCAAGCGCGTTTCGGCCGCAACCGCCGCGCAGAGCTGGACGGAGGCGGATCTGCCCGCCGCCGAGGCCGCGATGGCAGCGCTCGGGCAGGAGCCGCTCTTCATGATCCGCGCGGGCGAAGAGGCGCTCGACGCGGCGCTCGCGGCGCGCAGCTACCGGATCGTGGATCCCGTCACCGCCTATGCCTGCCCGGTGGGGCGGCTCTCGGCCGAGCCACCCGCGCAGATGGCGGCCTTTCCGCACTGGCCGCCGCTCGGCATCGTGCGCGACCTCTGGGCCGAGAGCGGCATCGGCCCCGAACGCGTCGCGGTGATGGAGCGGGTTATGGGGCCGAAATGCTGCCTGCTCGGGCGGCAGAACGACCGGCCCTCCGGGGCGGCCTTCGTGGCGCTGGCGGGCCCGTTCGCCATGCTCCATGCGCTCGAGGTCACGCCCGCGCTGCGCAGGCTCGGCTCGGCGCAGGCGATGATCCGCCGCGGCGCCTGCTGGGCCGAGGCCGCCGGCGCGGAATGGTTCTCGCTCGTCGTCACCACCGCCAATGCGCCCGCCCGCGCGCTCTATGCGTCGCTCGGGATGGAAGAGGTGGGCCACTACCACTACCGGCTGAAATGATCCGGCAGCTCGTCCTCGCCGCCCTGATCCTCTGCCCGGGAGCCGCCGCCGCGCTCGAACTCGGCGCGCCCTGGACGCGCGTCGAACGGCAGGAGGAGGCCTCTGCCAGCTACCGGCTGCCGACCGGCCCCTGGACCGAGGCGGGCCTGCCCGTGCGCCCGATCGAGGGCCGGATCGTCCGCAGCGTCTGGCAGCGCGATCTGGCCGAGACCTCGACGCTCGACCTTCTGACCCCGCTCCGCGCCGCGCTGGAGGCCGAGGGCTTCCGCCCGCTCTTTCAATGCGAGACGCGCGGCTGCGGCGGCTTCGACTTCCGCTATGCGACGGATGTGCTGCCCGAGCCGGAAATGCATGTGGATCTGGGCGACTTCCGCTTCTTCGCGGCGATCCGCGACGGGGCCGAAGGTGCCGAGGCCGTGAGCCTCCTCATCAGCCGGTCGGATGCGACGGGCTTCGTGCAGGTGATCGAGGCCCTCCCGCGGACCGCCGCGCCCGCGGCTCCCATCGCCGTGCCGGACGAGCCCATCGCCGCGGAGGCCCCCGCCTCCGCTCCCGCTCCCGCCGCCGGAACCCTGATCCCGCGGCTCGAGGAGACGGGGGCTGCGGTGCTCGAGGAGCTGGTCTTCGGCAGCGGCTCGGCCGAGCTCGAGGACCGCGCCTATCCCGCGCTGGCGGATCTGGCCCAATGGCTGAAAGAGGATCCGGCCCGACGCGTGGTGATCGTGGGCCATACCGATGCGTCGGGGGGGCTCGAGGGCAATGTGACGCTCAGCCGGGCCCGCGCCGCTTCGGTGCGCGAGCGGCTGATCGCGCGGCACGGGGTCGATGCGGCGCAGGTGACGGCGGAAGGCGTGGGCTATCTCGCTCCGCGCGCCCCGAACCGCACCGAGGAAGGCCGCGCCCGCAACCGCCGGGTCGAGGTCATGCTGCTCGCCGGCTGACCTTGCCCGGAAGGGCCCTGCCTCAATGTCCGACCGGCCCCTTTTCCAGGAAGCGGCGGGCGAGGAAGTCGATGAAGGCGCGCACCTTGGGCTGGGTGAACCGGCCCGAAGGATAGATGGCATGGATGCCCAGCGTCTCGACCGGCAGCTCCGGGAGAACCTCCTCGACCAGCCCTGCACGCATCGCATCCGCGAAGAGGAACTCGGGCAGATGGGCGATGCCCAGCCCCGAAACGACCGCCTTGAGCAGCGACTGGCCGTCGTTCACGGTCAGCCATCCCGGCGCCCGCACCTGCCGCGGCTCGCCCGAGGGCGACAGGAGCCGCCAGACGTTGCCGTGCGGCTGCGTCGAATGATAGAGCAGCCTGTGATCGTTCAGGTCGTCGATCTTCATCGGCCGCCCGTGCCGCTGGAGGTAGCCCGGCGACGCGATCATCCGCCGGGTGGTCTCGGTCAGCTTGCGCGCGCGCAGGCTCGAATCCTCGAGATCGCCCACGCGGATCGCCATGTCGAACCCTTCCGAGATCAGCTCCACGCTGCGGTCGCTCAGCACCATGGTCACGGTGATGTCCGGATAGTCCAGCAGGAACTCCGCCAGGATCGGCGTGAGCAGGGCCGCGCCGAAATCCGCAGCAACCGAGAGGCGCAGATGCCCCGACGGCGCGGTCTGCATCGAGGTCACCAGCGCATCCGCCTCGCCCGCGTCGGTCAGCACCCGCCGCGCCCGGTCGTAATAGGCGAGCCCGATTTCCGTCGGCGAGACCCGGCGCGTGGTGCGGTTGAGAAGCCGCGCCCCCAGCCGCGCCTCGAGCGCCGAGACATGTTTGGAGACGGCAGACTTGGAGATGCCCATCTTCCGCGCCGCATCGGTGAAGCCGCCCTGATCCACCACCATGGCGAAGGCTTCCATTTCCGTCAGTCGATCCATGGCGGCTCCCGTGCACTGTCCGGACCCTGCTTTCATCGGCGGCAAATCGGGCAGGATTGGGGAAAGCAACAGGCAAGTCCGGGATTTATGACCGGACAGCCTTGGCAGGCACCGGAGTGAGTCGCCGGGCCCGGAAACAGGGCCTGCGCCCTCGCGCCGCAGGCTCGCGGCCGCGTCGGACAGAATGTCACCTCCCCAAGCGCTAAGACGCAACAAAATTGCGTCATCGCGTCGCGCTGCATTGCAGCGACGGCATGGGTGACATGCGCCTTTTGGGAGAAGTCATCGGAATTGAGGGGTTTATATCGGGGGGCAAAGGAGAACGACAATGAAACACGATCCCCGTCCGATGACCGCCGCTCAGGCCGCCGAGACCGTTCCGGCCTATTTCACGCCCGAGCGGAACACCCGTCAGCTCCGCAACCTGAGCGCGCTGGAGCAGATGTACGGCTACTACAACCGCGACTGATCCTTCGCTGTCACGACGGCGGGCACAGGGCCCGTCGTCCCCGGCGGAGCCCCGCGCGGTTCCGAGGCAGGCCCCTCCCGACGCCCGGCTCCCCCAATTTTCCCCCCTCCGTGACCGCCTGCCGCGCCGCCTTCGGAGCCCGAGACCGTGGTCTCTCAGCCGGCCTCCCGTGGGAACCGCCGGCGCGCTAACGGTTCCGGTTCGCCGCTTCCATCGCATCGACGAAGCTCACCATCAGGCGCTTGCCGTTCTCGCGCCCGAGCGGGGCCTTCCCCGTGCCCGAGGCCGTCAGCGTCACCATCCGCCCGTTCAGCGTGAGCACCGCGCGCCAGCTCTCCGGCGGCGCCCCGCGGCTCCGGTCCCGGATCCGGATCAGGAAGGCCTTCCCCCGACCCAGCGCCTCGAGAACCTGCACGCTTCCGGCACGGCCCGAGGCGCTCAGCGCCTTGCGCCCCGCCGCCGACTGGAAATAGGCCGCCAGATCCTGCCCCCGCCGCGCCACGTCGATGCCCGAGCCGGGCGTGCCGACCGTTGCGGTCAGAACCGCAGGCGGGCGATCGGTCACGCCCGCGCACCGCCCCATCAGCACGAGGCCGGGCCCGGTGCCGGGCTCGCGGACGATGCAGTAGCCGGCCGGCGCCGCAACGCGCACGCCCTCCGCCAGGGCAGGCAGGGCCGGTAGGACGGCGAGAAGGCCGGCAAGGAGAAGACGTCTCATGCGCCTCGTCCCGAGCAGGCGCCGCACTCTCGGACGCGGGGACGGGGCGCGAGGAAGGGCTGTCTCATGGCAAGTCTCCGATCGGTGGGCACGGGCATAGCGGCCGCTCCCGCAGCGGGCAAGGCGCGACCTGCCGGCCCTCCGGCGGCTTTCGGCGCAGACAGGCGCGCGCAGGCCCCGGATCCGCGACACCGTCACGGAGGCTTCGCCCGGATACCACCCCCCGGATCGCCGGACCCTGTCCCGAGGCGGTCCGCGCCGTGCCCGGGCCCGCGGCCCTCCTCCCCCGCGCGCGGGCGTCACAGGGGCAGCCCGCGCGATTGCATTTCCCGCCCCCCCGGACTATTTCGGCAGCATCGCCGCGACCGGAAGGCTTGCCCGCATGAACTGGATCTCCAACTACGTCCGCCCGAAGATCAACTCGCTCTTTTCGCGCCGCGAGGTGCCGGAGAACCTCTGGACCAAGTGCCCGGAGTGCGGGACGATGCTCTTCCACCGCGAGCTGGCCGAGAACCTGAACGTCTGCTCCACCTGCGACCACCACATGAACATCAGCCCGCGGGACCGGTTCACCGCGCTCTTCGACGGCGGGATCTTCACCGAGGTCGAGGTGCCGGTGCCGCTCGCCGATCCGCTCCAGTTCCGCGACCAGAAGCGCTACCCCGACCGGATGAAGGCGGCGCAGAAGACCACCGGCGAGAAGGAAGCCATGCTGGTCGTCGAGGGCGAGATCGCCCGGACGCAGGTGGTGGCCGCGGCCCAGGACTTCAGCTTCATGGCGGGCTCCATGGGCATGTATGTGGGCAATGCCATCATCGCCGCCGCCGAGCGCGCGGTGAAGCTCAAGTGCCCGCTCATCCTGTTCGCCGCCGCCGGCGGCGCGCGGATGCAGGAGGGGATCCTGTCGCTCATGCAGATGCCGCGCACGACCGTGGCCGTGCAGATGCTGCGCGAGGCGGGCCTGCCCTACATCTGCATCCTGACCCACCCGACCACGGGCGGCGTCACCGCCTCCTATGCGATGCTGGGCGACGTGCAGATCGCCGAGCCCAATGCGCTGATCTGCTTCGCCGGCCCCCGCGTGATCGAACAGACGATCCGCGAGAAGCTGCCCGAGGGCTTCCAGCGCGCCGAATATCTGCTCGACCACGGGATGCTCGACCGGGTGACCCACCGCAAGGCGATGCGCGAGGAGCTGGTCACGATCATCCGGATGCTGATGAACCAGCCGCCGGCGATCAAGGGCGATCTGCCTGCGCCCGAGCCGAAGCCGGTGATCGACCTGCCGCCGCCGCCCACGCCCGAAGCGGTGGTCGACGACAAGGCCGCCGAGTGAGCCTGCCCGCCTCCGACCTCATCCTGCAGCGGATGATGTCGCTGCATCCGAAGATCATCGACCTGACGCTCGACCGCGTGCACCGGCTGCTGCAGGCGCTCGGCCATCCCGAGCGGTCGCTGCCGCCGGTGATCCATATCGCGGGCACCAACGGCAAGGGCTCGACCCAGGCCATGATCCGCGCCGGTCTCGAGGCGCAGGGGCTGAAGGTGCATGCCTATACCTCGCCCCATCTGGCCCGCTTCCACGAGCGGATACGGCTCGCGGGCAGCCTGATCTCCGAGCCCGCGCTGGCAGCCCTCCTCGACGAATGTCTCGCGGCGAACGGCCCCGAACCCATCACCTTCTTCGAGATCACCACCTGCGCGGCCTTCCTCGCCTTCGCGCGCACGCCCGCCGATTACACGCTCCTCGAGGTGGGCCTCGGCGGCAGGCTCGATGCCACGAATGTGATCGGGGATCCGCGGCTCACCATCGTGACCCCGGTCTCGATCGACCATCAGCAGTATCTGGGCGAGACCCTGCCCGAGATCGCGGCCGAGAAGGCGGGTATCCTCAAGCGCCGCGTGCCCTGCGTGGTGGGCCCGCAGGAGGCCGCGGCGCTCGAGGTCATCGAGGCGCGCGCCGCCCGTCTGGGCGTGCCTCTCCTCGCCCACGGCCAGCAATGGCAGGTGTGGGAAGAGCGCGGCCGGACGGTGTTCCAGGACGAGGCGGGCCTTCTCGATCTGCCGCTCCCGGCCCTGCCCGGGCCGCACCAGATCCAGAATGCCGGCGCGGCCCTGATGGCGCTGCGCCATCTCGGCGCGCCCGAGGCCGCCTGCGAGGCGGCCCTCACCCGCGCCGACTGGCCCGCCCGGATGCAGCGCCTGCGTCGAGGGCCGCTCGCGCAGAGCGCGCCGGGCATCGAGCTCTGGCTCGACGGCGGCCACAACCCCGCGGGCGGCGCCGCGGTGGCGGCGACACTGGCACGGATGGCGCCGCGGCCCACCCATCTCATCTGCGGGATGCTGAACACCAAGGACGTGGCGGGCTACATGCGCCCGCTCGCCCCCCATGTGACGCGCCTCCATGCAGTCTCGATCCCGGGCGAGGCCAACACGCTCCCCGCCGAGGCCACCGCCACCGCCGCCCGCGCCGCAGGAATGGCGGCCCTGACCGCGCCCTCGGTCGCGGGCGCCCTCGCCGCCATCGCCGCCGAAGACCCCACCGCCCGCGTGCTGATCTGCGGCTCGCTCTATCTCGCCGGCGCGATCCTGCGCGAAAACGGCTGATCGCGCTTCACGAAGACCCCGCCGCCCGCGCGCCGATCCGCGGCTCGCTCATCCCGCCGACGCGAGAGCGGCCGACCGCGCTTTCACTCTGCCCAAATATCCCGCGGGGGAGTCGCCCCGCCCGCAGGGAGGGGCGGCGGGGGGGCGAAGCCCCCCTCTTCTCCGGCAATCAGGCGAGATGCGGCCGGAAGACCGCCACCACCTCTTCATAGACCGCGCGCTTGAAGGGCACGATCGCCGCGACCATTTCCTCGGCCCCGATCCAGCGCCAGCAGGAGAATTCGGCGTGATCCGTGCCGATCCCCACTTCTTCGTCGGTCCCGAGATAGCGGTAGAGGAACCATTTCTGCCGCTGGCCGCGATATTTGCCCCCCCAGACCTTGCCCAGAAGCTCGGGCGGCAGGTCGTAGGTCACCCAGTCCGGGGCCTTGGCCACGAACTCCACCCGCTCGGCCGGGATGCCGGTCTCTTCCCGGAGCTCGCGCAGCGCGGCCTCGCGCGGCTTCTCGCCCTCGTCGATGCCGCCCTGCGGCATCTGCCAGGCGGGCACCGGACTGTCGATCCGCTGCCCGGCGAAGATCAGCCCCTCGCGGTTGATGAGCACGATGCCCACGCAGGGGCGGTAGGGCAGCGTCTCGGGATCGATCGCGCGCTCCATGGCCGCCTCAGGGCTTCACTTCGATGGCCGAGAGGCCCTTGAGGATGTCCACCGCATAGGCGAGCTGGTAATCCTCGTCGCGCAGCTTCGCGGAATCCTCCGCCCGGGCGCGATCGGCCTCGAGCTGCTTCTTCTCGTCCTCGGTCATCGAATCGTTCGACAGGACGCCGCGCAGGTCGGCCTCAGACCGGTTGCGGGCGGCGCTCGCCGCGGGGCTCTCCTCCTCCTCGGGGACGGCGGGCTTCACGGGCGGCTGGTTCACCACGATGTCGGGCGCCACGCCGAGCGCCTGGATCGACCGGCCCGAGGGGGTGTAGTAGCGCGCCGTGGTCAGCCGCATGGCCCCCTCGCCCCGCAGCGGGATCACGGTCTGGACCGATCCCTTGCCGAAGCTCTTGGTGCCCACGACGATGGCGCGGCGATGGTCCTGCAGCGCGCCCGCCACGATCTCCGAGGCCGAGGCCGATCCGCCGTTGATGAGCACGACCATGGGCTTGCCGTCGATCAGATCGCCCGGGGTCGCGTTGAACCGCTCGCCGTCGCCCGCGGCGCGGCCGCGGGTCGAGACGATCTCGCCCTTGTCGAGGAAGGCGTCGGACACCTGGATCGCCTGGGTCAGGAGCCCACCGGGGTTGTTGCGCAGGTCGAGCACCACGCCGTTGATCTTGTCCTCGCCGCCGAGCGCCTTGATCTCCTTCTCGAGACCCTCCTTCAGGCCCGAGAAGGTCTGGTCGTTGAAGGTGGTCAGCCGCACGACGACCGTGTTGCCCACCACGCGGCTGCGGGCGGCCACCAGCTTGATCGTGTCGCGGACGATCGAGACGTCGAAGGGCTCGGGGGTGCCTTCGCGCACCACCGTGATGAGGATCTCGGAGCCGACCGGCCCGCGCATCATGTCCACCGCCTGATCGAGCGTGAGGCCCAGCACGGATTCGCCGTTCACATGGGTGATGAAGTCGCCGGACTGGATGCCGGCCGCATCCGCGGGCGTGCCGTCCATCGGCGAGACGACCTTGACGAAGCCTTCCTCCTGCGTGACCTCGATGCCGAGGCCGCCGAACTCGCCGCGGGTCTGCACCTGCATGTCGTCGAAATCGTCGGGCGGCAGATAGCTCGAATGCGGATCGAGCGAGGTCAGCATCCCGTTGATCGCGGCCTCGATCAGCTTGTCGGTCTCGACTTCCTCGACATATTGCGCGCGGATGCGCTCGAAGATGTCGCCGAACAGGTCGAGCTGCTCGTAGACCGACTTCGACCGCTGCTGTTCCTGCGCGATGAGGGGCCCCGCCACCTGGGTCGCCAGCAGGACGCCGGCCACCGTGCCGCCCAGCGCGGCCATCATGTATTTCCTCATGGCGGTCCTATTCCCCGTTTGCCTCGAACCAGTCCGCCGGATCGACCGGCTCGGCTCCTTGCCTCAATTCCAAGTAAAGCGTTTCCGTATCCCGAGCGCCAGCGCCCTCTCCGCCTGCGGCCGCAGGACCGGCAGGGCGCGGCTCGCCCCCCATCAGCCCGAGCGGTGCGCCGGCGGCGACCACCTCTCCCGTCTCACCATAGACGGTGCCCAGACCTGCCAACACCAGCAGATAGCCGGCGCCGGGCTCGAGGATCATCACATTTCCGTAGTCGAGAAGCGGCCCGCGGTAGCGGATCGTGGCGGGCCAGGGCGCGGTCACCAGCGCCTGCGGCCGGGCCGCGATCAGGATGCCCGGCCGGCGCACGCCCGCCGCATCCGCTTCGTTGGCCCGCCGGAGGATCGTGCCCAGCACCGGCAGCGGCAGCCGCCCGCGCGCCGCCTCGAAATCGCGCGCCGCGGCGTCGGGATCGCCGGTGGCCAGCCCGCCCGCGAAGGCGTCGAGCGTGTCGGCGCTTTCCAAAAGCCCCTTCAGCACCGCCGGATCGTCGGTGAAGCGCGTGGGCAGGTCCACCCGGTCGCCGATGGCCTGGCTCAGCGCCGTCCGGGCCTCCTGCGCCGCGGCCAGCCCTTCGGCGAGCGTCTTACCGGCCGCGGTCTGCAACTCGCGCAGGTCGCGCACCTCGCTCACCTGCTGGCGGAGCGACTCGGCCTGCGCCAGAAGCGCGGGCGTCACATCCGACAGGATCATCCCCGACCGCGCCGTGCCGAGCGGCCCCGCAGGATGCATCAGAAGGAGCGGCCCCGGCCGCGCATCCATCCGCGCGAGCACGCCCAGAAGCTGCGCGATCTCATCCCGCTTGGCCTCGAGCAGCATCTCGAGCACCGACTCGCGGATCGCCGCCTGCCGCAGGTTCTCGCGCAGCGCGGCGAGCCCGCGCTCGTAGGCGCGGATCGTGGTGGTCAGCGCCGAGACCCGGTCGCGCGCGCCCTTGGCCTCTTGCAGCGCCGTCACCGCCGCCTGCAGGTCGCGCGCCGCCTGCGCCGCCTCCTGCGCCACGGTCACGGCCGCAGCCGGCGTGGCGAGAAGGCCCAGCGCAAGGACGAGCGCGCGGATCATCCGTCGATCAGGCTCCGCCCGGTCATCTCCTCGGGCTGGGGCAGCTGCATGAGCTGGAGGAGCGTCGGCGCGAGATCGGCGAGCCTTCCGGCATGAAGCCGCGCGCCCGCAGGCCCGTTCACGAGGATCACCGGCACCGGGTTCGTCGTGTGCGCCGTGGGGGCCCGCCGGTCTCGGGATCGACCATCGTCTCGCAATTGCCGTGGTCGGCGGTCACGATCATGGCCCCGCCCGCGGACGTCACCGCCTCGACCGCCCGGCCGAGCCCGCGGTCCACCTCCTCGACGGCCGCCATGGCGGCCTTCAGATCGCCCGTGTGGCCCACCATGTCGGGGTTGGCATAGTTCACCACGATCAGGTCGTAGCCCGCGCCGATGGCCTCGACGAGATGGTCGCTCACGTCGGGGGCCGACATCTCGGGTTGCAGGTCGTAGGTCGCGACCTTGGGCGAACTGGCCATGTAGCGGTCTTCGCCCGTCTCCGGCGCCTCGCGGCCGCCGTTCAGGAAGAAGGTGACATGGGGATATTTCTCGGTTTCCGCGATGCGGAACTGCCGCAGCCCATGGCTCGCCACCCATTCGCCCAGCGTGTTGCGGATCACGGGCTTGGGATAGGCCGCGGTCATGAAGCGGTCGTGCTCCTTGGAATAGTCGACCATCCCGAGGAAGGCCGACCAGTCCGGCCGCGCGCCCGTGTCATAGGCCTCGAAGCCCGGCTGGCCGAGCCCCGCGAGGATCTCGCGCGCCCGGTCGGCGCGGAAGTTGAGGCAGAAGAAGCCGTCGCCGTCGCGGGCGCCCGCATAGTCGCCCACGACGGTGGGCGCGATGAATTCGTCGGTCTCGCCCCGCGCCAGCGCCGCCGCCACCGCGGCCTCGGCGTCGGGCGCACGCTCGCCCGCGGCATGGAGCATCGCATCGGAGGCGCGCTTCACCCGATCCCACCGCTTGTCGCGGTCCATGGCCCAGTAGCGGCCGATCACCGTGCCGATTCGCGCGCCTTCGGGCAGCACCCGCAAGAGCTGGCCCACGAACTCGCCCGCCGAGGTGGGGGCCACGTCGCGCCCGTCGGTGATCGCATGGATCACGACCGGGATGCCCTCGCCCGCCAGCACCTCGACCGCGCTGATGAGATGCTGGATATGCCCGTGCACGCCCCCGTCCGAGACGACGCCCATCAGATGCGCCGTGCCGCCCTTCGCCTTCACCTGCGCGATGAAGTCGCGCAGCGCCGGGTTCTGCGGGAACGAGCCCTCCTCGATGGCAAGGTCGATGGCGCCGAGGTCCATCGCCACCACCCGGCCCGCGCCGATGTTGGTGTGGCCGACCTCCGAATTGCCCATCTGCCCCCGCGGCAGACCCACGTCCGGGCCGTGGGTGACAAGGGTCGCGTTCGGGCAGGTCGCCATCAGCCGGTCGAAGGTCGGGGTATGGGCCAGCGCCACGGCATTCGCCTCGCGCTCGGCACGGAGCCCCCAGCCGTCGAGGATGCAGAGGACGACGGGTTTCGGTGCGGTCATGGAAGGGCCTTTCGATGGAATGGCCGGGTTTTACGCCGCGAGCCCGGCCTCGGCAACCGTGGCGGTCAGGCGCCCCTCCGCATGACCCGTCACGGTGGCGGAAAGGATCCGCCCCTCGGGCTGGTCGGCGGCGAAAGCCACTTCGGTGAACTGCTCGGTGCGGCCCATGCGCGGGCCCTCCATCAGCACCCGGTGCGTCCGGCCGCGCTCGCCCTCGAGATGGGCCAGAAGCCGCGCCTCGCCCAAGGTGCGCAGCTGCGCCGCCCGCTCGCGGATCGTGGGTCCGGCCAGCTGCGGCATCCGCGCGGCGGGCGTGCCCTGGCGCGGCGAGAAGGGGAAGACATGCAGGAAGGTGAGCCCGCACTCCTCGACCAGCTTCAGCGAATTGGCGAAGGCCGCCTCGGTCTCGGTCGGGAAGCCCGCGATGATGTCGGCCCCGAACACGATGTCGGGCCGCAGCCGCCGCGCCTCCTCGCAGAAGCGGATCGCATCGTCGCGCAGGTGGCGGCGCTTCATCCGCTTCAGGATCAGGTCGTCGCCATGCTGGAGGCTGAGATGCAGATGCGGCATCAGCCGCGGTTCGGTGGCGATGGCCCCCATCAGCGCCTCGTCCGCCTCGATCGAATCGATCGAGGAGATCCTGAGCCGCGCGAGATCCGGCACCAGCCGCAGGATCCGCATCACCAGATCGCCGAGGCGCGGGGCGGCCGGAAGATCCGCGCCCCAGGAGGTGAGGTCCACGCCCGTCAGCACCACCTCGGCAAAACCGCGGTCCACGAGCCGCCGGATCTGCTCCACCACCACGCCCGCCGGAACCGAGCGCGAATTGCCGCGCCCGTAGGGGATGATGCAGAAGGTGCAGCGGTGATCGCAGCCGTTCTGCACCTGCACATAGGCGCGGTGGCGGCCGAAGCCGTCGATCAGGTGGCCCGCGGTCTCGCGCACCGACAGGATGTCGTCCACCTGCACCCGCTCGGTCTCGCCGATCAGGTCGGGCGCCATCGCGGCCCAGGTGGCGGGCTGCATCTTCTCGGTATTGCCGATCACCCGGTCGACCTCGGGCATGGCCGAGAAGGTCGCGGGCTCGGTCTGGGCCGCGCAGCCGGTGACGATGATCGTGGCTTCAGGATTCTCGCGGCGCAGGCGCCGGATCTCCTGCTTGGCCTTGCGCACCGCCTCGGCCGTGACCGCGCAGGTGTTGACCACGACGGCATTGTCGACGCCCGCCGCGGTGGCGAGCTCCTTCATGGCCTCGGTCTCGTAGGCATTGAGCCGGCAGCCGAGGGTGGAGAAGATCGGCGCGCTCATGCCAGCGCCATCATCTCGGGCGAGAGATGCCCCTCGAACACCCGCGCGACCGGCCCCGAGAGCCAGACGCCCTCGTCGCGCCAGTCCACTTCCAGCACGCCGCCGTCCATCTCGAGCCGCACCTGCCGCCCGGTCAGGCCGCGCCGGGCCGCCGCCACCGCCGTGGCGCAGGCGCCCGAGCCGCAGGCGAGCGTGATGCCCGCCCCCCGCTCCCAGACGCGCAGCCGCAGCCGGTCGGGGCCGATCAGGCTTGCGAATTCCACATTGGTGCGCTCGGGAAACAGCGGATCGGTCTCGACCGAGGCCCCCCGCCCCGCCAGATCGACCGCCTCGGCGTCATCCACGAAGAAGACGCAATGCGGGTTGCCCATGCCCACCGCCGAGGGCCCGCCCTCGAGCGGCAGGCTGTCCGTCTCCATCGCGCGGGCGAGCGGGATCTCGGACCACAGGAGCTGCGGCGCCCCCATGTTCACCGCCACGAGCCCGTCCTCGCGCCGACGCGCGTGCAGGCGGCCGCGCGCGGTGACGAGCGTCACCTCGTCCCGGCCCAGATCCCGCATCAGGTAATCGCTCACGCAGCGCGTGGCGTTGCCGCAGGCGCCCGAGCGCGAGCCGTCCGAATTCCAGAAGTCGAGCGCGCAATCCGCCCCCTCCTGATCGCGGATCTCGGCAAGCTGGTCGAACCCCACGCCGCGGTGCCGGTCGCCCAGCCCCCGCGCGAGGCCGGCCGTCACCAGCGCCCCGCCGCGTCCGCGCGAGTCGATCACCACGAAATCGTTGCCCGCCCCATGCATCTTCATGAAGCCGAGGCCGGAGGAAGCGCCCATGTCCATCATGGCGCACCCTATACGCCCGTCAGGATCTTTTTGCCAGAGCAGGCGATCTTTCTGCGCATTTGGCCCTTGACCCCCCGCAGCCGGTTGCGTAGAGAGCGGCGCAGTCGAGATCGACGGTCGCAACCGCGATTTCGACATGGTGAGGGCGGGTAGCTCAGTGGTAGAGCAGCTGACTTTTAATCAGCTGGTCGTGGGTTCGATACCCACCCCGCTCACCAATTTCCTGACAGGCAGGACGGAATCGATGGGGACTGCGGTCCCTGCGGTGCGTTGGCGCACGGCCGACCCTGACCGTTTCCCCCAACCTCTGTCGAGACTTAGGAACCTCGCCTCTGCACGGCGCGTTCCCTTCCCTGATTTTCCGGGAGGTGACCGATGCGGATCTGGGCAGGCTGAGGATGGATATCAGCCGCACGAGCGATGTCTGGTGGAAGAACGCCGTCTTCTATTGTCTCGATGTCGAGACCTTTCAGGACAGCAACGGCGACGGGATCGGGGATTTCCCGGGGCTCACCCGGCGGCTCGACCATCTCGACCGGCTGGGGGTGAGCTGCATCTGGCTGATGCCTTTCTATCCGAGCCCGAACCAGGACGACGGCTACGACATCACCGACTATTATGCCGTCGATCCCCGGCTGGGCACGCTGGGCGATTTCGTCGAATTCCTGCGCGCGGCCCAGGATCGCGGGATGCGGGTGATCGCGGACCTCGTGGTGAACCACACCTCGCGCGAGCATCCCTGGTTCCAGGCCTCGCGCGCCGACCCCGATTCGCCCTACCGCGACTGGTATGTCTGGCGCGACGAGAAGCCCGAGGAGGATGCCGCCTCGCTGGTCTTCCCCGGAGAAGAGAACAGTAGCTGGACCTGGGATGCGAAGGCCGGGAAATACTATCTCCACCGCTTCTACAGCCACCAGCCGGACCTCAACGTCGAGAATCGCGCGGTGCGCGACGAGATCCGGCGGATCGTGGGATTCTGGCTCCAGCTCGGTCTCTCGGGCTTCCGCGTGGATGCCGTGCCGTTCCTGCTCGAGCAGATGTCGACGGTGGACACGGGCTTCACGCCCCACCGCTGGCTGCGCGACCTGCGCGCCTTCATCAACCGCCGGTCGGGCGATGCGGTGCTTCTGGGCGAAGTGAACCTCGACTATCCGGACGTGCGCCGCTTCTTCGGCGACGAGGACGGCGACGAGCTGCACATGTGCCTCGACTTCAACCTCAATCAGGCGATGGCGCTGGCGCTCGCCCGCGAGGACGCGGGGCCCATCGTCCACGGGCTGCGCCACATGCCCGAACTCGCGCCCGACGATGGCTGGGCCCATTTCCTGCGCAACCATGACGAATGGTCGCTCGACAAGCTGACCGAGGCCGAGCGGCAGGAGGGCTTCGCCTCCTTCGGGCCCGAACCCTCGATGCAGCTCTTTGGACGCGGGCTGCGGCGGCGGATGCCCACCATGCTGAAGGGCGATTCCGACCGGCTCCGCATGGCCTATGCGCTGATGGCCTCGATGCCGGGATCGCCCGTGATCTTCTACGGCGAGGAGATCGGCATGGCGGAAAATCTCGAGATCCCCGGACGGCTCGCCGTGCGCGCACCGATGCAGTGGGAGGCCGGCCCGCACGGCGGCTTCTCGGACGCGGGCACCGAGGCCCTGCACCGGCCCATGGTCTCGGATCCGCGCTGGGGCCCGGACAAGGTCAATGCCACCGACCAGCAGGACCGGCCGGACACGATGTTCCATTTCATGGAGCATCTCCTGCGGCGGCGGCGGGAATGCCCCGAGATCGCCTTCGGCGACCATGCCGTGCTGCCGTTGCCCCAAGCCTCGATCTTCGCCATCCGCCACGACTGGGAGAGCCGCACCCTCATCGCTCTCGCCAATCTCGGGCCCGAGCCGCAGACGGTGACGCTCACGCTGCCGAAGGCCTCGGGGCTGGGCCGGCTGCGGCCCGTCCTGGGCCAAGGCAAGGCCTCGCTGCGCAAGGACGAGCTGACGGTCGAGCTCGGAGGCTACGGGCTGCGCTGGCTGCGGTTCGAGAGCTGATCGCGCGCCCCTCACGCAGGCTTGCGGGAACATCCGCCCCGACCTCCGGTTGGCTCCCTGACGGCGAAGCAACGCGCCGCAAGGAGGACCAGATGGCACATGCGGACAAGAAGCACTTCGGTCAGGGCGTGAAGGGCAAGGGCGACGGCACCGGCGCCATGACCGAAGCCGAGACCGCCGAGATCCCGGCCAATGGCGTGCTGTCCAACCGCGACAAGCAGGGCAGCGAAAGCCGCGGCAAGGATGGCGGCTACGTCAAGACGCAGCAGTATCAGGACCATGCCGGCAACCGCAGGACCGACGACGAGGAGCGCCCATGACCGCGAAAATGCCCCCTATCCCGCCCGCGAACCGCAGCGACAAGGGCCCCGGCGGCGCTGCCCACGAGACGCCCGAGACCTCGGGGGCCGCATCCCGGCCGGATCCCGACAAGCAGGGCCAGCAGGCGAACAGCAAGATCAACACGACCCATCAGGGTCATCAGCAGGACCGTTGACATGTCGACCTCCCAGAAGACTCCGGCCAGCATCCGTCAGGGCGGCCCCGGCTCCTCGCATCAGGATGCGGACGCGCCGCTCGAGGTGACGAAGCCCGGCGCCGACAGCGACGCGCGCAAACAGAGCAAGGTCTCGGGCGGCGGCGGCGAGAAGGACCGCCACCACACCCACGATCCCGACGGCAAATGACGGCAGGCGCGGGCGCGCCATCCCCCGCGCCCGCGCCGCAAGGCCACCGCAGATGGGCGGTTGCGCCGCCGGACAGGCCCGGCCATGCTCGGCTTTTCGCGGCAGGGAGGACGCCATGATCCGCATCGGCATCGGCGGCTGGGTCTTCGAGCCCTGGCGCGGCACCTTCTACCCCGAGGGGCTGCCGCAGAAGCGTGAGCTGGGCCATGCCGCCTCGCGCCTGACCACCCTCGAGATCAACGGCACCTACTACGGCTCGCAGAAGCCCGAGAGCTTCGCGCGCTGGCATGACGAGGTGCCGGACGATTTCGTCTTCGCCCTCAAGGCGCCCCGGTTCGCCACCAACCGCAGGAAGCTCGCCGAGGCGGGCGCATCGGTGGACCGCTTCCTCGACAGCGGGATCCTGCGGCTCGGCGCCAAGCTCGGGCCGATCAACTGGCAGTTCCTGCCGACGAAGGCCTTCGACCCCGAGGATTTCGCAGCCTTCCTCGCGCTCCTGCCGCCCGAGCACAGGGGCCGGCGGTTGCGCCATGCCGTCGAGGTGCGCCACGAGAGCTTCCGCGACCCGGCCTTCGTGGCGCTGGCGGCCGAGCGAAACGTGGCGATCGTGGTGGAGGGCGACAGCGAGCATCCGCAGATCGCCGATCCCACCGCCGATTTCGTCTATGCCCGCATCATGGGCACCCGCGAGGGTCCCGCCGAGGGCTATCCGCCGGAAGCGCTGGACCGATGGGCCACCCGCGCCCGCGACTGGGAGGCCGGCCGCGCCCCCGAGGGGCTCGCCCGCGTGACCGAGGCGCCCGAGCGGCCGCGCGATGTGTTCCTCTATGTCATCTCGGGCCACAAGGTCGCGAACCCGGCTGCGGCCGAGGCGCTGCTCGCCCGTCTGCGCTGACCGGGGCGCCCGTTTCGCGGGCACGGCATCCACTTTCGAGAGATATTTAAGCACATCGGCCGCGGAGCCTCCTGCCGTGCCGGCGGCCCGCTTGCACCTGCCCGCCAGCCGGTCAGCCTCGCCTGCAACGTCACGATCGGGAGAGAGCCATGTTCCGCGCCTCCGCCGCCCTCGCCGCGGCCTTCACCGTCACCGCCACCCTGGCCGGGGCCGAGACCGCCATGCCCTTCGCGCTCGACTGGAAGTTCGAGGGCCCGGCCGCTCCCTATTTCGTGGCGCTCGACAGGGGCCATTTCGCGGCCGAGGATCTCACGGTGGAGATTTCCGAGGGCGCGGGCTCGCTCGATGCGATCCCGAAGGTCGCGACCGGCGCCTTTCCGGTGGGTTTCGCCGACATCAACAGCCTGATGAAGTTCCTCGACCAGAACCCGGGCGCGCCGGTCACCGCCGCCATGATGATCTACGACAAGCCGCCCTTCGCGGTGGTCGGGCGCAGGTCGCAGGGCGTCGAGGCGCCGAAGGACCTCGAGGGCCGCAAGCTCGGCGCGCCGCCCCCCGACGGGGCCTGGGCGCAGTTCCCGATCTTCGCCGCCGAGAACGGGCTCGACATGGCTGCCATCGCCGTCGAGCCGGTGGGCTTTCCCGTGCGCGAGCCGATGCTGGCCGAAGGTCAGGTCGCTGCGGTCACGGGCTTCTCCTTCTCCTCGGTCCTGAACCTCGTGCGGCTGGGCGTGCCCGAGGAGGATATCTCGACCCTGCTCATGGCCGATCACGGCGTGGCGCTCTACGGCAATGCGATCATCGTCAACACCGACTTCGCCAAGGATCACCCCGAGGCGGTGACGGGCTTCCTGCGCGCCGTGGCGAAGGGCTGGAAGGATGCGGTGGCCGAGCCCGGCGCGGCGATCGCGGCCCTGATCGAGCGCAACCCGGCCGCCGATGCCGCGCTCGAAGAGCGCCGCCTCGGCATGGCGATCCGCGACAATGTGGTGACCGACTGGGTGAAGGCCAACGGCATGGGCAACATCGACCCCGAACGCATGGCGCGCGCCATCGAACAGACGAAATCCGTCTACGAGTTCCGGAACGCCCCCGACGCCGCCCTCTATTTCGATCCGCAGTGGCTGCCCGCCGACGGCAGCCTGTCCTTCGAGTGACGTCCGAGTGACCGGGGCGCGGGCCATGGGCCCCGCCTCCTCCCCGACGGGAAGACCATGCCCGACCTCATCGACATCCGCGGCGTGAGCCACGCCTACAGGACGCCCGCCGGCCCGCTGCCGGTGCTGGAGGATCTGAACATCTCGGTCCCCGAGGCCACCTTCTGCGCGGTCGTGGGCCCCTCGGGCTGCGGCAAGTCCACCCTCACCCGGCTGGTGGCGGGGCTGATGAAGCCCGACCGCGGCGAGGTCTGGCTGCATGGCGAGCGCGTGACCTCGCCGCGCCGCACGGTGGGCATGGCCTTCCAGAATCCGGTGCTGCTCGAATGGCGCACCATCCTCGAGAATGTGATCCTGCCGCTCGAGATCGTGGCGCCGCGGATGCCGCGGAAGGACCGGGTCGAGCGGGCGATGGCTCTCCTCGAGATGGTGGGGCTCAGGGGCTTCGAGGCCAAGCGGCCGAGCCAGCTCTCGGGCGGGATGCGCCAGCGCGCCTCGCTCTGCCGGGCGATCGTGCACAGGCCCGACGTGCTCATCATGGACGAGCCCTTCGGCGCGCTCGACAATTTCACCCGCGAGGATCTGTGGCAGACCATGCGCGATCTGCGCGCGGCCGAGCCCTTCACCTGCGTGCTCATCACCCACGACCTGCGCGAAAGCGTCTTCCTCGGCGATCAGGTCATCGTCCTGTCGGGCCGGCCGGCCTCCACCCAGTTCATCCTGAACGTGGGTCTGCCCGCCGACCGGCGCATCGACGTGCTCTATACCCCCGAGGCCACCGACATGCTGCATCTCCTGCGCGACCAGATCCGCATCGCGCAGGGACGCGAGGAGACCGTGGCAGGGGGCGCGGCGCCGCGCGATGGGCAGGCCGCCCCCGCCCGCGACAGAACCTCTCCGGCCCTTTCGCCCCGCGACGGAGGGGCCCGCTGATGGATCTCCTGCACAGGATCGGCGTGCCGCTCGCCGCGATCCTGATCTTCCTCGCGCTCTGGGAGGGGATCGTCTGGTGGAACGGCTGGCCCAACTACAAGATGGCCTCGCCCTCTGACCTGCCGCCCGCCTATGCCCGCTACTGGCAGCTGTTCCTCACGATGGGCTGGCAGACGCTCTGGCGCACGGTGGCGGGTCTCGGCCTCGCCGTGGTCTTCGGCACCCTCCTCGGCATGGTGATGGGCTTCTCGCGCACCGCCCGCGACGGGCTCTATCCGCTGCTCGTGGGCTTCAACGCCATTCCCAAGGCCACGCTCGTGCCGGTGCTGGCGCTGATCTTCATCGGCCAGCACGATTTCAACACCGTGCTCATGGCCTTCCTGATCTCCTTCTTCCCCATCGCCGTGTCGGTGGGCATCGGCCTCTCGACGCTCGAGCCGGAATATCGCGACATCCTCCGCTCGCTCGGGGCCTCGAAGCTCACGATCTTCTGGAAGATCGCCTTGCCCAAGACCCTGCCCGAGTTCTTCGGCGCGCTGAAGGTCTCGGTCACGCTCGCCTTCATCGGCACGAACCTCGTCGAGATCGTGAGCCCGCACGGCCGCGGCCTCGGCGCGCTCTTCAAGTCGGGCGAGACCAACGGCGACTATCCCCTGATGTTCGCCGTCCTCATCGCGCTCGCCTTCCTCGGCATCCTGCTCTACTATGCCGTGGTCGCGCTCGAGCGGATCTTCGCCGGATGGGCCGAGCGTCCGCAGCACTGAAATTTCACGAAGCGCGATGACAGGGCCGCACCATACCGCCCTGTTGCCTTTTCGCCGGATCGCGTCTCAAACTCGACCGAACGGTCAGGAATCACGGCAGGGAGAAGATGATGGAAGGCTTGGCGCAGGCGAACGACCTCAGCGAGGTGATCGAGGCGGACCGCGCTCACATGTGGCACCACCTGAGCCAGCACAAACAGTACGAGACGGTGGATCCCCGGATCATCGTCGAGGGCAAGGGGATGCGGGTCTGGGATGCGGCCGGCAAGGAGCATCTCGACGCGGTCTCGGGCGGCGTCTGGACGGTGAACGTGGGCTACGGCCGCGAGAGCATCGCCAATGCCGTGCGCGACCAGCTCATCAAGATGAACTATTTCGCCCATTCTGCAGGCTCGATCCCGGCCTCGCGCTTCTCCAAGCGCCTGATCGAGAAGATGCCGGGCCTCTCGCGCGTCTACTACTCGAACTCGGGCTCCGAGGCGAACGAGAAGGTGTTCAAGATGGTGCGCCAGATCTCGCACCGGCACCATGGCGGCAAGAAGGGCAAGATCCTCTTCCGCGAGCGCGACTACCACGGCACCACCATCACGGCGCTCGCCACCTCGGGCCAGCCGCAGCGCGCCGAGCAATACGGGCCGCTGACGCCGGGCTTCGTGATGGTCCCGCACTGCCTCGAATACCGCAAGCAGTGGGACGTCGAGAATTACGGCCTGCGCGCGGCCGACGCCATCGAGGAGGTGATCCTGCGCGAGGGCCCCGACACGATCGGCGCGCTCTGCCTCGAGCCGGTGACGGCCGGCGGCGGCGTGATCGTGCCACCCGCGGGCTACTGGGAGCGCGTGCAGGAGATCTGCCGGAAATACGACATCCTCCTCCATATCGACGAGGTGGTCTGCGGGCTCGGCCGCACCGGCACCTGGTTCGGCTACCAGAACTTCGGCGTGAAACCCGATTTCGTGACCATGGCCAAGGGCGTGGCCTCGGGCTATGCGGCCATCTCCTGCACGGTCACGACCGAGGCCGTCTTCGACATGTTCAAGGACGATCCCGCCGATCCGATGAGCTACTTCCGCGACATCTCGACCTTCGGCGGCTGCACCGCGGGCCCGGTGGCGGCGCTGGAGAACATGCGGATCATCGAAGACGAGGGCCTGCTCGAGAACACGCTGAAGATGGGCGCGCGGGTGATCGAGAACCTCTCCGCGCTGCAGGAGAAGCATGCCGTGATCGGCGACGTGCGCGGCAAGGGCCTGTTCTGCGGCGCCGAGCTCGTGGCCGACCGCGCCACGAAGGAGCCCATGGACGAGAAGCGTGTGGCAGCCGTGGTGGCCGACGTGATGGCGCAGGGCGTCATCATCGGCATGACGAACCGCAGCCTGCCGGGCTTCAACAACACGCTCTGCCTCTCGCCCGCGCTGGTCGCCACGCCCGACGACATCGACCAGATCACGGATGCCATCGACCGCGCCCTGACCCGCGTCTTCGGCTGATCCTGCGGGCGCCCGCCCCCCGGCGGGCGCCCCCTCCCGCCCCCGGGGTCCGGCCCTCCAGCCCGAGCCCGGGTCCTGCGCCCCGCCTGTCACCGCCGCATCGCCGGGCGCAAGCCCGCCCGCCGCATCTGCCGCCGCGCCGACGCCGCGAGGCCGCCCCCGAAGTGGCCCTCGACCTCTTGAACCGGCACCCTGCTGGCCGACAGCGGCCAGACCGAGGCCTGCGCAACCCTCCGCGCGCAAAGGCCGAAGGCCACGGCCCGGGTCGATCCCGGCCGAAGCTCCTCGAGAAGAGACGCGACCGGTCGCACCGCCCGCCCCTGCCGCCTGCGCCCACCCGCAGGGCCCCGCCCGCGAAGCCTGAGACCTTCCAGCCCGGCCGGGGCCGCGGGCCCTCCCCACCCCACCCTGCGACCCGATGTCAGATTCCGCTCACCCTAGGTCGCTTTGTGATGTGCCGCGCAGCCCCCGGCGCTATAGCCCCTTCGGAAAGACCACCGCGAGGGAGCCCCATGCCGAAGTTCGTCCTCACCGTCACCTGCCCGACCCGCCGGGGCATCGTCGCCGCCATCTCGACCTTCCTCGCCGACCATGGCTGCAACATCACCGACTCGGCCCAGTTCGACGATCAGGAGACCGGGCGCTTCTTCATGCGCGTGGGCTTCCAGTCCGAGACCGGCGCCACGCTCGACGGGCTCACCGCGGACTTCGCCGCCGTGGGCGAGACGCTCGAGGCCGACTGGCAGATCTTCGACAGCGCCAGCAAGATCAAGGTCCTGCTGATGGTGTCGAACTTCGGCCATTGCCTCAACGACCTGCTCTACCGCTGGCGCATCGGCGCCCTGCCGATCGAGATCGTGGGCGTCGTCTCCAACCACCTGACCTACCAGAAGGTCGTCGTGAACCACGACATCCCCTTCCATCTCATCAAGGTCACCAAGGACAACAAGCCCGAGGCCGAGTCCCGCCTCATGGCGCTGGTCGACGAGACCGGGGCCGAACTCGTCGTGCTCGCCCGCTACATGCAGGTCCTGTCGGACGCCTTCTGCGCCCGCATGTCGGGGCGGATCATCAACATCCACCATTCGTTCCTGCCCTCCTTCAAGGGCGCCAACCCCTACAAGCAGGCCTACCAGCGCGGCGTGAAGCTGATCGGCGCCACGGCGCACTATGTCACCGCCGATCTCGACGAAGGCCCGATCATCGAGCAGGATACGGTGCGCATCACCCATGCCCAGAGCCCCGAGGATTATGTGAGCCTCGGCCGCGACGTCGAGGCCTCGGTCCTCTCCCGCGCCATCCACGCCCATATCCATCACCGGGTCTTCCTCAACGGCAACAAGACCGTGGTCTTCCCCGCCTCCCCCGGCGCCCACGCCTCCGAGCGGATGGGCTGAGCCCCGCTTTCACTCTGCCCAAATATCCCGGGGGTGCGGGGGCAGCGCCCCCGCTCTTCCCCCGCTCTTCCCCCGGACGCTCAGGTCAGATCCTCGGGCTTCAGCGGCAGATCGTCGTGCAGCGGCACCGTCTGGCGCTCGATCATCCGGCGCACGCGCGGCTTGCCCGGCCCTTCGTGCAGCGCGAGCAACCGGTCCGTCACCTCGGCATCCGCCTTCGTCCGCCGCTCGTGGTGGCGCAGATATTCCGCCCAGGTCGCGACATGGTAGCTCTCGGCCCAGATCCCCGGCCGCTCCAGATCGCGCAACAGCACCCACTGCCGCGCCCCGTCCCGGATCCGGATCCGGCGCCGGTCCGCCATGGCGGCAAGGAAGGCGTCCACATTCTCGGGCACCACGTCATATTCGACCGTCACCATGATCGGCCCCGAGCGCATGCGCAGATCCACGGGCAGGCTCGGCTCCACGAACCGCCCCAGCGGGTCGAGATCCTGCATCCCGAAGGCCGGCAGCGGCATCCGCAGCCCCACGAGCGCCCCCACGACAAGAACGCCGGCCGCGCCGAACAGAGCCCCGTCCACGCCGCCCGCCTCGGCCGCCTGCCCCCAGAGGAAGCTGCCCGCCGCCATCCCGCCGAAGGTGGCCGTCTGATAGAGCGCCAGCGCCCGCCCCACGACCCAGCGCGGCGTCGCAAGCTGGACGCTCACATTGAACAGCGACAAAGCCAGCACCCAGGCCGCGCCCGCCGGCAGCAGCATGAGCCCCGACAGCCACAGCGCGCGCGACAGGCCGAGCCCGGTCAGCGCCAGCGCGAAGATCACGAAGCCCGCCCGCACGATGGTCTCGTTCTGGAACCGCTCGCGCAGGCGTGCGCCCGCGAAGGCCCCGCCGATGGCGCCCACCCCGAAACAGCCGAGCAGCACCCCGTAGGTGAAGGCGCCCCCGCCCACGAGGTCGCGCGCCACGACGGGCAGCAGCGCAAGCAGGCTCACCGCCGCAAGGCCGAAGAGGAAGCCGCGGAAGAGCACCTTGAGCAGGACGGGCGACATCGAGACATAGCGCAGGCCCGCGGCCACGGCCGATCCCAGCGTCTCGCGCGGCAGCCGCCGCGGCGCATAGTCGGGCCGCCAGAGGAAGAGCGTGAGGACGAGCGGCAGATAGCTCGCCGCATTGATCGCGAAGGCCGCCGCCGCGCCGCCCGCCGCCACGATGATCCCGCCCAGCGCGGGGCCCACGCTCCGCATCAGGTTGAAGCCCATGCTGTTCAGCGCGACCGCCGAGGGCAGGTCCTTGCGGGGCACGATGTCGCCGACCGAGGCCTGCCACGAGGGGTTGTGAAGCGCCACGCCCGCGCCGATCAGGAAGGTGAAGGTCAGCAGAAGCCACGGCGTCAGCAGATCCGCAAAGGCCGCCAGCGCCAGCGCGGCCGAGGCCGTCAGCATGAAGAGCTGCGCCGTCAGCATCAGGCGCCGCCGGTTCAGGCTGTCGGCCAGCGCGCCCGAGGGCAGCGAGAAGAGCATGATCGGCAGGGTCGTCGAAGCCTGCACCAGCGCCACCATCCCGGCGGAATGGGTGAGCTCGGTCATCATCCAGCCCGCGCCCACCGCCTGCACCAGCCCGCCGAAATTCGAGACGATGCTCGCCATCCAGAGGTTGCGGTAGGTGGGCAGTCGGAAGGGCGCGAGAGGAGAGACACGGTCGGGCAAGGGAAAACCTTCTGTCGGGCCGGCTGCCCCATGGGATAGGTCGCGCGAGGACGGCTGACAAGGGAGCGCCCTCCGGCGCTATCGGCGCAGCCGCGGGTCCAACGCCGGGAACCCTCGGCCCGTTCCGCCGGTTGAGCGCGGCGACAGGCGACCGCCGATGCGTGGACATGTCGGGGGCGAGGGGCGATCCCGACATGTCCGGCGCGGCAACGGCGCGGCCCGTTCCCCGCAGGAGGTCGTCTTTCTCAGGGGGGCGGGGCGGCAGCGGTCGGCGGCAGGTGCCGCGGGCCGGATCACAGGAGGGCTGCAAGGTGAAGGATGGCTGCGTTCTGGTCGAGATGTCGGACGGCAGCGAGGCCATCGTGCCGCGCGGCCTCGTCTATGTGACCGATGCCGAGCCCGGCATCACCCGGCGGCGCTGCGGGCGCGGCTTCGTCTTCCGCGGCCCCGACGGCAGGCTTCTGGACCGCGCGGAGCGCGCCCGCATCCTGCGCCTCGGGGTCCCGCCCGCCTATGAGAAGGTGTGGATCTGCCCGCTCGAGAACGGCCATCTGCAGGCCACCGGCTACGATGCGCGCGGGCGCAAGCAATATCGCTACCATCCCGACTGGGGCAGCTGGCGGTCGCAGGCGAAATACGCCCTCCTGCCGGCCTTCGGCGAGGCGCTGCCCCGTCTGCGCCGCCGCGTGGGCCGCGATCTCAAGGCCGAGGCGGGCGAGCTCGCCTTCTCGCTCGCGGCCCTCACCATGCTGATCGACCGGACCTTCCTGCGCGTGGGCAGCTCGGCCTATGCCGAGGAGAACAAGACCTTCGGCGCGACCACGCTTCTGGCGCGACATGTGAAGCTCAAGGACGGCGAGGTGCGGCTCGATTTCCGCGCCAAGGGCGGCAAGCGCGTGCGTCAGGTGCTCAAAGACCGCCGCCTGCACCGCATCCTGCAGGAGATCGAGGACCTGCCGGGCCGCAACCTCTTCACCTGGATCGACGAGGAGGGCCATGTGCGGCGCGTGGCCTCGCATCATGTGAACGAGTATCTGGCCGAGGCGACGGGCCTTTCGGGCGCTTCCGCAAAGACCTTCCGCACCTGGGGCGGCTCGCTGGCGGCCTTCGCCGTGGCGCGCGCGACCGAGGGCAAGCTCACCGTGAAGATGATGGCCGAAGGCGCGGCCGAGCGGCTGCACAACACGCCGACGATCAGCCGCACCTCCTACATCCATCCCCGGATCCTCGGCCTTGCGGACCTGAAACCCCATGAGCGCACAGCCCAGCTCGAGGCCGTGCAGCCTGCCGACCTGCCCGACCTGCGCAGCGACGAGCGCCGGATGCTCGGCTTCCTGCTGGGCTGACCTCCAACGCAGGCTCCCGACCGCCCGGCCCGTGATCGGGCCTTTGCCGTGCCGCCGGCACGGGACAGCGCACGCGCACACGGGCAACTCTGGCGGCAAGGCTGTGTCTGGCGAAAAACAGATGCGCCGCGCCGGGGAGCGACGGCGCGGCGCAGGCCTCGCTCGCGCGGATCAGCCGGACTTGTGCTCCGGCTTGCCCTTCCGCTCGGTCGCGGCCAATTCCTTCAGTTCCTTCTCGGTCATGGACTCTTCCATGCTCCGCGAGGCTCCCTTCAGATCGCTCTTCTTCGTGTCGCCGCGCTTCGCCGACAGGGCGGCTCCGGCGGCTTTCTGCTGGGCCTTGGACTTTGCTGGCACCGTTCACCTCGCAGGCTCGTGTCAGGAGGCCCGGCTGCCGGACAGCCCGGCCTCATTCTCAGGGCAGGGAACCGCAGGGCGCGCAGCCGGTTCCCGCGCCGGCTCGCCTTTCGGGCGAGTTTTTCGACACCGGCGGAAATCCGGCGATGCTCGGCAGGATGCCGCCGACAGGAGCCCTGCCGGAACCTGCCCGAGGCCAGCGCGGTTGATCCCCTGTCCAGCGCGACACTGATCCGATCCGAAGTTCCGGAGTCGAAAGATGAGACTTGTTCCGCTCGCCCTCGGGGCGCTGCTTCTCGCCACGCCCGTGGCCTTCTCGCAATCCGAGGCGCCGCCCCCGCCGCTGGTGGTGGTCGACGACGCACAGGTCTTTGCCGGCATGGCCGTCTCCTCGGCGCTCTTCGGCGTCGAGGCGAGCGAGACCGCCCTCTCCCGCACCCGGAACGAAACGGTGCGCGCCTTCGCCGAGAAGGTGCTGCAGGAGCGGCGCGAGACGGCGGAGCGGCTGGTGAAGGCGGCCGAGGCCGACGCGCTGGCGATCACGCCGCGCATGTCGCCGCGTCACGAGGCCGAGGCGCAGTCCCTGCGCGGGGCGGACGACCAGATGTTCGACGACCTCTATCTCGCGGGCCAGCGGCGCGCCATCGACGAGGAGGTCACGCTCTACCAGGGCTTCGCCACCGCGGGTCAGGAGAGCGCGCTGCGCGAGACGGCGGGCGCGCTTCTGCCGCGCATGGTGGCGGGACAGGAACAGGTCCGTGCCCTTGCCGCCCCCCGCGGCTGACCTCTGCCCCGGATGATCGCCGCTCTCCGGCCGCGCGACGCGACCGGAGCGCCTCCGGTCAGTCGCTCTCGCGGATCAGGGCGCCATTGTCCTCGGGCGCCTCGTTCAGGGCAGCGAGGAACGTGCGGCACCACCAGAGCACATCATGGGACTCGAGATGGTCCATCATGCGCCGCCAGCGCGCGATCCGCTCGTCGAGCGGCATCGAGAGCGCGCGGCCGATGGCCCCCGCCGTCTGCTCGGTGTCGTAGGGGTTGATGAAGATGGCCCCGTCCAGTTCGCGCGCGGCCCCCGCGAAGCGCGAGAGGATGAGAACGCCCGGATCCGCCGGATCCTGCGAGGCCACATATTCCTTCGCGACCAGATTCATCCCGTCGCGGAGCGGGGTGACGAGCCCCACCTTCGCCAGCCTATAGAGGCCCGCCAGCACCGGGCGGGTGAGCGACTGGTTCACATAGCGGATGGGCACCCACTCGATGGTGCCGTGCGCGCCGTTCACCCGCCCGCAATGCGACTCCACCTGCCCCTGCATCTCGAGATATTCCGGCACGTCCGAGCGCGAATGGGGCGCCACCTGCAGCAGCGTGACCTTGCCCGCCTGGTCTGGGTTGCGCATCAGATACCGCTCGAACGCGTCGATCCGCGCGGCGATGCCCTTGGAATAGTCGAGCCGGTCCACCCCGATGATGAGAGCACTGCCATGGAGGCTCTGCTCCATGTCGGTGACCAGATCGAGCCCGTCCGTCTTGGCCGCGAGCCGCGCGAAATCCCCGGTCTCGATGCCGATGGGAAAGGCCGCCGCCGCCACCTCCTTGTCGAAGGCGCGGAGCCAGCCCGGCGTCGACCAGTCGCCCCAGCCCTCGCGGCGCAGGCAGCCCACGAAATTGTCGAGGTCGTAGTCGGTCTGGAACCCCACGAGGTCGTAGGCCGCAAGGCCCCGCATGATGATCTCGTAGACCGGCAGCGCGGTCACGATGTCGGCCGGCGGCCACGGGATGTGCAGGAAGAAGCCGATCCGGTTGCGCACCCCGCGCTTGCGAAGCTCCTGCGCCAGCGGGATCAGATGGTAGTCATGCACCCAGATCACATCGTCGGGCTCGAGCATCGGCACCAGACGGTCGGCGAAGAGGCGATTGACGCGGAAATAGCCCGCCATCTCCTGCCGGGCATATTCGGCCAGATCGAGACGGCAGTGGAAGATCGGCCAGAGCACCCGGTTGGCGAAACCGTTGTAATATTCGTCGAGGTCCGCCTGCGAGAGGTCGGTCAGCACATAGCTGATCTTGTCCTGCTCCAGCGTGGTCAGGCCCTGCGGCTCTTCCTCGCCGGTGGAGCGGCCCGACCAGCCCATCCAGATCCCGCCGTTCTTGCGCAGCGCGGCATGGACGGCGACGGCCAGCCCGCCGGGCGGCGGGTTGCCGTTCTCGTCCGGCAGGGGCACACGGTTCGAGACGACGACGAGACGGCTCATGCGCCAAGCTCCACCACGAGGTCGCGGAGCGCCTGCGGCGAGGCGAGCCGCGCCCGGGCCAGCGTCGGCGCCTCGGTCTCGCAGATCCGCACCGACAGGCCGCCGCGGGCGTTGACCACCCGGAACATCTCCTCGTCGGTCACGTCGTCGCCCACCGCCACGGGCCTGCGCCCCGCGAAGGGCGGCTCCGCCAGAAAGGCCTCAAGCGCCGTGCCCTTGTTGGCCGAGGCCGGCCGCAGTTCCACCACCATCTTGCCGTGCTGCAGCACCCAACCGTCTCCCATCACCTTCAAGGCCATTTCCATCATCGCCCGCACATCGGGCTCGCGCTCGGGCGCCTGCCGGTAATGCAGCGCCACCGCAGCCACCTTGTCCTCGAGGAGGACGCCGGGCATCCGCGCCGTGCGCCGCCCCAGATCCTTGCGCAGCGCGTTCAGCGACGGCGCGAGACCCGCGCGGTCGAGCTCTCCCGAGGCGCGGCGCCGCTCGACCCCGTGAAGACCCGCGGCGGGAAAGAGATGCGGCCCGAAGTTGGCGTCGATCCAGTCGACCCGCCGCCCGGTCACGAGGGCGAGCGCGCCCCCGAGCCGTTCGGCCAGCCGCGCCAGATCCTGCGGCAGACCCGCGGCCACGCGCACGTCGTGCGGCTGCTCGGCGATGTCCACCAGCGTCCCGTCGATGTCGAGAAAGAGCGCCCAGTCATCGGGCGCGTCGCGCAGCGCGGATCGCAGGGCCGCCGCGCCGTCATCTTGGTCGGGATGCAGGGCAGGTTGGTGCATGAAGCCTCCAGCGAAGTTGCGGACAGAAGGGAACGCGCCAGAGGCCGATCGGGTTCACGGAAAAGTGGGACGAATGCAGGAAAAGGCGCTCCGCCACCGCGCAGCAGCCTTGCCCTGCAGGGATCTGGCGCCTCCGCCGCGACCGGAGGCCGCAGGGCCGGCGCCTCTCTCAGCGCCCGCCCGGCGCCAGAACCTCCCGCGCGATCCGCAGCAAGAAGTCCGGCAGCACGTCGAAGGCATAAGGCGCATGCAGGCGTTCGAGCGGCGTGTGATAGGACCGCCCCCAGGGCCCCACATTCACCGCAGGCAGGTTGGCGATCCGCCCGCTCCATCCCGTCGCGCCCCAGGCCAGCGTGTTGGCCGCCATGAAGGGCACCTCCGACGCATCCCCCTCGCCGAAGAAGGAGAGATCCGAGATGCCGGGGAAGAATTCCATCGTCCCGATCCGGCAGCCGTGCGCGGCCTCGACCGCGGCGCGGGCCCGGTCGAGGGCCCGCCGCAGGCCCTGCGCCTCGGGCCCGTGACCCAGATGCACCGGCAGGTAGGGGAGCGCGCCGAAGCCCAGGAGGATGGCCGGTCCCCTGCGCCCCGAAAGCCGCCAGGCCTCCTCGGCGAGTAGCCGGTTCTGGTCGGGCAGCGACAGGCCCTCGCCGCCCAAAGCCTTCGCGCGGGCGGCGAGCCGCTCCGTCGCCGCCTCCGGAAGGCTCGCCACCAGCTCCGCAAGGGTCGAGACCGGGATGCCCGGCACCTCGGCGGGCCGGCCCGTCACCGCCTCCTGCCGGGCCGCGAGGGCCGCGGCCAGCCCCGCCGCCGCCTCGAGCGCGATGGCCCGGAAGGCGCCGAGCGTGGCCATCGCGCCCCGCCCCTGCGAGAGCACGTTCCAGGTCGCAAAGACCGTGGCGGGCGTGGTCACGTCGTAGCCCTCGCGCCCGTCGCGCAGGCTGAGGAGGACGGGCGGGATCCCCGCCGCGCCCTCCTGCCCGTCCGCAAGCTCGGGCGCCCATTCCGCCCGCGCCACCAGCGCCGCGGCGATGGCGCCGGCATTCAGCCCCTCGTAGGGCTGGCTCGCATGGGCGGGCACGCCCGCGACGAGCGCCGTCACCAGAAGTTTGCCCACGCTGCCCAGCGCCACCACCTGCCCGAGGCTGCCGTCGCCCTCGTCGGTCACGCAGTCGCAGTTGATCGCGGCCCGGACCGAGAGGCCCCTCTCGGCCGCGATCTGCGGCAGCGCCTCGGCCAGCGCCCGCGCGCCGACCGATGTCACCTCCTCGTCCGGCACCGCCACGAAGAGGAGGTTGCCCGCGCGCTCGGGTGCGGCGGCCCAGACCTCCAGCGCCGCCAGAGCCGCGCCGAGACCGGCCTTCATGTCCAGAAGCCCCCGCCCCGGCAGGAAATCTCCCGAAGCGAGGTCGGCCTTCGCCAGCCGCTCGGCGCTGGTGCCGGGACTGGCCAGACGGCGCAGGAGCGCCCCCTGTAGCGCCTCGGGCTCGCAGGCCACGGGCTGGAGATCGCCATAGTCCGCATCCGTCACCGTGTCGAAATGGCCCGTCAGCAGGACCGTATCGGGCCCCTGCCCGCGCACGAGTGCTGCGCAGCACTCCCGCCCCAGCGCATCGCCGCAGCCGATGGTCCAGACCTCGGCCCCGGCCAGCGCGGGCGTGGCCCTGATCCGCTCCGCGAGCCTCTGCGCCAGCGCCACCTCGCCGGGCGTGCCCGTGACCGATCGTTGCCGCGTCAGCCACAGCGCCCAGTCCCGGGCGCGGTCACGATAATGGGCCATGTCTCTCTCTCCTGCTCGTCCGCCGGATCGTCCGCCCGGCTGTGCCTTGCGCGCGCGGGTCTCGTGCGCAGCGCCCGGCCCCATCCTGCGCCGAAGGCCGGGGCGACCGGAAGCCCCCGGACTTTCCCCGCGCGGGCTCCGCCCGCAGCTATTCCCGTGCCCCTCTGCCGGGAAGCGGCCGCCACGAAAGCGTGAGAGGGGGCGGCGTGATGTCGCCCATGGGCCCCAGCGGCGCCCTTCGGCTTGACGCATCCCCTGCCGGGCGGCAACGGTGAGGGCTGGCCCAGCTTGCATCTGAAGGAGGCACAATGCCCGAAGTCTCAGAATTCGCCTTTCGCCTGATGATGGCCGCCGTCATCTTCGTCGGCGTCGGCATCATGTTCGCCTTCGCCGGCGGTCACTGGTTCGTGGGCCTCGTGGTGGGCGGCCTCGTCGCCGCCTTCTTCGCCGCGACCCCGAACAGCAACTGACGGCACAGCCCCCGGGCTCCGGCCCGACGGGCAAGGCCGCACCCGGCCACGACCGGCCCGCAGGGCGCCGCCACGCAGCGGCGCCCTCTCCGTTCCGGCCCGTGACGGGGCCGCGTCAGCCGGCGGGCAGCGGGATCACATCGACGGCGTGGCTCGTCCTCTGGCCGCCCGCGATGCGCAGGATGCCCGAGACCGGCGCCACATCGCCGTAATCGCGGCCGACCGCGGCCACGATATGATCGGACCCCACGAGACAGCCGTTGGTGGGATCGACATCGACCCAGCCCTCGGCCCGGCCGCACCAGGCGCGCACCCAGGCATGCATCGCATCCGCCCCTTCGAGCCGCGGGCGGCCGGGCGGCGGCACGGTCCGAAGGAACCCCGAGACATAGGCCGCGGGCACGCCTGCGCCGCGCAGGCCCGCGATCATGATCTGGGCGAAATCCTGACAGACGCCGTGGCGATGGGCGAACGCCTCTTCGGGCGGCGTGTCGACCGAGGTCGCACTGCCGTCGAACCGCATCTCGCGGTGAAGCCGCAGGCCCAGAGCCTCGACCGCGCCCCGCACGGTGGAGGCCTCTGCCATCGCCTCGCGCGCATGGTCGGTGATGGCGGCCACCGGGCGGATCCGGGGCGAGGCCGGCAGGAAATGGTGCGGAGCGGCGGGGCCCAGATCCCGCACCGCCGCGATCTCGGCGGCAAGCGTCGCGAGCGGGCCCGAGCGGTCGGGGCCCGGCCCCTCGACCAGCCGGTCCACCCGGCAGGCGGCGGTGAAGACGATCTCGGAATGGTCGCAGCCGATGGCCACCTCGACCGTCCGGTTGCCGAAGAAGTCGGTGAACTCGCCCCGCTCGGCCGGCCGCGGGCTGATGGCGATCATGTCCTGCGACACGTCCTGCAGGCCGGGCAGATGGGCGGGCAGCAGCCGCAGCAGATGCCGCCCCCCCGAGGCGGGCCGGGCATAATGGTAGGTGACGGAGAGGCGGACCTGATAGAGCATTCAGCGCAGCCAGCTGTCGGTGATGAGGTCGGAGATCTCCCAGATCGCGCCGCGCAGCGCCCAGAGCGCCTGAGTGTCGAGCTGCTCGGCCCGTTCGGTGGCAAGGTTGGTGCGGGTGCGCAGGACCAGCCGGAGGAGGTCGGGCATCGGGCTCGCCGTGGCACCCGGCAGAAGGCGCACCTGCTCCTCGATCCCGTCGAGCTGGAACAGGATCGAGCGCGGGTTCATCGCATCGAGCGCCAGGAGATCCACCACCGTCTCGCGCGAGGTGGTGACGGCGAAGCGGCGGCGATGGGTCATGACGCTGTCGCCCACCTCCACCGCCAGATCGAGCCCGCCGTCGGGCGCGAACGGATCGGCCAGCGTGGCCAGCACCGCGGCCATGCCCGCCCCCCGCTCGACATGGCGGCCGAGTTCGAGGAAGCGCCAGCCGGTCACGCGATACATGTTCTCATGCACGAGGCCCGAGAAGCCGGTGATCTTGCGCAGGAGGGCCGACAGGGCGCGGGCCGCGTCATCGCCGGGGGCGACCCGCTCGGCCATGCGCCGCATGGTCTTGTCGAGATCGGCGAGCGAGGACCAGCCGTCGGGCGAGAAGCGGTCGCGCACCTGACCTGCGCTCGCGATGGCCGAGCGCAGCGTCTGGATCAGCCCCCTGGGGATGCCCTCCTCGGGATCCACCCCCTGCCCGCGGAAGAGGGGCGCCAATGCCGCGAGAAGCGGCGCGTTCGCATCGCCCGTCTCGGCCAGCCGCACATGGCGCGCCCGCAGGAGCCGCATGAGGCCCTCGGTGCGCTCGACATAGCGGCCGAGCCAGAAGAGATTGTCGGCCGACCGCGAGGGCAGCGCGCCCTCGCGCGCCTGAAGCTGGCGACCCTGGGCGGGGATCAGGCTCGCCGCCTCGACCGGGGTCTCGCTCACGATCCAGACGTCGGCCGCGGCACCGCCGTGCTGCATCGCCACGGCCCGCGGCTCGGGCGTCCGGCCGATCCGGGCGAAGCCGCCCGGCATGACCTGCCAGCCCGATGGGGTGCGGGCGAGGAAGACCCGCAGGCTCATCGGGCGCGGCACGAGCGCGCCGCCGATATGGGCGGGCGTGGTCGAAAGCACCACCGACTCCTGCCCCACGAGGCCCGCCCCCTCGCGCTCGAGCCAGGCCACCGGATCGCGCGGGGCGGGGCGGCCTTCGGTCAGCGCCGCCAGATCGTCCTCGATCGGCTGCCGTGTCGAGAGCGCGGGCGAGATCAGCATCCGGGACACATTGGCCGCGACATGGGCGCGCTCGGCTTCCTGCCCGCACCACCAGGTGGCGATGTTGGGCAGCCTCAGCTCCTCGCCCAGAAGCGCGCGGGCGATGCGCGGCATGAAGGCCAGGAAGGCGCGGGTCTCGAGCACGCCCGAGCCGAGGTTGTTCACGAGCGCGGTCGATCCGTGGCGCAGCGCCGAGACGAGGCCCGGCGTTCCGAGCTGCGAGCCGCCCTCCAGCTCCAGCGGATCGGCATAGGCGCCGTCGAGCCTGCGCCAGAGCACCGACACGGGCTCGGGCCCCGCCACGGTGCGAACCTTGAGTTGACCGCTGTCAACCGTCAGATCCTCGCCCTGCAGCAGCATGAAGCCCAGATAGCGCGCGATCCAGGCGTGCTCGTAATAGGTCTCGTTCAGCGGTCCCGGCGTGAGGATGCCCACCCTGCCGTGAGGATCGGCCTGCAAGTCCTGCAGCGCGTCGCGGAAGGTGCGGAAGAAGCCCGCGAGCCGGTGGACATGGGCCTCGGCATAGAAGTCCGAGAAGACGCGCGAGGTGGCGACCCGGTTCTCGAGCGCGAAGCCCGCGCCCGAGGGCGCCTGCGCCCGGTCGCCCAGCACCCACCAGTCGCCGTCCGGGCCGCGGCCCACCTCGAAGGCCAGGAAATGCAGATGGTGCCCGCCGCGCGGCGCGATGCCCACCATCGGGCGCAGCCACTCGGGGTTGCCCGCCACCAGCGCGGCCGGCAGGACCCCCTCGGCCACCAGCCGGTTCGCGCCGTAGAGATCCGCCATCAGCGCCTCGAGCAGGTCCGCGCGCTGGATCAGCCCCGCGCCCAGACGCTGCCATTCGGCCTCGTCGATCAGCACCGGCACATGGCTCAGCGGCCAGGCGCGCTCGTCCGAGCCTTCGGCGGAATACTGGCGGAAGAACACGCCCGCATCGCGCAGATACTGGTCGCCGCGGGCGAAGCGGCGGTGGAGATCGTCGGGCGAGAGCCCGGCCAGATGGCGCAGGAAGCCGCGCCAGACCGGGCGGATCCCGCCTGACGCATCCATCATCTCGTCGGGCACGCCGGGCTGGGGCCGGTAGCCGTCGGCCAGTCCGGTCAGGCCCGGCGCGAGGCGCGTCTTCCGCTCCATCAGAGCCCCGCGGGCCGTCTCAGGTCGAGCGTCATCGGAAACTCCGGATGCGGCCGCTCGGGCAGGAGCGGCCAGAGGCCGGCACTGTGCCCGTGGGGCTGAAAGCGCGCAAGCCTGCGCGCCTCGGCCTCGTTGCCGTTCACCGGGAAGGTCTCGTAGTTGCGTCCGCCGGGATGGGCCACATGATAGACGCAGCCGCCGAGCGACCGGCCCGACCAAGTGTCGTAGATGTCGAAGGTGAGCGGCGCATCGACGGGCAGGGTCGGATGCAGCGCCGCGGCGGGCTGCCAGGCCTTGAATCGCCCCCCCGCCACCGCGCGGCCGCTGGCCACGGGCACGAGCGGCAGCTCGCGCCCGTTGCAGGCCACGCGGTAGCGCGCGGGATCGGCGCCCGAGAGCGTCACCTGCAGCCGCTCGGTCGAACTGTCGGTGTAGCGCACCGTCCCCCCGATGGCGCCGGTCTCGCCCAGCACATGCCAGGGCTCGAGCGCCTGCCGGATCTCGAGATGCACGCCCTCGAGGGTCACCTCGCCGCAGAAGGGGAAGCGGAACTCGGCCTGCGCCCGGAACCATTCGGGGTCGAGATCGAACCCGTGTGCGCGGAGATCGGCCAGCACATCTAGGAAATCCTCCCAGACGTAATGCTGGAGCATGAAGCGATCGTGCAGCGCCGTGCCCCAGCGGGTGAGCGGCCCGGTCACGGGGCTCTGCCACATGCGCGCGATGAGGGCGCGGATCAGAAGCTGTTGGGCGAGGCTCATGCGCGGGTCGGGCGGCATCTCGAAGCCGCGGAACTCGACGAGGCCGAGCCGCCCCGTGGGCCCGTCGGGCGAGAACATCTTGTCGATGCAGATCTCGGCGCGGTGGGTGTTGCCGGTCACGTCGGTCAGGATGTTGCGCAGGAGCCGGTCGGGCAGCCAGAGCGGCGCCTGCGGATCGTCGGGACCGGGGATCCGGGACAGCGCGATTTCGAGCTCATAGAGGCTGTCGTGGCGCGCCTCGTCGATGCGGGGCGCCTGACTGGTCGGGCCGATGAAGAGGCCCGAGAAGAGGTAGGAGAGCGACGGATGCCGGTTCCAGTGCAGGATCAGGCTGCGCAGCAGGTCCGGCCGCCGCAGGAAGGGCGAGTCCATGGGCGTGCGCCCGCCCACGACGACATGGTTGCCGCCGCCAGTGCCGCAATGCTTGCCGTCGATCATGAACTTGTCGGCGCCGAGGCGGCACTGGCGGGCCTCCTCGTAGACCGCCGTCGTGATGGACACGCACTCTTCCCAGCTTGCGGCGGGATGGACGTTCACCTCGATCACGCCCGGATCGGGCGCCACGCGGATCACGTTCAGCCGCGGATCGTGCGGCGGCGCGTAGCCCTCGACATGGACCGGCAGGCCCATCTTGCGCGCGGCCTCCTCGGCGGCGGTCAGGAGGTCGAGATAATCCTCGACCGCCTCCACCGGCGGCATGAAGATGCAGAGCCGCCCGTCCCGCACCTCGACGGCGAGCGCGGTGCGCACCGCGCCCTCGTCGCCCAGGATCTGCTCGACCATCGTCTGGCCCGGCGCCGCGGCGGTGAAGCTCGCCACCGCGGCCTCGGGCGTCTGGAGCGGCACGATCCGCGCCCCGTCCGAGGGCGGCAGCGGCCCGCGCTCGACCGTGGGATCGGTCGGGTTGATGTAGGGATAGCGCGAGGGCGGAATGTGGGGCAGCGCGCCCAGAGGCAGGCGGTAGCCCACCGGGCTGTCGCCGGGCACGAGGAACAGGTGCCTGCGCCGCAGCCGCCACCGCTCGGACCGCCAGCGCGGGCGCGGCCCCTCAGCCTGCCAGCGCTGCACCGGCAGGACGAAGCCCGAGGGCTCGGTCAGGCCGCGCTCGAAGACGCGGGCCATGCGCAGCCGCTCCTCGGGGTCCTTCAGCTCCGAATTCTCGGGCGTCACATTCTCGGGGAGGTTCGCCTCCTTCAGAAGCCACTCGCCCGGATCCTCGTAGGCGGGCACCACGAGGTCGGGCTCGAGCCCGAGCTCGGCCGCGATGCCCTGCATCAGCCGCTCCGCCTCGGCCGGGCCCACGCCGCCCTGCCCCGTCTCGGCCGCCACCAGCGCCCCGTCGCGCCAGATGGGCGCCCCGTCCTCGCGCCAGTAGAGCGAGAAGGTCCAGCGCGGCAGGGTCTCGCCCGGATACCATTTCCCCTGCCCGTAATGCAGGAAGCCGCCCGGCGCGAACCGGTCGCGCAGCCGCCGGATCAGCCGGTCGGCAAAGGCGCGCTTGGTGGGGCCCACGGCCTCGGTGTTCCACTCGCCGGATTCGAAATCGTCGATCGAGACGAAGGTGGGCTCGCCCCCCATGGTAAGCCGCACGTCGCCCGCAGACAGCGCCGCATCGACGCGGTGGCCCAGCGCATCGAGCCGCTCCCAGCTCTCATCGGAAAAGGGTTTCGTGATCCGCGGATGCTCGGCCACGCGGGCCACCTTCATGTCGAAGGCGAAATCCACCTCGGCATAGCTCGCCATGCCGGCAATGGGGGCTGCGTTGCGGTAATGCGGGGTCGCGGCCAGCGGAATGTGGCTCTCGCCCGTCAGAAGCCCCGAGGTGGCGTCGAGCCCGATCCAGCCCGCCCCCGGCAGATAGACCTCGGCCCAGGCATGGAGGTCGGTGAAATCGTGATCCGTGCCCGACGGCCCGTCCAGCGCCTCGAGATCGGGCTTGAGCTGGATCAGGTAGCCCGAGACGAAGCGGGCGGCGAGGCCCAGATGGCGCAGGATCTGCACCTGAAGCCAGGCGCTGTCGCGGCAGGAGCCGCGCCTCTGGGCCAGCGTCTCCTCGGGGCTGAAGACGCCCGGCTCCATGCGGATCACATAGGCGATCTCGCGGGCGAGGCGCGCATTCAGCCCCACCACCATGTCGACGGTCCGCTGCCGGTCGCGCGGGATCGTCTGAAGAAATTCCCGAAGATGCGGCCCCGCAGGTTCGGGGCTGCGGTAGATCGAGAGATCCTCGACGATCTCCTCGGGATAGTCGAAGGGCCAGTGATCGGCCGCCTCCTCGACGAAGAAATCGAACGGATTGTAGACCGTCATGTCGGCCACCAGATCGACCTCGATGCGGAACTCGGTCACTGGCTCGGGAAAGACGACGCGCATCAGCCAGTTGCCGTAGGGATCCTGCTGGTGGTTCTCGAAATGCCCGCCCGGCGAGACCTTCAGCGCATGCGAGATCACCCGCGTGCGCGAATGGGGCGCGGGGCGCAGGCGGATCACCTGCGGCCCGAGCGTCACCGGACGGTCGTAGCGGTAGTGGGTCAGGTGGTGAATGCTCGCCTTGATCGACATGTCGCGCGTTCCTTGCCCGGTCCGGCCGACGGTTTCACGCATCGCGGCAGGCTGCCAATGGCCCATCGCCCGGGCGCGGCGAAAAAACCGGCGGCGCGGGGCGGAGCGCCCAAATCCTGTGCGTCCGCGCCCGACGGGCCGGGGCCGCACCCGCGCA
>NZ_MABH01000137.1 GCF_001720585.1 Cereibacter johrii | reverse complement strand
GCCCGCTCACGCTCGGCGGGACGGCGCTGGCGCTCGCCGCGGTGATCCTGGGGCTCGCAGGCCTTGCGCTCTGGTCGGTGGCGGGCCTCTGGACCTTCCCGGACGCGCTGCCGCAGACGGTGAGCCTGCGCGTCTGGCAGGAGGCCGCGCCGAGCCTCGCGCGCCATGCGGCCCTCACGCTCGGGATCGCCGCTGCGGTGGCCATGGCCGCGCTCGTCCTGACGCTCGCCTGTCTCGAGGCCGAGGCGCGTCATGGGCTTTCCCCCTCCCCCCGCGCCATGGCCGCGCTCTACCTGCCGCTCATCGTGCCGCAGGTGGCCTTCCTGCCGGGGCTTCAGGTGGCGGCCCTGAGCCTCGGGCTCGACGGCACCCCGCTGGCCGTGGCGGCGGCGCATCTCGTCTTCGTGCTGCCCTATGTCTTCCTCTCGCTCTCGGCGCCCTGGCGAGCCTGGGATCCCCGGATCGGCACGGTGGGGGCGGCGCTCGGCGCCTCGCCGGGGCGCATCTTCTGGCGCCTGCGCCTGCCGATGCTGCTGCGCCCTGTGCTGACGGCCTTCGCCGTGGGCATGGCGGTGTCGGTCGGCCAGTATCTGCCCACCCTCCTCATCGGCGGGGGCCGCGTCTCCACCCTGACCACCGAGGCGGTCGCCTTGTCCTCGGGCGGCAACCGGCGCATCGTGGGCGCCTATGCCCTGCTGCAGATGATCCTGCCCGCGGCCGCCTTCGCCGGTGCCCTCGTCCTGCCCGCCCTTCTCTTCCGCCGCCGCCGCGGCCTGAGGCTTGCATGAAGGGCCTGACGCTCGACCGGCTGCGGGTGACGCGGGGCGACACGCCGCTCGTGGCGCTCGATCTCGCCGTGGCCCCCGGCGAGGTGGTGACCATCATGGGCCCCTCCGGCTCGGGCAAGTCGACAGCGCTCGCCGCCATCATCGGCAGGCTGGGTCCGGGCTTCCGGGCGAGCGGCCGCATCCTCCTCGACGGGCGCGACGTGACGGACCTTCCCACCCGCGCGCGGCGGATCGGGATCCTCTTTCAGGACGATGTGCTCTTTCCCCACCTCTCGGTCGGCGGCAACCTCGGCTTCGGCCTGCCCTCCTCCGTCCGCGGGCCCGCCCGGCGCGCCCGGATCGAGGAAGCGCTGGCCCAGGCCGATCTGGCGGGCTTCGCCGACCGAGATCCGGCCACGCTCTCGGGCGGACAGCGGGCGCGCGTGGCGCTGATGCGCACGCTTCTGGCCGAGCCCGCGGCGCTCCTGCTCGACGAGCCGTTCGGGCGGCTCGACGTGGACCTCCGCGCGCAGATCCGCAGCTTCGTTCTGGACCGCGCCCGGCGCGAGGGCCTGCCGGTCCTCCTCGTCTCGCACGACCCGGAAGATGCCGCGGCCGCAGGCGGGCGGATCGTGGCGCCCCGGCCGCCGACCGGCGCCTGAGGCGCGAATGCACATCCTTTGGCAACATTTCGCGGGGAACCTGAGGCCGCCCGACAACTTCAACCTGAGCGTGCAAGGCATCCGGTCGCACGCCCGCCCGATCATCGCCGCCCGCCCCACTGGAGGAGACCCATGCGCTCGATCCTTCTCAGCCTTCTTCTGGTTGCGGCAGCGCCCCTGCCTGCCGCCGCCCTCTGCCCCGCCCCGCAGGGCGCCGACGCCCTGCGCAGCGAAGTGATCCGTCTGGTCAGCGCCGAGCGGCGTCGGGCCGGCCTGCCGCCCCTCGGCTTCGCCCCGAAGCTCGAGCGCGCGGCCCAGGTCCAGGCCTGCGACAATGCCCGCCGCTCGGTCCTCGGCCACACGCTCGCCAACGGCGCGGGCCTCACCGAGCGCCTGCGCGCCGAGGGCTACCGCTTCGGCACCGCGGCCGAGAATGTGGCCCGTGGCCCCGCAACCGCGGAGCGGGTGGTCGATCTCTGGATGAATTCCTCGGGCCACCGCAAGAACATCCTGATGCGGGGCGTGCGCGAGGCAGGCGTGGGCATCGCTCCCGGCAAGGACGGGCGGGCGCAATGGTCGCTCGTTCTGGGCGCGCGCCGGTAGCCTCGCGCAGCGAGGGGGCGCAGTCCCGGACCGCCGGAGGCCCCGGCCGACGGGGGCTCCAGCCGCGGGAGCGCGGATCTGCGCCGGATCAGCGGGCGAGCGTCAGTTCGGCCCGAAGTCCCCCGAGCGTCTCGCTTTCGCCGAGCCGCAGGGTGCCGCCGTGATTGCGGGCGATGTCCATGGCGATGGTGAGACCCAGCCCCACGCCCCCGCCGCGGTTCGGGTTGCGGGCCTTGTCGAGCCGGGTGAAGGGCCGCAGCGCCTCCTCGCGCCGCTCGCGCGGAATGCCCGGCCCGTCATCCTCGACCGCGATGCGCAGGGCACGCTCGCCGAGCGTCACCGAGACCTGCGCCTTCGTCCCGTAACGCACGGCATTGCCCACGAGATTCTCCAGCGCCCGCCCGACGGCCGCCTCCCGAAGCACCATGGTGCCCGTCCCTTCGGCCCGCACCAGCGTCACATCCTGCCCCGCGCGCTGCGCATTCTCCACCACGCGGGCGACGAGCGCGAGCGGGTCCACCTCCTCCGCCTCGTCGAGCGCATCGCCCCGGACGAAGGACAGGAACTCGTCCACCAGCCGCTCCATGTCGGCCACGTCGCCGAGAAGCTCCTCGCCCTCCTCGGGATCGGACAGCATCGACAGGCCGAGGCGCAGCCGGGTGAGGGGCGTGCGCAGATCGTGGCTCACCCCCGACAGCATCAGCGTGCGCTGCTCGATCTGCCGCTCGATCCGGGAGCGCATCTCGAGGAAGGCCTGCCCTGCAGCCCGGACCTCGACGGCGCCCCGCGGACGGTAGGAAATGTGCTGGCCCTTGCCGAAGGCCTCCGCCGCATCCGCCAGCCGCTTGATCGGCCGGAGCTGGTTGGAGAGGAAGAGATAGGCGATGATCGTCATCAGGATCGAGGTCACGATCATCAGCACCAGAAGCTGGTGCGGGTTCGAGGCCGAGACGCGCCGCCGCTCGACCGAGACCTCCATCGGCCCCTTGTCGGTCGCGATGAGGAGGCGCACCTCATTGTCACTCGTCACGAGATCGACCGCCGACAGCGGAGCCAGCCCCTCGTGCAGCGTAAGCACGAGCTGGCGCCCGGACAGGTCCCAGAAGTCGCGCCGGTCCTCCGACGCACTCCAGTCGGCGGGCAGCGCCACGCGGAACTCGAGCGCCTCCGCCACCCGCGCGGCCCGCGCCTCCGCCTCGGGCAGGGTGCCCGCCCGGTTCACCTCGCCGATCAGGTGCCGGAGCTCGATCATCAGCCCCCGCGCCATCTGCCGTGTCACGCCCTCGTAATGGCGCTGGATGAAGGATATGGAAATCACGAGCTGGATCGTGACGATGGGCACGATCAGGATAAGGGCGGCGCGGCCATAGAGACTGCGCGGGACGAAGGATTTGAGCGGCGCGAACATGGGCCGACCCTAGCCCTGCGCTCCGGACGAGGAAAGAGCCATGGACAGACCCGAAGCCGGACGCTGCGAGAGGCTGGAGCCCGGGCTCCGACGGGTGCTGGCGCCGAACCCCTCGCCCATGACCCACTGGGGCACGAACAGCTACCTGCTGGGAGAGGGGGAAGTGGCCCTGATCGACCCCGGCCCCGACCTGCCCGCGCATCGCGAGGCGCTGCTCGCGGCGCTGGCCCCGGGCGAGCGCATCTCGACGATTCTCGTGACCCATGCCCATCGCGACCACTCGCCCCTGGCGGCCCCGCTGGCGGCGGCCACCGGCGCCGAGGTGCTGGCCTTCGGCCCCGCCGAGGCCGGACGCAGCCCGCTGATGGCCGCGCTGGCCGCGGGCGGGCTGGAGGGGGGCGAAGGGGTGGATACCGACTTCCGCCCCGACCGCTGCCTCGCCCATGGCGAGCTCGTCCAGGGGCCCGGATGGGTGCTCGAGACGATCCACACTCCGGGCCATCTCGGCAACCATCTCTGCTTCGCCTGGGGCAACCGCTGCTTCTCGGGCGACCATGCGATGGGCTGGTCCACCTCGCTCGTCTCTCCTCCGGACGGGGACATGGGCGCCTATGTCACGTCCCTCGCCCGCCTCTCTGCCCGGAGCTGGCGCGTGCTCTATCCGGGCCACGGCGCACCGGTGGCCGACCCCGGATCGCGGCTGGCCTGGCTCGCGGCCCACCGCCGCGAGCGGGAGAACTCGATCCTTGCGGAACTCGCCCGGGGCCCCGCGACCGTGCGCGCCCTGACGCCCCGCGTCTACCGCGAGACGCCTCCCGAGCTTCTGCCTGCGGCGGCGCGGAACCTCCTCGCCCACCTCCTCGACCTCTGGAGCCGGAGGCAGGTGACGGCCGATCCGGGACCGTCCCCCGATGCGGTTTTCACCCTTTCGGAGCCTCGCGAAGAAAGTTGAAAAACCTTCCACATTCCCTCTGGACGCCCCCGAATCCGGTTGCTATATCGCCCTCGTGTTCCGGCGTAGCTCAGCGGTAGAGCAGTTGACTGTTAATCAATTGGTCGTAGGTTCGATCCCTACCGCCGGAGCCAAAAATCCCCAAGGGATCAGCTACACAAGAAAAGCCCGCCACCAGCGGGCTTTCTTGTTTCTTGCCGGGGTAACGCCCGGGGTAACGCGAAAGCGGCCCCGGCGGCTGCGATCAGGGCTGAAGCGCGGCGACGTGGGTCAGGAAGCTCCGAAGCGCCGCCGCCCGGAAGCTGTCCATGGGAAACACTTTCTCTCAACCGCCTATGCGGCGGCTTACGCAGGCAGAGGCTCGCCGTCTGGCAATTATAAGATGGTGCCGTTCGCGCATCGACAAAAACGCCTCGCTGTCACCGAACGATGATGCCGGCCGCCGCGAGGTCGAGGCGGGCCGCAGCCTTTTCTGACGCCTCGTCGCGGCTCGTGTGATAGGTCAGGAGGTTGCCGTTCACCTCCGCGTCCCGGACGATGGCCGAGACAGCCCGCGCCGCGCTGGCCAGATCGCTTCGGTCGAGAAGCGGCGTCAGCAATCTGGCGATGGCTGCAGGATCGAGGGCGGGCAGTCTCCGAAAGGCGGATGACCCTGCCAACGCCCTTTGAAGCAAAAAGAAAAAAGGCCCCAATCGGGGCCCCTGGACGGATTCGGTGTCTGAATGTGGCGGAGGGAGCGGGACCCGGATCCAACGTTTCCCAGGGGTGACGGGCCGGCTGCGATTCAGAATTTATCCAGAAATTCCATCTTGGGACAAAGGCTTAACCGAAATCCTCTTTGAAGCGGTCCATCTGATGCATCCGCTCGTGAAGGATTGTGACGATGCCGATGTCGCCATTTGACAGCCGTCGCCAGTACACGAAATGCCGCTCGTAGCGGAAGAAGTACCCTTCCACGCCGAACTCGGCCGGTACGGGTCTCGACATGACACCGCGTGTGTCGATCTGCTCGAAGGCGGCGAACAGACCGGTGATGTAGGTTTCGGCCTGTGCCTCGCCCCACCGGTCGCGGGTGTATCGGTAGATCTCGTCGAGGCGGATCGAAGCCGCCTCCTGGATCCGGATTGCCATGCGGTCAGGTCCGGTTCCGAGCGATCACATCGGCGGCGGTCAGCGGCTTGTAGGTGTCCTCGGGCGCAGCGAAGGCTCGGTTCAGTTCTGCCTTCAATCGGTCGAACGCCTCGCGCTCCGCGCGCTCCTTATCACGACGGATCAGGTCCCGGATGTATTCGCTGACGTTCTCGTAGGCGCCGTCCTCGCCGACGTTGGTCGCAACGAACTCGCTGAGGGCGCCGCTGACGCGGACCGTCATGGTGGTGGTGCGGGGCATGGCGCTCTCCCTTCTCGGTGCGTATTCAAGATAACCAAAAACGAACACGAAACAAGGGTGCGCCTACCACGCCGCGCCTTCCCCTATCGGCGCTCCCGGTGCTCAACCTCCTCCACGATCAACCGGTCCGACAGCGCAAGTAGCGCGATCAGAACGGCATCCGAATGACGCGCGAGCGACACGAGGTGCTCGCCGCTCGGCCCCCGCTCGCCCGCGAACCAGTATTTCACGGTCCGTTCGCTGGCGCCGGTCCACCGCATGGCGGACTTGATCGCCCGGTGGGTCGATCCGAGCTCTGCTTGCAATGCCATGGCCATGGCGGCGCGATAGTCGGCCGGAACGTCCTCGGGGTGCACAACTTTGCCCATCTTCGGCACACCTGTGCCCATCTTCACGCGCATCTTCATGTTTCTCTCCGCTAAATCTTTGGAGAGCCATGAAATCGGCAGAATCCATCTGTTCCCGCGGCGGTTCTGTTTGGCCGCCTGTTGGAACGGACCATTCACTTGAAGGTGGCCGATATGAGCTGCGAAACGGGACCGCAGATTATCGAGCGCGTGGACGGACGCGCGCCGCAGGCGATCCGCCAATGCGCCGGGCATGGAAAGGAATTGCCCTTTTCCGGAAACGACTTTCCTGCGCTCGCATGTTCGAAGGATTGCGGCAGCAAGCGCAACGGTCCAGACCGTCCCGAACGGACTGCTGCGACGTGAACCGGAGCCGGGCAGATGCGAGGGCGTGAGGCAAGCAGGGAGACTGGCGCCAGCCAATCAGAGCCCGACGTGCCCGCCGTCGCATACGTCCGAATGTCGACCGATCACCAGAAGTATTCGACCGAGAACCAGTTGGATGTCATCCGCAGCTATGCCGCCGCCCGCGGCCTGCAGATCCTGCGCGTTTTCGAGGACTCTGGGCGCTCCGGACTGCGCCTCGATGGTCGCGAAACGCTACAGAACCTGATAGGCGAAGTTCAATCAGGCCAGGCCGACTTCAAGGCCATCCTCGTCTACGACGTCAGCCGCTGGGGCAGGTTTCAGGATGCCGACGAAGGCGCATACCACGAGCATGTATGTTCCCGTGCCGGTATCCGGGTCCACTACTGCGGCGAGCAGTTCGAGAACGACGGCAGCATCGGCTCGAACCTCCTGAAGACGGTGAAGCGCGTGATGGCCGGCGAGTACAGCCGCGAGTTGTCGGTGAAGGTCTTCGCCGGGCAGTGCCGCCTCGTCAAGCTGGGCTATCGCCAGGGCGGCGCGGCAGGATACGGGCTGCGGCGGGTGCTGATCGACGAGCACGGAAACCCCAAGGGTGAACTGTCCCGCGGCGAGCAAAAGAGCCTTCAGACCGACCGCGTGATCCTCGTCCCCGGCCCCGAGGAGGAACAGCAGGTCGTCCGCCGCATGTACGAAAGGTTCGTGAACGAGGGGCGTGCCGAGCGCGAGATCGCGGAGGTCCTGAACGCCGAAGGTCACCGCACCGATCTCGACCGGCCGTGGACCCGGGCAACGGTGCATCAGGTGCTGACCAACGAAAAATAAATCGGAAACAATGTCTTCGCGAAGGTGTCGTTCAAGCTGAAGCAACGCCGCGTGGTGAACCCGCGCGAAATGTGGAACCGCGCGGAGGGCGCCTATCCCGCCATTGTCGATCAGGCGCTCTTCCTGCGTGCGCGAGAGATCGTGGATGCCCGCAGCCGCCATTTCTCGGACGAGGAACTGCTCGACGCGCTGCGCGCGATCCTCCAGCGACAGGGCATGCTGTCGGGCCTGATCATCGACGAGGAGGACGACCTGCCATCCTCCAGCGCCTATCGCAGCCGCTTTGGCAGCCTTCTGCGCGCCTACCGGCTGATCGGCTACGAGCCGGATCGCGACTACAGCTACATCGAGGTGAACCGGGCGCTGCGGCAGGCGCATCCGCAGATCGTGGCCGAGATCATCGCCGGGGTCACGCGGCACAGCGGGCGGGCTGTGCAGGACCCGGATACTGACCTCGTTCGCATCAACGACGAGTTTACAGTGTCAATCGTGTTGGCCCGCTGCACGGCGACGGCGGCCGGGTCGCTGCGCTGGCGTATCCGCCTCGACACTGGCCTCGTGCCGGACATCACGATCGCTGTGCGCATGGACGAGGTGAACGAGGCGCCGCACGACTATTACGTGCTTCCCAGCATCGACATGACTTTGGGGAAACTGAAATTCGCCGAGCAGAACGGGCTCGCGCTCGACGCGTACCGGTTCGACACGCTCGAATTCTTCTACGCGCTCGCCTCGCGGGCCAGGATCGCGGAGGTGGCGTGATGCCGGACGACATGGAGCCGACCAGCCAGAAACAAGTGACCCTGATCCCGACCGACAGGGTTCGCGTCCTCAATCCCCGCGTCCGCAACCGGCGCACTTTCGAGGCAATGGTGGACAGCATCGCCCGCATCGGCCTGAAGCGCCCGATCACCGTGGCGCCGCGCGCCGGGACCGATCCGCAGGAATATGACCTCGTCTGCGGACAGGGACGCCTCGAGGCCTTCATCGAGCTCAAGCAGTACCGTATCCCGGCCATCGTGATCGAGGCCGACGAAAGCGATTGCCTCGTCATGAGCCTCGTCGAAAACTGCGCGCGGCGGCAACACAATCCCATCGACCTGATGCGTGAGATCGGCGCACTGCGCCAGCGCGGCTACAATGACCGTCAGATTGGAGAGAAAATCGGGGTCTCGACCGAATATGTGAACATGATCGCCGGCCTGTTGGAGAAAGGCGAGGAGCGCCTGGTCTCGGCAGTGGAGACCGGCGTCCTCCCGCTGAATCTCGCCATCGAGATCTCCAAGACAGACGCGAAGGGGGCGCAGAAGGCGCTGATGGACGCCTACACCCAGAACAAGCTGCGGGGAAGGAAGCTGGCGCTCGTGCGGCGCCTGATCCAGCAGCGCGAACTGCGCGGCCCGCAGCTCCACAGCAACCAATTCGGACGCAAGCCTCCGAAACGGGCGCTGACGAGCGAGGGCCTTGTCCGGGCGTATCAGCAGGAAGCCACGCGCCAGAAGCTTCTGATCAAGAAGGCTGAGCTCACCCAGAGCCGGCTGATGTTCTTGCGCGAGGCCTTCCGCAAGCTCTGCGCGGACGGCCATTTCATGACCCTGCTCAGGGCGGAGGGGCTTGAGACGATGCCCGCCGATCTCGCGCGGTCCATGACCGAGGGGGCACCCACATGAAACGCGATGATCGCAACGCCCCGAAGAGCGTCACGCTCGGGTTCGAGGACGACTGCGTCCCCCTCCCCATCGACGCGATCCTGCCGCTGCGCGCTCTTGGCAAGTCCACGAAATCCAGCCGGAAGTACCGGCAGATCGTGGCCTCCATCGCCCAGATCGGGATCGTCGAGCCGCCCGTCGTCGTCCGAAATCCGGACAAGTCCGCGACCTGGTTGCTGCTGGACGGCCACCTGCGGATCGAGGCGCTGAAGGACGCAGGCAAGAGCGAGGTGGAGTGTCTCGTGTCCACCGACGACGAGGCCTTCACCTACAATAGACAGGTCAGCCGCCTCGCCCCGATCCAGGAACACAAGATGATCCGTAAGGCGATCGAGCGCGGCGTCCCCGAAGAGAAGATCGGCCTCGCGCTTGACCTCAACATGAGCAGCATCCGACGCAAGGCGCACCTGCTGGACGGCATCTGCGAGGAAGCCGTCGCGATCCTGAAAGACAAGCCGTGCACGAATGCCGTGTTCGATGCGCTTCGCAAGATGAAGACCATGCGCCAGATCGAGACGGCCGAACTGCTGGTCAACGCCAACAACTATTCCGTCGCCTACGTGAACGCGATCCTGGCAGGAACGCCGCAGGCCCAATTGGTCGAATCCTCCAAGCCGAAGAAGGTCAAGGGCATAACGCCCGAGGCGATGGCGCGGATGGAACAGGAGCTGGCACGTCTGCAAGAGGGGATTGCCTCGGTTCAGGACACCTATGGCCAAGACCACCTGCATCTGACCGTGATCAAGGGCTATGTCGGCAAGCTGCTCGGGAACGCTCGGGTCGTGCGCTACCTGGCGCAGAACCATCCCGAGTTCCTCGACGAGTTCCAGACGATCACCGAGATCACGCCGGCCGAGGCCGCCGACGCCGAGTAGACGTTCGTGGCGAATGAAGGGGACCCGGACGCGGGGACCGCGGGAGACGCCGGACTATGGGCCTGATCGAGCGCGGTGGTGGGGATGGGGGCGAACCCACTCGGAGCCCACTAGGCTGGCTCGAGGTTTCGCCGACCGCGCGGCCGCGCCTGCGGCTGCGTCTCATTCGGGGCGTGTCGGAGACGGGGTCACTTCGGCACGCCCACTTTGCCCATTGCAGTACATGGCGAATCCGCGCCGACTTACCACGGAACTTCGCCAGGGATTGATCTCCTCAAAGCGGCGGCACTCAGTCAGTAGGCTGACCGACGTTTCAAGCCGATCGGGTGTGGGCTGGGGCGGATTTCCCATCGTTGTCGTGCCGGGGGTCAAAGTCCAACCGCCTTCATCCATAACGATGCGCAGACGCATGATCTGCTTCCCACGGGTTCTTGCATCGGCAAGGCCCCTCCCGACCGACCGACCAATAGGCATGTTGAGCCATAATCCAGTTCCCGATCAGCCGAACAAGAAACTCCCCTGGAGCGAGATGTTTCCAGGAATCGGCGTCTTTTCGATCGCGCGCCAACGGGAGCCTGTCTGAGCTTTCAAACTGATGAGCCTCTCTCGGTGCCTCGGCCAAGCTGAATGCCAAGTCGTGAATAAGAGCCGCAACAAGTTGCGTAGGATTACGTGGTCGTCTTTGCAGTTCAGTCAGGATGTCTCGCAGGAGTGTGACCGGGTCTCCGGCAAGCCCGGTCCCGGGCACCCAACTTACTGCTGATTTCGGGAGGTCAGAACCTGCGCTGAGCTCATCGAGGAACGAAAGCGCAATCTGTCGTGTTGTCATTGGTCCTTTCACCAACGTGCCGACCGTCCAGAAAAACAAACCTTCGAGAGTGAGGCGAAACAGCTGTCTGACCTGCAGCTCTCGCCATTGCGTCGATATCTCCGGACGAAGCGCCGCCTCGCGCCAAGACGCCGGCAGGTCCGCCATCCGAGTGCGCAATGCGTCAGCGGTCGGCGCGGCCTCCGCCAGGTCCTTATGCGCGGCTATGATCAGGGCAATTCCTTTGCGGCGGACGCTCGACGCGCGAGCGCCACCCAAACGAGCAAACGCGACCTCTCGTTCTGGACCCGCTTCAGTCTTGCAGCCCTCGAGAAGGAAGCAGCGCGACTGGACAGGATCCTTGCCAGGGTGGTGTCGCTCGCGGCACCGTCCCAATACCCCGCCGCGTGTGAGATCGCGCCGTTGCTTGACGACGCCCGTGCTCTGGATTCTGCGCTCTTGTCGAAGCTGAATGCCGAGGCTATCGGGCCTGAGGCCGTCGCGCGGATCGCGCCCGTCCGGAAGTTTGCAAGCGATCCGCACACGTTGCGGGCGAACGGCATCGCGGCCTTCGTCATCGCCGAACTGGACCGATGGAAGGATTTCTTCGACAACATCGAGAGCAATCCCCTGACGCCGGAGCAGCGCCTTTCGGTCGTCGTGGACGAGGATGCGACGCTGGTCCTCGCCGGTGCGGGATTGGGCAAGACCAGCGTCATCACCGCCAAGGCCGCCTACCTCGTCAAGGCGGGCATCCGTCAGCCCGAAAGAATCTTGATTCTGACCTTCGCGAAGAACGCGGCGGAAGAAATGTCGGAACAGCCCCTCGCCGGAGCCCTGCATGAAGCGAGGAAAGTGATCCATGGGCCCGATCCGCTGATGCAGCCGGATCGAGGTGTCGTCAGATGCGCCTAAGTCCCAGAAGGTGTTGACGGGGACGTGCCGGATGAGGGGATAGCGCCCGATCCGGTGCTCCTTGCGGGCACGCGCGAGCGCCGGCGCGAGGTATTTGCCTTCGGTCGATGCCTGCCAGCACTCGTCGGGGGTCGACGGTTATTCCCGCCACATTATGTCGGGGCTGTCAGCGAAGTCGTTGTCGCGCTTGTTCACATACCAAGCGCGCTGTTCGAGGTCGATCGCCACGTCCATGACGCCGTCGACCTTATCGAAATACTCGTGCTCCTTGGCGCTGATGCGGGCGCGGTGGGCCTGATCGAGTAGGAGCCGGCAGTCCGGCATCATCCACCACGCGAAGAAGTGGAAGCGATAGTCGGCCTGCGTGAGCGGGTCGCCGGCCTGCGCCTTCTTCTCGGCCCGGTCGGACATGGTGTAGAACGCGCCGCTCTTGCCCTCGGCCGTGCTCTCGATGAAGACGCGGCCGGAGAGCGGCACGCCCTGGAGCGAGCCTGTGGTGATCTCCACGGCCTTGTCCGGGTATTTGGCGGCGATCTTCCCCATTTCGGAGACATGGAGGAAGTGCGGGGTGCCGCCGCGGGCCGAGCTGGTGACTTCGATGGAGTTGCCGTTCGCGAGCACGCGCTGAGTCTGGCTGCGCTCGACGGTCGGCACCAGCTCGCGCAGGAAGGCGGCAAGGCGGTCGTAGGCGAAGCAGACCTTCTTGCGGTAGAGCTTGGTCGCCGCGTGCTTCGTGTGCGCGATCACCACGACCTCTTGGTCGCGATTGAAGAGCGCATGGTCGAGGGCCATGACTTCGATCAGGGTCGAGAAGCCCATCTGGCGGGCTTTCAGGCTGATGTTGCGGTTGTGCAGGTTGGCGAGCAGCATCCGCTGGCCCGCGTTCGGCCCGAACGGCATGGCAATGTCGGGCGTGTCGTCGTCCGCGTCGTCGCCCTTGTCTCCCAGGTCGATCTGCGGCTGTCCGTTGCTGTCCACGCTGATGAAGCGGCGCCTGACCGAGCTGCGGCACGCGGGCAAGATCATCGACACGGGCCGTCGGGAGCCCAACGCTGCCAACCGGCGAGAGATCGTGTGGGAGGCCCGCATATGAGAGAGGGTCCGAGCCTAGAGCGCCTGATCGCGGCGCGGGCGGCTATCGCCGAGCTGGTCGCCGAGACTGATCTCGCGATCCCGCTTTTCGAGCGGCTGGACGAGCTGGTTCAGGAGGCCGAGGCCGCTCAGGCGGCCGTCGATCCCATCGAGCGGGCGCAGGCGGTGGCTCGCGCCAGGGCTCAGAGCGCAATCGCCTGAAGGAGCCTGTGGGCATATTCGAGGCTCGCGCCCGAGCCATAGCGTTGCCGGTTCAGGGTATGGCCGAAGAGGTCGCGCCTGATCCGCTCGTCTATCTCGGCCGAGAGCATCCGATCCTCGAAGGAGTGCCGCAGGCAGTAGAGCGTGTGCTGATCCGTTTCCAGAAGCCCGTTCTCGCGCATGAACTTGTTGGCGGCGGCCGGACGTTCGGCGAGCCACGGTAGCGCGGAAAGCCATTCGGGCCCACGAGCGGGATCATCCGCCTCGAATACTGGCTCTTGAGAGCGCGCCCCACGGGCTGGATGCTGATGTGGGGAACGTCGCCGTCGAGCCGGATATGCTCGGGCAGGAGCCCGGCCCCCTCGCTGGGGCGATAGCCCGTGTTCACCATGCCGAGAAGCAGGCACCGCGCCTCGAGGTTCAGCCCGTCGAGCGCCCCAGGAGCCAGCAGCTTCTCCCTGATCCATTTGTCCGAGAAGGGCGGGCGGGTGCGCTTCTCGCCGTTCTTGAGCGGAATGCCTTCCATCGGGATCACGAGGCCCAGGCGCTTGGCCTTCACGACGGTCTTGATCGTGTCGGAGAAGTGCGTGAAGTCCTTGTTCGCCGAGTTGGGCGTCAGATCCTCCAGCTCGATCTTCTCCTCCCACCACGCGCGCCAATCGAGCAGGTCGTCGGGGCTGATCTCCTAGATGGGCTTGTCGCCAATGACCTTCACGAAGTTGGCGATGGCCTTCTTGCGCGGGTTCTTCCAACGCCTGATCTGATCCTCGTCCTTGCCCCGCGTCCGGTCCTTCTCGGCGATCTGCCAGAACAGCTCGAGCGCGCGGGTGACGGTGATCTTCGGCGGCTCGACCATGCCCAGCACGGCCGCCGCCTCGATCCTGTCGGTCTGGCCCGGCTTCACCTTCTCGACATAGGCATCGCGCTTCATCAGCTCCGGCACCGGAAGCCGCGCCACCTTGTCATAGGAGAGGAAGCGCATCCCGCGCTTCGCGGCCAGCTCGCGCGCCGCCTCGAACATTTGCTCCGCGTCCTAGGTGTCGCCCGCGAGCTTGGCCTCCCAGGCCTCCATCATGGATTGCCAGATTTCCGGGGCCTTCGCGGCGGCCACTGTCGTGTCGCCCGTGTGCAGGGAAATCCAGACATAATCGTGCGGCTCGATGCTTTTGAACCGGCGCGGCACGCGCTTGCGCATGTGGATCGTGTTGTTGCGGCGGGTGGGGCTCATCCCCGGGAATTGACCATTTCCGGCAGACTCTGCCACGCCCTTTCGTGCTGCAATCTGAGCGGCATTTTGTGCAGCATCTTGTGCAGCAAAATCGGGCCTTGGCGGGCTTTTACGAGGTGCCATGTCAGTTATTACCGAGTGAACAGTAACTTGGCGGAATGGCAGGTTGGGAAAATTGGCGGAGGGGATGGGCCTGATATTCAACCTTCTCCACCTAAACCGCTGAGCCGATTTCAGTTGTGTCGCGTCGCAATGCCGTCAGGAGTGCCAACGTCGCGGAGGAGTGTGAGGCGAATGATCGGCTCCGAAATGAGGCTGTCAGAAGAGATAGCCGAGCAGGTCGATCTCACCCCGTGGGAACGGCTTGTCACACAGCGCCTTGGCCATGAACGTCCCTGAAAAATCGCGGCGCTGCATGCTGTGGCTCGCGCGTTCGTCGATCGCGAGCCACGTCACCATCGCTGGCTCAACGGCGCTATAGCCGTTGCGCAAATAGAGATCGGCGCGGTCAGTGAACAGGATGAGGTGTTCCGTCTGCCCACGCCGCGCGAGGTCTTCCGCAAATGCCAGCAGCATGCTTCCCCGGCCGACTCGGCAATGATCAGGATGGACACAGAGATCGACGATGCCGGTGACCCGAGTGACCGTCTCGCCTACCCTGATGACGCGATGGTCGAGACCCGCATGTTCAATGAGCCTCCTCTTTCTCCACAATAGCAGGCGTAAATGGGGAACTTGTTTGTAGTAGCTGCGCCCTCCGAACGTTTTGGGGAAGCATTGATCAAGCGGATACGCGATCTGTTTCTCTAAAGAGCGTCTTAAACCGATTTCAAGTACTCGCTCGATCGTGTCGCCATGAGCGGTCATAGGCTTAGGTTCCCAACAGCTCGATCACCTCGAGCGCGGCTTTTGTCGTGGCCGGGCTCCCTCCTCCGGCTTCGACAACGGAACAGCTGTGAATCCTTGCCTCACTCATTATCTTTGCGAGCTTATGAAGCAACGCGTCGAGCGTCCAGCCTTCGCCAATTGGGCTGGACACTGCCGGTGCCAAGCGTGCATCGAGTACGTCGAGATCGACGGCGAGATCGGTGTAGGCGTCATCGCTCCAATCGGCGGGCCGCCAGGCCTCGTCGGTCGCAGTGCAGTGAATCGGAAGACCGTCATCTAGTGCCGCCCGAAGAGGCTCATCGCCGTCCCGCCGCCCGATGAGGACAGCGCGGTCGATGCATCCACGCTGAAGCAAATCAGCCAGAAAACTGGCGTGGTTGATATGGTCGGGCGGGCAATCCGAACGATATCCGTAAAGATCGTGGTGTGCGTCGACGTGGACGTACTGCACAGCTTGGCCCGGCAATGCGGATTTGACGGTGCGCAGCATCGACCAAGTTGCGCGGTGGTCACCGCCGATGATGCCGAGCCGCAGGTCGAGCTCGGCGGCGAGATCGACCAGACCTTCGATATCTTCGTGACCGCGCATCGAAGGAGCGTCATCCGGCAAGACGCCGATGACCGGGATGGTTTCAGGGCTCGCAGCAGCGAGGATGTCCGCGAGGCCTACGGCCGTCGAGTGAGCCAGGCGGACAAGATTGGTGTAGGGCAGCCCTAGCCAGAGGACGCGAGGAAGCGGCGCGCTCAGCAATGTACCGAACGGCCGTTCTGCTGCTCGCTCGGGGAACTGCTCCTCGAAATAGATCCGCGCACGCCTCGGAATGCGAAAGCGGCCTCGCCCGACATCAACAATCCCTGCGAGGAAAAGACGCTCAACCTGCCAAGCCGGAAAGCCGGCGGCAGCGAGGCTGGCCCACGGCTTCCAGGCTCGAGACAACGTCGCAAGGATAGCAAGTCCGGAGGCAGCGCCCGTGCTTCACATGCCCCATATCGAAGAGAGCCGTCCGCCGCCAAGTCGATTCGCGGGGTGAGCCGAACGTCCAGCATCGTGGGAGCACATCTCGTCACCCTAGATCAGCCAGCCGGAGAAGGCGATGCGCGCACTTTTCGCCTTTCCAAACGGTACGCGATTGATCCAGTGCGTCGTCGTTGCAGAGGGAACGAAAATCACGCTTCTGTTCGGTCGTGGGGCGATGCAAGCCGGCGCCTCACTGCCGCCGAACATCAGGGACCCCTCGCTTGACCCTTCACCGGTGAAATAGAGCAGGATCGTCAGCCTGTAGGCGCTTTCTCCCCCATGGGCGGTATGTCGTGCCAGGCGGCAGCCCGGTGTGAAGGCGGTCAGCGAGAAGTTTGTCCTTTCGAAGGGGCCGATCAGATGTTTGATTGCCTCTCGCCACGCGGCGAGGGCGACTTCTTCAATGCTGCGAACGAGGCCGCTCTCATCGCGATCAGCGTGGAGTTGGTGATAGAGGTAGGTGAACACATCGCCGCTGCCTTCGTCCACGCGGTCGACAAGTGCTGCAATCTGGTGAAGACGATCGCCCGTTGCGAGCGACAAATTGCGGGACGTTCCCGGTCCCTTCACCCTTGTGTTCCAGCCAATCCCGCCGCGCCACGATGCGAGCACACGTGCGTCAAGGTCTTCGAAGATCGGCCGCGGCAGGAGGTCGTCCGCGAGGGCGAACCCATCACGCTTTAGAGCCGCACGGATGTCGTCAATCGAATGCATGGCCGAGCCGATGTTGACGACGGTGGTCGATCCGGACGCGCCACCGATGCCGAGGTTCACGGTCTTGGTCACGCCCGTCGTCGTAGCGTCGGTGCCCATGCCATAGGTCGCGGTCGTCGTCGCTGTGCCGATGGTGGCGCTGGCCGCCGAAACCGTGACGGTGCCCGAGGCGGTCAGCGTGCTGGAGCGTGGCCGTGGCGGGCGTGCCGCGGCCGAGGCGGTTCGAGAGCTGGAAGATGCGGAGGACGAGCGTCTGACCGGGCCCGAGCGGCGCACCCCAGTCGGCGATCTGCTGCGCGCCGCTGTAGAGGACGGAGCTCGTGCCCGTGATCAGCGTGCGCCGGACGGCAGCGCCGTCGAGGATCTCGACCTCATAGGCCTCGATCTCCTCGCCCAGCGGCACCTCGACCTGTTCCCAGGCATCGGCGACGAGCGCGCGGGACCGCCGCACCCAGCGGATCGTCAGATCGCCCGGGCTGCGCGCCTGCCGCCACGGCTGCTCGACATGGACCGGCGCGAAGGGCACGAGTCCGCGCCCGCCCGGCGTGAAGGCGAGTGCGGTGTAGCTCTCGCCCATCACGGGCCGCGCGGCCGGTCCCACGCGCCAGTTCCAGGGACGGCCGATGTCCGCCTCGGCGATGGTCAGCGGGGCGAGCGCGCCATCGAGCACCACCACCCGTGCGCCGGCCGGCGCCGGATCGGCCATGGCGGCTTCGGTCTCGCGCTGGCCGCGCAGCAGGCGGCCGAGGCGGTAACGGCCCGGCGCGATCAGCTCGGCGGCGCCCGCCTGCAGGATCTCCCAGACCCCCGGCGCGCTCTCGACCGCCAGCGCATTCGCCCCGTCGAAGAGCGCGAGGTCAGTGACGCTCGCGAGCGTGCCCTAGGCGAGGTCGAGGATGAGCTGGTTGCCGAGATTGAAGCGCGAGGTCGGCCCCGACCAGAGGTCGAAGGCGAGCCGGCCGATCCGGGCGCGGCTTTCGAGGCTGGTGAGGAGCTGGAACCCGTCCGTGCCGGGGCTGCGCAGCACCGCGATCTCGCCCGGCCAGGGTGCGGCGTGGGCCGCGACCAGCGGCCGGTGCGCGGGCACCGTCTCGGCCAATTGCGGCAGGTCGAGCATCACCACCTCCGGCGCGCCGAAGACCACCGGGCGGGTCAGCGAGGCGGCCCGCGGCTCGCCCGAGGGCAGGTCGAAGGCGGCGCGATCCTGGCGCACCGCCTCGATGCCGCGCGCGTCGGCATCGGCGACGGAGACGAGGCGCAGCTCCACCTCCCGGCCGTCATGCGCAAGCCCGACCACGTCGCCCGGATCGAGCGCCAGCCGCGAGGGCGGCAGGCGGAAGGTGGCACTCTCGCGCCCGACCCAGGCTTCCATCAGCGCGCGGCGGCAACGGCGCTCGGCCTCCTCGGGCGGCACCGCCACGGGGAAGCTCTCGGAGGCGATGCGGGTCGTGTCGACGGTGATGCGGCGGGCTTCGACCAGCGCCGCGTCGTAATCCTCGTCGGCCCGCGCCACCTGCCACTTCAGCGCCTGCGGCAGTTCCGTCTCCTGCGCGCGGGTCAGCTCGAGAATGTCGCCCTCGCGCGCCACGACAAGGTCGTCGTGGGCCAGGGTCAGGCTGGCGGCCTGACCGCGCATGACGAAGCGGATCACCCCCTCGCTCTCGACGGCGTCAAAGCCGAAGTGGCGGGCGAGCGTGGCGATCGAGGCGCGCGGGCTCTCCAGCGCGCCGATGACGAGGCCTTCGACGGCGCCTCGGAGACCCGAGATGTCGATCAGCGCCTCCGGCAGGCCGGCGCGTCGGCAGTGCATCCTGACCGACGGGCGGGACATTGCCGCAGTGATGATCGTCTCTGGAGTGGCCACCGAATATTGCCGCCACTCACGCGGTCACTACGGGTCCTGCTGACCCGTCAGCCGGCTCACGTCAGCGGATCGGCCGTGAAGTAGTGCAGGACGACCGGGATCACGGCTGCCTTCAGGCTTGCCGCGCCCTCGACCGGCAGATCGACCGGGCGCGGCGCTTCCGCCTCGTCCCAATCGCAGAGCCCGCCCAGCGTGCGGTCGGTGGCGAGGGCCGCGCCGATGCTGGCGCAGAGCGTGTCGAAGGCGGCGTCACGGTTGCCGCCCTGGACGACCGCCTCGATCTCGGCGCGGTGCTGGTAGTGGTAGCGCAGCGGCGACAGCGTGACCTCCGGCTCCCCCGGTTCGCCATCGCGCAGGATCAGCATGCCTGCGGGAGGCACGCGCTCGGGCAGCGCATCGCCACGCAGGGCGGTGGCGGGAAGAGCCGAGAGCCGCGCATGCAGCGCGGCGAGGATGGTTTCGCGAGGGGTGGGCATGAAGTGCACTGAGTTTGATTGACAGGGCCAGGGTGTATGCTTGTTCGGCTGGGACGACTGAGGCAGAGTATTACCAACGCATTAGCCCACGCATCAGCGGAGACGTCATTCGATGCCTCTTACATTGGAAGTAATGCTTCAAGTTCTGCCCCTTGGCCTGCCACCCTGGGAACCAAGAACTGAGTCAGAAGGCCGAAAGGCGGAATTCCTCAGAGCACGAGATGGCGGCGACGGACCTTATACTAGGGGTTATTTCTGGCAGAAGCATCTTACCGAGCGGCTGCGCAAAGCCCGAAGTTGGATGTCGGATTCACTTACGGCGTTGGCTTACCCAGATCCACTCTTGCAGCAGGCCGTTGGCTACATCGAGTTTGATGCTTCATTCCATGATGATGAGGCAATTCGCAGGGCGTCTCGTGGGACCGGGTACTTCTTTGGAGCAGTCCTTTTCGATCATAGAGGCGGTGGCGATGGCATAGGGCCGCAGAGTCGCGACATTGGACAGATCGATGATGCATCACGCGGAATTCCTGCCGCTCGACTTGCTGCCGCGGATATTCCCCACGCTCCTCATCCCGCAGGTGCGACGGCGACTTGCTGGGCCGCAAAAAAAGGCGATGGCGGCTTCATCCGCTACATAATTACTGCGAAGCATGCGGTGACGGGTCTTGGCCGTGGGCAAAGGGTGGCGATGGCTGGTGGTGGATTTGGTACGCTTGTCGACTTCTGCGACAGCTCGGTTGATGCTGCGTTGGTTGAACCTCACAGCGGGTCGACCAACGCAGTAAATTTGCCGATGGACGTTGATCCTGCTGTTGGGTTGGGCATCAGTTTCACTGGTTCCGGCAGCCCACAGCGTTCTGGGAGGATCACGAAGACTTGGATTCACCCAACGGATTCCGATCCCTATGATCCCCAGAGGGTACTTTTTGACGTAACCGGCATAGGCGGTGACAGCGGCGCGCTCGTTCGGCTGGATTCCACCGGAGAAGCGGTCGGCATTTACACCGGGATCAAGACTGGACGCTCGTCTCAGATGGGCATGTCCCAAGCAATGTGGCAAGCCACTGACCTGTTAGACGTCGAACTGTATGAATGAGGAGGCGAAATGGGCGAACCGACATTCTACGTCATAGAGGCGGCACCCACCCAAGATGAAACTGGCGATGTCGCGAGCGTACCTGGTAGGAGCACGGAATTGCATAGCCTTAGGCGCTGGTTTGCGCCCAAGGCGAAGGAGGTCTCCACCGACAGACTTCTTGAGAGCTTCGAAAAAACCCAAGCGGCAATCGATGCCATGCTCGCTAAACTGGAATCAGGAGATCAGCGTGGGTACCGCCTCGATGAATTCGAAGTTAGTCTGGCAGTTTCGGGTGAGGGAACGATTGGAATTGTAACCGCGTCTGCAGAGGCTGGCGTTGTCTTGAAGTTCAAGCGAGCCGAGGCGTCAGGCAGGACGACAAGTTAATTGCCGAGGCAATAAGGCGCTGGGACTCATCGGAACTGCCCCTCCAGCCAGTTCGCTACGATCAGACCCGGCACACTGTCCAGCGCCCGGTCTGCATCCCGCGCCAGATCCAGTCGCTTCGGCAGCTTGACCTGCGGCACCAGCAGGAAGATCGGCGCGGTGACCTTACCGCGCCCGGTCTTCGAGCGCGACACCACCGCCTGGCCCTTCGTGTTCAGCCGCCCGTCAGCCACCAGCAGGCTCGGCCCCCGACGGCGGTAGATGAACCGCAGGCGCAGGCCGGTGCGGCGCTCCCATTCGCTGGGGGTAATCCGGCCGCCGCGCAGGGACTTGCCCACGGCGAGCGTGGGGATCGCCAGCCAGAAGCCGTTCTTCGAGCGGATGAGCGGGCCGGTGTCGTGCGCGCCGACGATGACCGGGGCGTTGGACCAGACCACGGCCGCCGCGTTCAGGCTGGGCGTGGCTTTGGGGAACTGCGCCGACCGGATGGTGCGCGCGAGACGCGCCCCAAGCCCCGCGCCGGTGATCTGCAGCCGCCACGCCGCCTTCAGCCCCGTCTCGGCCTCGCGGATCGCGGCGGACACCGCGCGTTCGCCCGCTGCAACCTCGGCCGCCATCATAGCGACGATGTCGGGATCGATGTCGAGCTTGAGCTTCATCGCGGTCACGCCGGGCGCAGGTCGACGGTCCAGACCAGCCGCTCGCGGTCGCGGACCGGTTCGCCCTGAATGCGGGCAGAATGGGCGCGCGCCGCAGCTGCATCGGCAGGGCGACCGGAGGCGCCATGATCGTGTCGGGCATGGCCCTATTTCTCCTCTGCGTCGGATGGGGGTTCGACCGTGTCGCTGGCCGGATCCTTGGTCTGCGCGCTGCCGGTCTTGGTGACGCGGCGCGGGTCGCTGTCGAGCACGAGGCCGAGGCCGTCGAGCTTGGCATTGGTCGCGGCGATATCCGCCAGCACCGCATCCGGGTTGTGGCCCTGCCGGGCGATGGCCTGCGCCAGCGTCATGGTGCCAGTCCGGATCGCCAGCAGATCGGCCATCGCATCCTTGTAGGGATCGACCGCGTCGAACTTCGGCGGCGACCACTCCACCGGGACATCCGGCGTCGGGATCTGGCCTGCCGCCCATGCGGCCTCGGTGAACCAGCGCCAGACCGGGGCGCAGAGCATCGGGATGAAGAGCTGCCATTGCACGGCATCGATCATGCGGCGGAACTCGACGAGGCCCGCCCGGATCGATGAGTAGTTGACCTGGCTGAGATCGCCGGTCAGCAGCTCGTAGGGCACCCGGAACCCGGCCGAGATCGTGTGCAGGCTCGCGCGCTTGTATTCGCCATAGCCGCCGGTGGCGGAGGGCTGGTTGAAGCGGATGTCCATGCCGCCGCGCGCATAGGTGATCAGCCCCGGCTCGAACTGCTCGACCCGATTGCCGTCGGCGTCGACCACCGAGGGCGCGATGCCCTGCTGCGCCTCGTCGTCGCCGAACACGATGGCGGTGACGCAGGCCTCGGTCTTCTTGCGGACCAGTTCGGCGACCTCGTAGTCGTCGAGATCGCGCAAGCTGCGGATCACCGGCGCGCCCCAAGGCACGCCGCGTGCCTGCGTGCGCTGCTTCTCGTAGACATGGGCGATCTCGGTCGCGGGGACCGGGCGGCTTTGCAACCCGTTCTGCAACGCGCCGTAGGCGTCGCCCGGATGCTCGGCGTGCAGCCAGTAGGCCCGGCGCTTGCCGACCGGGTCGAACTCGATACCCTGCACGAGGCGTCCCGCGCCGAGGACGCCGGATTTGGTGGCGTCGAGGAAGTCGGCCTCCAGCACCTGCAATTGCAGCGGAAGCGGCAGACCGTCCGTGGATCGTCGCAGCCTTCGACGGACCAGGACTTCGCCCGCCTCGACCATCTCGCGGCAGATCAGCGTCTGCAGCCCGTAGAAGTCGAGCTGGCCATCCGCGTCGCACTCCGCCGTCCAGCCCTCGAACAGGGCATCGACCTTGCGGTCCAGTTTGTCGTCGCCACTCGCGGCGCGCGGCATGATGCCTGCGCCGATGATGTTGTTGACGAGCACCGCGACGGCCTTGGCCGCGTGCGGGTTGTTGCGCACCAGATCGCGCATCCGGCCGCGAAGAAGCGCCCCGGCCACGCCGATCTCAGTGTCGGCCGAGGATCCCGGCGCGCGCCAGCCCTCCGTCCGCCGCTCGCGTGCGGCACCATCGTAACCGCGCGTCAGGGTCTCGAAGGCCTGACGCGCCATCACGCGGCGGGCCGCCATGCGCGGCGCCACCGTGGCGATGGCGTGATCGAACCAGGTCGCCGACATCAGCGATCCCCGCGCGAGAAGCCCGCGAGCCCCGGCAGTCCAAGGCCTCGTTCCGCTCGCGCAGCTTCTGCCAATCGAGCTTCGCGAAGCCGCGCTTGGTGCGAACCGTCACAAGCTGTTCGGCCACGACCTGCTTCAGCCACTCACTTTCCACCCATGTCGGCAGGTGGATCGTTCCGGGTGGGAAGGCCGCACCCTCGGCGCGTTCCTCGGTCGTCGGCCGCTCCAGCCGAAGCAAGCGATAGGTCTCGGCCTTGAAAGTCGACACCGCCACGGTCCAGAGCCGTGCCCCGCGGCGCAGGCGTTTGCCGTTCTCCGTCGCATCCACGAAGGTCGGACCTGACACCGGACTCGAGCGGCTGAACCCTTCGACACCCTTGACTGGCGACACCTGCGCGAACCCCTGCGCCCGCGACCAGGAATATGGCCGAGGTCGCGCCGCTGGTGCGCCGAGAGGTCGAGATCGAAGCCACCCGGGAATACACGGAGATAGGCGTCCGCAGTTTCTACAACGGAATATTCCACCGCCGAACGATGCCCGGTTCTGAGTTCAGCTGGCAGAGCCTGTTTTGGGTGAAAGAGGGCGATCTGGTCTTCAGCAATCTCATGGCCTGGGAAAAAGCTATTGCTGTTGCGGAAGCGCATGACGAGGGCACAGCTGGAAACCACCGCATGTTAACTTGCGAGGTCAATCCGAAGTTGGCGACGCCGGGCTTTCTGATGGCCTATTTCAGAACGTTCGAGGGCTTCTCGAGCATCGTTGGGCACTCGCCCGGCACGATCGCCCGCAACAAGACGCTGTCATCCCAAAAGCTTCCGACGATAGAGGTGCCGACGCCGCCGGTGGAGACCCAGAAGTGGTTCGACCGCCTGCAGGCAAAAGCGCAGGAAGCCCGCACCATCCGCGCCAACACCGCGCAGGATGTGAAGACTCTTATCCCGGCCATGCTGCACGAGATCTTCAACGGTGGGGCGAAGGCAGCATGACGGTGGGCCGGGACGATCAGCCCGTTCTGCTATCGGACCTTTCGGATCTGGACTTCGTCCGTCATCTGCTGGCCGACCTTCATGACGACCAGCCAGGGGAGGTCGACCGTTTCCGGATGCTGTCCGATCTGGGCGGCCAGATGGGGCGATCCGGAACAATGATTGTCGGTGGCCATGCGGCCTATCACGCTTGGGTCGAAGCGCGCTCGTCGTTCGTGCATGGCAACTATGTGGCGACGATTCTGCTATGTCAGGGGCTCGTGGAGCATCTGCTGGCGGCATATCTTCACGCCGGGCTTCTGGTCGATGACATTCCGGATCGCATCCCGTTCGCCGACACCCTCCGCCGCTGCCGAGCGCGCGAGGTAGTCTCCGATGAAGACGTCACCGACCTCCGCCGCATGATGGCGCTGCGAAATCCGCTGTCGCATTTCCGGCACGTAAATGACGCCGGCAATCTCGACCGCCGCTCGATCGATACCAGCCAGCACGCCGCCGACCTGATCCGCCACGACGCCACCTTCGCCATCGGCCTCGCCGTCAGGATACTGTCCAATCCCGTCTTCCGCCTTGGACCGACCGCCTGAGCCAGGCGCCGCGCCGCGATTATGGTTCGACCACGGTTCCATCCCGCAAATGCCCCTCTTGTCGAAGTGCTCAGCCGGGTCGGAGAATAATCGATATCTGCCAATGCCTTGCAAAAATTTACCAATTCGCGCAGTCAACAGGTCTGGAGAATTTCGGCCCTGAGAGACCGCTTCCGGGACTCTTGGCGCGTAGGCCGGTTAACAGCCCCTCCCGCACAACCCTCAAAAACAACGAAAAAATCCGGCCGACGCCATGCGCAGAGAAACAGTTCCCAAGGTCAAGTGGCGGAGCGAGAGGGATTCGAACCCTCGAGACGGTTCCCCGCCTACACACTTTCCAGGCGTGCGCCTTCGACCACTCGGCCACCGCTCCGTAGGCCGCTTCTTAGCGTGCGGCATGAGGGACGGCAAGGGCCAGCGGTGGAGAGCCGAGGTATCTTCTGAGGCCTCCGAACATGTGCGTCATGATGAAGCGGCACAGGAGGCGATTTGTATCCAGCTAGCCGATCTGCACAGGTCAAGCCGCCTCGCGGCAATGCTTCGGCGGTGCTTCCTGTCCAGCGTCTGACGCGGGCAGCGATGATGGAAGGCGATCCAGTCGCCGATGGCGCGGGCTTCGTGCTGGGGGCTATAGAAGCGTGGGCGATGAAGGCAGGGTTCCCTCAGCGTCCGGATCGCGTGTTCCTCGCCCAATTCTCGGGAGCGGAGAGGGATGACGAACCGTTGCTCCAGGCAATGGCTGCGAACGACGTCCGTGGATCGTCGGGGGATGAAGACCAGTCCGCTGCACCGTGTTCCTGGTGAAGCTCGGACAGCCAGCCGATCGTGCAATCGCCGAAGGACGAGCCCCTGCTCGATCCCGCCTTGATCGGCGAGGCGTGGATCGATCTTCTGCGCAGCTCCCGTCCTCTTGTCGCATCCGGTCTGCCACGGCACGCCGAACCGCCCGCAGAGGTTGGTCGGGGGCACCAGGAACCTATCTGCAACGCGCGTCCTTGGGACCGTGTGAACCGCCCCCGCTGCTCGACCTGCCCCAAAAGTTGGAAACTCTGCGGGCGGATCATGGACCGCGAACGGAGGAATGAGCTCTTCGCCTCCCTGACTCTGCCAAAGACCGCTTGAGGCCTGAATGCGGGCCCCCGTCCCTTCGGCTGTGGCGATAGCAGTTGCTTCAAGGGTTTGACGTCGACCCTGGGCGGATGCATCGGAGGGCGGCGCCGGCCAGCGGCCCAGCCACCGCGGCTGTCACCTCGGCGGCACCATCGACGGGGCGAACGCGAGGCTCGGTCCCGACGAAGCGGAGGTGGCTGCACCTCCGCATTCCGCACCCGCACGTCGAACGACAGGCGATCTTCGAATTGTCCCGCCTGTTCCGACCGATCCGGCCCCGACGCCGGGCGCAGACCGGCCTTCGAGGCGGCCGGATCACCGTCTGCCCCGGCCGAAGTCTGCGGAGGTCAAAGCCCCGTCACCATCCCGGTCGCGCCAGGCGAACCAGGATCCGGTGCTTCCGACGAACTCCTCCCGGCTCACCCGGCCATCGCCGTCGCGGTCGAGGCGGACGGGACCGCCGGTGCCCGCCGCTCCGGAAGCGCCGGCCCGGAACGGTCTTCCCGTCGCGGCGCGGTTGGCCTCCTGCATCGCGGCACGCATGGCCCCCATGTCGGCCAGTTCCTGCGGTCCGAGCGCCCCGTCGCCATCGCTGTCGAAGGCATCGAACAGGTCGACCCTGCGGCTCCGCGCCTCCTCGAGCGTGACGCGGCCGTCGCCATCCGCATCCCACTGCTCGAGAAACATTGCGCCGGGGGTCTGGGCGGCGGCCCCCGTGACCTGCAGCATGAAGACCAGCGCCATCGCATATCGTCCAGACATGACCGAACTCCTCGTTACATGGCCCTTGAACGTCGTGCCGCCGCTCTTCCGTCGGACATCCGGAAGCGGCACGGGGCTGATCCGGCTCCCCACCGTCACATGCGGCCCGGCGCTGAGGGCGCGCGCGGTCCGTTCTCTCAGCCTCGACGGCCGAACGCGCGGCGCGCCGAACCATGGCCGCCCTGGCCCGCGGCCCCTCGGCCTCGCCCTTTCGTGACCCCGCTTCAGGCCCGTGTCGAGGAAATGGGGCAGCTTCCGGTCTCCCGCGTGCTGCCGGAACCGGCCCTGCGCGATCCTTGTTCCGATCAAGTCCGGCGCGCCCTGAGCTCGCGCCCGGCGCAGGAGTTCCCATGCCGAGACCCGTCAGCCTCGCCTCAACGCTCGCGATCCGGAGGCCGCGGGCTTCGCGGGCGTGCCCGAGGCGATGCTGAGGAGCCTGCCGCCCGGTCCGGTGCCGCCTCAGGCAGAGGCGATTCTGGCGCCGCTTCTGGAGAGGGCAGCCCTCACCCAGGCCATCAACGAAGCCTGGGCGATGATCGCGCTCCTGACGCTGGCGGTGCTTCTCTGTGTGCCCGTCGCGCGGGCGAGATCGGGCCGCGCCCGTCACGCCGCCGAGAGCGCCGCCAAGACGTTCTCCCACCCCGCGCCGCCGGTGACGGTCAGGATGAGGCTTCCGTCCGCGTCATAGGCCTCGACCGACAGGGCGCCCTCGGGACCCCGGTCGGTGAGGAAGACCCGCACCAGACGATCCGTCCGCAGATGGAGGTTGTAGGCCGGATCCATCACATTGATCCAGTAGCCCGCCGGCAGGATGCGCGCGACCTGCCCCCGGAAGACCTGAAGGCAGCCCGCCGTCCCGCCGCGGATCTCGAGCGGCACGGCGGCGGCCGCCGAACGTTCCAGAAGCTCCGTCATCGCCTCGGGCCGCAGGCTGCGCACCTCGGGCAGCGCCGCCAGAAGGTCGGGCGCCCTCTGCCCCTCGGCGGCGAGGCGCGCGGCGAAGAGGTCCGCCGGCATCTGGCGCCAGCCCGCCGGATCGGCCGCAGGTCCGGGCGGCAGGTCAGCCACGGCGGTGAAGGGCACGGCATCCATCTGCTCGGCCAGACGCAGCTCCGCCACCAGACGGTCGAAGGCCTCGGGCCGGCTCTCGGCGACGAGGTGGATCTTGTGCACCGCCTCGCCTGCCGCATCGAACACCTGCACCGACCGCTTGGTGCCCTTTGCGGTCGGCTCGGTCACGGCGAAGGCATGGACCCAGTGGCGCGGATCGATCAGCATCTCGATGCCTTCTCCCACAAGCCTCAGCCGCCCCGCCTCCTCGGCCAGAGGCCCGTAGAGCCCTTCGCGCTCCTGCACGGCCGAGCGGTTGCGGGTGAGCGCCAGCGCCGGGCCCAGCCCCCGGGCCAGCGGCAGAAGGCGCCGCGGATCTGCCGCGACGGCCACCACCTCGGGCCCCGTGAAGGCCGCCACCAGCGCCGCTTCCGGGATCCCGTGGCTCTCGGCGAAGTCGCGGGCACGAGACCGGGGCTGGGCGGCACGGGCGGCGCGGATCTCGGCTGGGGTCATCGGCGGGCTCCTCTGGACGCTGCGCCCATGGTTGCCGCGCCTCCCGCCGCAGCCAAGGGCGCAAAATGCCGCCGCCGCCTTCCGATCAGATCACGAGGAAATCGCCGGCGGTCAGGGCCAGCTCCGGCGCCACCAGAGCGAAGCGCACGGCGGCGGCAGAACCCGTCCCGTCGCGGTCATACCAGAGGGCCCCCGTGTCGGTCTCGTAGAGGATGCGGTCGAGCGCGTCGAGCGCCCGCCCCTCCGCATTGGCCGCAAAGGCCGCTTCGGCCAGAGCGCCCCGCGGCAGCGCCCGGAAGATGGCGTCGTCGAGACGGATCGTGTCGTCGGCCACCGAGAAATCCATGATCCGGTCGATGTTGCCGCGGCCGAGTCCGGTCGCGAAGACGAAGCTGTCGGCGCCGGCCCCGCCGGTCAGGCGATTGGCCGCCCCATTGCCCGTGATCACGTTGGCAAGCCCGTTGCCCGTGCCGCTGATGGCCCGTCCGCCCGCCAGGGTCAGATTCTCGACATTGGCCGGAAGGGCGCAGCTTGCCGTCGAGATCACCCGGTCGATCCCCTGCCCCGCAAGCTCCACGATCCGGTCGAGGCCGTCGCTGTGGTAGACGTCGTTGCCCGCCCCGCCGCGCATGATGTCCGAGCCCCCGCCGCCGGTCAGGACGTTGGCCGCGCCGTTGCCGATGAGGCGGTCGTTGCCGCTGCCGCCCCGCGCGGCCTCGATCACCGTGCCCGGCGCGATCGAGAGATTGCCCTTCGCGCCGTAGATGCCCGAGATCGCGCCCGGCCGCAGGTCGATGAGCTGCGGAGCCTGCACCGACCGCAGATCGAGCACATCCCACCCGCCCTGGTCGAAGATCGTCCAGGCGACGGGATCGCCGGTCATGTCCGCCGCGCGGTCATACATGCCGCCCGCCGTCGAGCCGTCGCCATAGACCGTGTTGCCCGCCCGCAGGCCGCCCGGCGTGCCATAGAGCGTCTGGATCGCCAGAATGTCCGCGATCATCGGCGTCACCACGAACGCCTTGTCGGCGTCGATGTAGCTGTTCTCGGTCTGACTGAAATAGGACATGACGCTGGCCTGCCAGCTGTCGTTCAGAAAGAGCGCGTCGCTCGCATAGTCGGCCGAGCCGTTGTAGTTGCCGGCATGGCCGAGGCCCAGCGCATGGCCGATCTCGTGAATGAAGGTCTGCAGGCTGTAGCTGTTCAGGTCGGTCCCGTAATCCGCGAGCCAGTCGCGGCCGACATTCACGTTTGCCTTGATCAGCCACCCGCCCGACAGGGTGGATGTGGAGTGAGCCCCGCTCTCCCTGTCGTCGATCACGATATGAACCGTCGCCCCGAAACGGGGGGCCGTGTTGAATTTCAGCCCCGTCACATCCGCCCAGGTGTCGAGCGCGGCCCGTGCCAGGCGCTGGCCATCGGCCGTCAGACCCGACAGGTTCACGTTCAGCGTGTCCCCCGGCTCCACGTCGAAGCGGCGGGGGGCATATCCCCCCGCCTCCCAATAGCCGCTGACGAGCTGGTCCGCGATCTCGCGCATCGTGGCCACCGTCGGTTCTGCGGCAAGCCGGTTCTGCCCGGTCGTCTGCAAGGCCGCTGCCTCGGCGCGTCCGCCGCGGTCCGTCAGGGAGGTGGCGGGCCCTTGCCCGGCGAAAGTGGGGAAAAGCGACGAAAGGAACATGCGATAATCCTTAAGGTCCGTGAAGAAAAGCTAGTGAAACTGCGGCAGGGGTGGCTCTGTCAGGGAAAGAAGCGTGTCGGCGAAATCCGCAAGCGCCTCATCGGACAGCCGGTCGGTGTCGGTGGCGATCAGGTCGAGGACCGGGCTTGTGCCCTGCCCCGCCCCGGACTGCCAGCTCAGGCGTGCCGTCACCGCGGCAGGGGTCGCCTTCTGCAGCTCCAGCCGGAGCAGCCCGCCCTCTCCCGCCCCGGCACTGCGGTGCAGCGCGAGCCCGTAACGGTCCCGGATCGCCGCCTGAAGCGCCGCGCAGAGCCGCTCGGCCGAGGGCTCGGCCGCGGCCGCGCCGGTGCAGGTAAGGCTTGCGGGATCGGCACTGGTGATGGCGGGAATCGCCATCAGCCAGAGGGAGGCTGCAAACAATCTCAAATTGAGCACCTGCGGCAGACTCCACATCTTCCGGCTGTATCGTTAGCGCTTGAGGCGGCGGCGCATCAAGCGTCTTGTTGCGCAAAAGCGAACGACCGGCTGCGGCGGATCGCCGTGGCTGCGGGCCCGGTCGTGCCGGCGCGGGCGGGGTCAGTCCTTGTAGGAAATCTCGATCTCGATCCGGCGGTTCTGCGCCCGGCCCTCCTCGGTCGCATTGTCCGCCACCGGGTCGAACTCGCCGCGGCTCACGGCGGTGATGCGTCCGGGATCGATGCTGCCCGAGGCGACAAGCTCGCGCACCACGCTCGCGGCCCGTCCGGCCGCAAGCGCGATATTGTCCCGGAAGGCGCCGCCCGCCACGGGGACATTGTCGGTATGGCCGGTCACGGTGATGGTGCGCTCGGGGTTGCGCGTGGCTTCGGCGATCCGCGCCATGACCGCGCGCGCATCGGGCGTGAGCTCGTCCGAACCGGAGGGGAAGGATCCGCCCGCGCCGAGGCTCACGAACACCTTGCCGTCGGTCTGCTCCACCTTCACCAGCCCGTCGGCCACCTCGCGGTCGAGCGCATTGCGCAGCCGCAGGGCATCCAGCTCGGCCCGCACCGACTGGCGCAACGCAGCGCCCGTCCCGCCGCCCACGGGTGGCCCGGGGGGCGCGCCCGTGCCCTCGCCGGGGCCCGCAGGTCCCGCCTTCGGCTCGGGCCTGGGCTGGGATGTCGTCTGCAGCTCGGGGAGCGGACCTAGGCCCGCCGTCTCGGCCAGAGCCCGTGCGAGGCTCTGCGCCTGCTGCCGCCCGTCCGCGCCGGACAGTTCGATCACCACCTCGCCCTCGTCCGAGCGCACCTGCAGCCGGCCTTCCTGGAGCGCCTTCTTCAGCGCCTCGGCCACCCGCTCCGGGGCATCGCCGCCGTCCTCCGGCCCGCCCGCATCCGACGTCTCGTCCGGCTGGGTCCCGTCGGGATCGGCAGTGGGCAGGCCGAAGTCGATCATCGTGTTGCCCGAGGTGGAGTCCCGGATCGAGTGGAAGCCGAAGGTCTCGCGCATCGCCCCCGCCATCTTGCTGAAGGAGGGCTCATCGAACTTCGCGAAGCCCAGGATCAGCACGAAGAAGGCCATGAGGTTGGTCGCGATGTCGGCAAAGGTCGCAAGCCAGGCCGGCGCGCCCGGGGGCGGACATTTCGGGCAGTCCTCGCCCTCGTCGTCGTCAGGGACGGGCGGCTGGAACCGGATGACCTTCGGCTTTGTGGACATGGCCGGATCTCACGCCGCCCTGCGCTTCATCTGCTGCTTGCGGTCGAGGGCGCAGACCATCTGATCCTCGATCATCCGCGCAGACTCGCCGCGCGCGATGCCGCGAAGCCCCTCGATCACCAGCTCCCGGTAGGTCACTTCATCGGCCGAATAGCCCTCGAGCTTGTTCAGGATCGGCGCGAAGATCACGTTCGCCATGAGGGCGCCGTAGAGCGTCGTGAGCAGCGCCACCGCCATGGCGGGCCCGATCGACTTGGGGTCGCTCATGTTGCCCAGCATCAGGACGAGGCCGATCAGCGTGCCGACCATCCCCATGGCGGGGCCGATGTCGATCCAGGCCTTGACCGCGCCCTGATAGGCCTCGTGCCGGGCCTTCATCGCCTTGATCTCGTATTTGAGCTGCTTGACGAGCTTTGCTTCGTCCGTCCCATCCACCAGCAGCTGCAGCCCCTTCTCGAAGAAGGCATCCGGCACGGCCTTGCCCTCGAGCGCCATGATCCCGTCCTTCCGCGCGAGGTTCGACAGCTCGACCATGGTCGAGATCACCTCGTTCATGTCGAAGCGCGACGGCTTGAAGACCTTCATCATCGCCTTGAAATGGCCCAGAAACACCGGCAGCGGCTTCATGGCGAGGACGATGAAGGCGGTGCCCACGACGACAATCACGAAGGAGGGCAGGTCCACGAAGGGCGCCACGCCGCCCGCGTAGATCATCGAGCCCACCACCATGACGATGGCGCCGATCAGGCCAACTGCCGCTGCGATATCCATTCCGGTCCCTCCGGAGCCATCATCCGGAGGGGGAGCGGCAAGATCCGTGCCATGGAAGGGCCGGTGCCTTGCGAAAGCGACGACGGCCGGCGCGAGGGGAAGATTCAAAGCGGTTCGAGAGGCCGGTGTCCGCCACGTCTCGTGGCCATTCGCGCCTCTTTCGGTCCGCCGCCCGCCCGTCGCAGCCCATCTCGGAGGGCCGTCGCGCGTCCTGCGGCAGTCATGCCCGGCCACAGGTTCTCCCCTGAGGAGACTGATCTCTGTCAGGCCGCTCGGGAGCATCCCCTACCGGCCCCCTGTCGTTCGAGCCGCAGACCATCGACGGAAGGCCGGAGCAGGACGGGGCGGTTCCGCGCGCCTGCACGTCGGGGGCACGGGTGCGGCCTCGCGCGGATCGGCCGGAGGACGTACCGGCGGCAGCATTGTATGTCCGTCCCCGAGCGCCACCCGGTTCCTTCGGCGACGGCCCGAAGGCCGCTCCGCATGTGCCAAGGCAGGCACAAGACCCCTCAATGAGCGTGGCGGCGGGCCTGACTTCGATCCGACCTGCTGTCGATCTTGCGGCTCAGCTCCGACAGGCGGAGCACCATGCGGTTGATCTCCTCCACTCCGATGGATTGCTCGCGGCAGGCGGCCGAGATCTCGGCCACCAGCGTCGAGGTGCGGCGGATGTCGGGCACCAGCTCCTCAAGGCCGGAGCGGGCTTCCTCCGATGTGGCCAGCGTCGTATGCGCAAGCTGGTCGATCTCGTGCGAGGCCGCGGCCGCGTGCTCGGCGAGCTTGCGCACCTCGGCCGCCACCACCGAGAAGCCGGCGCCATGCTGCCCCGCCCGCGCCGCCTCGACCGCGGCATTGAGCGCCAGTAGATCCGTCTGCCGCGCGATCTCGCGCAGCACGTTGATCTTGCCCGCGATGAGCCGCATCGCGTCCGCCGACCGCTCGACGGCGGCCCCGCCGGTCTCGGCCGCCCGCGCATTCTGAGCGGCCAGCTGTTCGGTCTCGCTCGCATTGCCGGCAGTGTGGCGGATGGTGCCCGTCACCTCCTCCATCGCGGAGGAGGCGCCCACCAGCGCCGTCGCGATCTCTTCGGCCACCTGCCGGTCGGCCCGCACCATTTCCTCGCGTTCGGACTGGATGGCGTCGAAATAGGTCGAGACGCCGTAATCCATGTCGAGGAGCGCCACCTTCACGATATAGCCCAGCGTCTGGGCGGCCCGTGTGGCGCGCCGGCGGCCGAGGAAGCCGCGGCCCGCCATCCGCGGCAGCATGGTCTGGACGATTTCCTCCAGAATGAGGGCGTAGCCACCGAGATACCAGCGCGGTTCGAGACCGATGCGCGCGTGGGTGCGACCCACCCGCACCGCCTCTTCGACATAGGCGGCGTCGATTTCGCCCGAGGCGAGACGGGCCCAGTGCCGCGCCTGACGGGACTTGGCAGAGTCCATGTGAGCCGCGTCGGAGAAGAACCCGGCCGCCGATGTCTGTCGCATCCGCTCGTAGAAGCGGTCGAGGGCGCGCCCGACCGCCTCGGCCAGCAGCGCGCGGGTCGCATCGTCCAGAGCGTCGTCGCGGTCGATTCCGAGGAACCTCAGCCGCTCCTCCAGTAAGTCCGTAGCTCGCATGTCGGGCACCGTTCGGATTGCACGGGCCGAGCATGAACCGGAGTTCGCTGACGAAGTCTGAACGCGCTTTCACATTCGAGGAGCTTGGTGAACGAAGGATTAAGCGCCCCGGACGGCCGTTGCCCGGCGCGCGCGAGATGACACTCCGGGGTCGTTCCGAACGAGGAAGCGCCCACCCCGCAGCGATCAGCTGCCGTAGACCGTCACCTGCGGCAGGTCGGTGAGGCCAAGCCCCAGAGCGCGGTAGGCGGCGAGCGAGAGCTGGGCGGCGCCCTCCCCCGGTCGGAGCGTCACCGCAAGAGATCGGCCACCCGGCAGCTCGACCCGGCCCGGCCGCTCGGCCGTTACCAGCGAAGAGCGGAGCCAGAAGCCGCTCTCGGCGGGGGCGCCGAGGGCCACCGTCACGGTTCCGAGCGCGGCGCCTCCTGCCTGCGGCGCCATCGCCTCGCGCCGTTCCGCCTCGGTCGTCCGGTCGAAGCTTTCCGCCGCCACCCCCTGCCCGCCGGGGATGGGGCGGGCGGCAGGCGCCGGCGGGGGCGCCACGGGGGCCGCGGCCTGCCGGAGCGAGTCGCAGGCGGTCAGCATCAGGAGAGCGAGGGCGGCAGGGGCAAGGATTTTCATGACTACGACGATAGTCTGGGGCCGACCTGCGTCAACCGGCCCATGCAGCGCTTGTGGGCGGAGTGTCGCAGCCCTACCTTCTCACCATGACTCCGATGCCCCCCTCTCCGGCCGCTCCGTCTCCGCTGCTGATGGACCCGTTCGCCCGCGCGATTTCCTATCTGCGCGTGTCGGTCACCGACCGCTGCGACTTCCGCTGCACCTATTGCATGGCGGAGCACATGACCTTCCTGCCCAAGGCCGAACTTCTCACTCTGGAAGAACTCGACCGGCTCTGCTCGGCCTTCGTGCGGATGGGGGTGCAGAAGCTGCGCGTGACGGGGGGCGAACCGCTCGTGCGCCGCGGGATCATGACCTTCTTCCGCGCCATGTCGCGCCATCTCGAGACGGGCGCGCTGAAGGAGCTGACGCTCACCACGAACGGCTCGCAACTGGCCCGCCATGCCGACGAGCTGGCGGCCTGCGGCGTGCGCCGGGTGAATGTCTCGCTCGACACGCTCGACGCCGAGCGGTTCGCGAAGGTGACGCGCTGGGGCCGCCTGCCGCAGGTGCTCGACGGGCTGCGCGCGGCCCGGGCGGCGGGCCTCCGGGTGAAGATCAACACGGTGGCGCTGCGCGGCTTCAACGAGGACGAGCTTTTCCGCCTCGTCGACTGGTGCGGCGCCGAGGGGCACGACCTGACCTTCATCGAGGTCATGCCGATGGGCGAAATGGGCGAGGATACGCGCCTCGACCAATATTGGCCGCTGACCGAGCTGCGGGCGCGGCTGGCGGAGCGGTTCTCGCTGATCGAGCTCAGCGAGCGGACGGGCGGCCCTGCCCGCTACGTCCGCCTCGCCGAGACCGGCCAGAAGATCGGCTTCATCACGCCGCTCACCCACAATTTCTGCGAAAGCTGCAACCGGGTGCGGCTGACCTGCACGGGCGAGCTCTTCATGTGCCTCGGACAGGAGGACCGCGCCGATCTGCGCGCGCCTCTTCGGCGGACGGCCGAGGACGGCCCGCTGGAACAGGCGATCCGCGAGGCGATCGCCCGGAAACCCAAGGGCCATGATTTCGACTATTCGCGCAAGACGGTGGCCGGGCAGATGTCGCGCCACATGAGCCACACCGGCGGCTGAGCGCAGAGCCGCGCCACCGGCCGCTTCGCCCCGCAACGCTCTGCTCCCGCACGGCGCGGCCCCGGCCGGCGGATCCCCCCTCTCGCCCCCCGCGATCTTCCGGCCCGAAACGTGGCGCGGTTTCGCAGTGGGGAGACCTTCCGAGCGCGGCCGGCAGAGGTTCGGCGGCGGTGGCCCCTCGCGGGTCACGGAATCGTCCCTCCGAAGACGCCGCGGCCGCGCGAGCACATCAGAGCGCGCCGCCGGCGCTGGCTCGGGCCTTCAGAGCGAGGGGCCGAGGATGATCTCCGACCCGTCGGTGAAGCGCGACAGGCGAAAGCGCGTCAGGTCGTGCCCCACCGGCCGCCCCGCCACCAGATCGGCCACCACGCGCCCCACGCCCGGACCGATCCCGAAGCCGTGGCCGCTCATGCCGGTGGCGATGGTGAGCCCCGGCACGCTCTCTGCCCGATCGATCACCGGCACCACATCGGGCATCGTGTCGATCATCCCCGCCCAGGTCGCCCGGATCTTCGGCCGTCCCACCCCCGGAAAGGCGCGCCCGAAGGCCGCCGCCGCACGCGAGAGGGTGGCGAGGTTCGGCGCAGGATTCAGCACCCGCATCGCCTCGAAGGGCGTCGGCGCTCCCTTCGACCAGGTGCGCGGCGTGTTCCAGCCATCGGGATAGTTCCGCGGCGCGAGCCAGCGATAATGGGTGCTGAGGAAGTCCTTCTTCACCGCCTTGCGGTATTTCAGGGCATGGCGGAAGGCATCGGGACCGATGAAGAAATCATGCTCCGATCCGCCCGCGATCGTATAGCCCCCGTCCTCGCGGCGGCGGAAGGCGAACGCATCGTCGGCCGCCGCCCCCGGCAGGATCTCGGGCATAGGCTCGGTCTGCGCGACCGAGGACAGCACCGAAAGCTGCGGCAGGTTCACCCCATGCGCGCGGGCAAAGAGCGAGGACCAGGCCCCCCCCGCCAGCACCACCTCGGGCGCGCGGATCCGCCCGCGTTCGGTCGTCACCCCGGCCACCCGTCCCCCCTCGAGATCCAGCGCCCGCACCGCGCAGTCCTCGAGGATCGTGACCCCGCGCTCGGCCGCCCCCGCCGCCAGCGCCGGCACCGCAAGCCAGGGCTCGGCCCGCGCATCCGAGGCGGTGAAGAGCCCGCCCTGCCAGAGATCCGCGGCCCCCGGCAGCCGCTCGGCCAGCTCGCGCCGCCCGACAAGGCGCGTGTCCAGCCCGTGCGCCGCGGCATGGACCGTCCAGCTCTCGTACTGGCCCAGCTGCTCCTCGCGATTGGCCAGATAGAGCACCCCGGTCTGGCGGAAGCCGAACGGATTGCCCAGGCTCTGCGCCAGACCCTGCCAGAGCCGCAGGCTCTCCACCATGATCGGCAGTTCGTCCGGATCGCGGCCCTGCTGGCGGATCCAGCCCCAGTTGCGGCTCGACTGTTCGCCCGCCACCCGGCCCTTCTCGCAGACGACGACCCGGAAGCCGCGTTCGGCCAGATACCAGCCGGTCATCACGCCGATCACGCCTGCGCCGATCACCACCACATCGGCGCTCTCGGGCACGGGCCCGGTGAAGCGCGCGGGCACCGCCATCGAGATCGGAAAATGCATCATCGCGCGAGATCCGCAACCAGCCGCTGCAGGAAGGCCCAGCCTTCCTCGAACTGCGCGACCTCGAGATATTCGTCGGGTTGGTGCGCTTGGGCGATGTCGCCCGGCCCGCAGACCACCGCCGAATAGCCCGCCGCCTGGAACTGGCCCGCCTCGGTGCCGTAGCTCACGACATGGGTGCCGTTGTCGCCCGACAGCCGCCGCGCCAGCGCCTCGGCCGCCCCTTCGGATTCCGGGCGGAGCGGCGGATAGCCGAAGAGCCGCGCGATCCGGATCTGGGCCTCGGGATGGATGGCCTTCATTTCGGCCTCGAGCGCCCGCGCCTCGGCCTCGAAGGTCGCCACCCACTCCTCGACCGTCTCGCCCGGCACCGCGCGGAAGCCCATGTCGAAGCGGCAGTCGCGCGCGGTGATGTTGCCTGCCGTGCCCCCGCGGATCGTGCCGACATGGACGGTGGTCCAGGGCGGATCGAAGAGCGCCGCCACCTCCGACGGCCGGGCGGCCGCACTCTGCGCATTGCGCCGGTTGGCCCAGTCGATCAGCCGGGCGGCCGACATGATGGCATTGACCCCGCGGTGCATGATCGAGGAATGGACCTCGTGGCCCTGCACATGGCAGATCAGCCCGCCCCCGCCCTTGTGGCCCGTCACCACCTGCATCCGCGAGGGCTCGCCCACGATCACCGCCCGCCCCTTGGGCAGACAGCGCGCCATCTCGTCGATCATGGCGGGCGCGCCGAGGCAGCCCACCTCCTCATCGAACGAAAGTGCGATCTGCAGCGGCCGCTTCACCCCCGTCTCCTGCGCCAGCGCGAGGGCGGCCAGCGCCAGCGCATCGAACCCCTTCATGTCGCAGGTGCCGCGCCCGTAGAGCCGTCCGTCGCGCTCGGTCAGGGTCCAGGGGTCCGAGCTCCAGTCCTGCCCCTCCACCGGCACCACATCCGTATGGCCGGAGAGCACGACCGCCCCGTCCACCTCGGGGCCCACATGGGCATAGAGCGCGGCCTTCGTGCGCTCCTCGTTCCAGACCCGGTGCGCGGTGATCCCCGCGCCCTCGAGGAACTCCTCCACCCAGTCGACCAGCGCCAGATTGCTGTCGCGGCTCACGGTGGGAAAGGCCACCAGCCGCTCGAGGATCTGGCGGGGCGTGAGCGGGCTGGGCATGGTCGTCTCCTCTTGAAGGAGAAAGCGTGGCCCCGCCCGCAGCCGAGGTCAAGCCCCGCGCCCCGCCTCCTTCACGCTGGTCCAAATATCCCGCGGGGGTCCGGGGGCGCGAAGCCCCCGGCGGCCGGCCCCGCTCAATGCATCTTCCGCTGGATCCGCCGCAGCGCGATCCAGACGCCGAGCACCACGACCGGCGTCAGCACCGCGGTGGCCATCCCCTTGCTGATCCCCAGGGGCTCGGTCAGAGGATAGACCGCATAGGCCGCGAGGCTCACGGCATAATAGCTGATCGCCACGACCGAGAGCCCCTCGACCGTCCGCTGCAGCCGCAGCTGCAGGTCCGCCCGGCGGTCCATGCTCTCGAGCAGCTTCTGGTTCTGCGCCGAGCGTTCCACATCCACCCGCGTCCGCAAGAGTTCCGCCGCCCGCTGCGCCCGCTCGGCCATCGAGCGCAGCCGTCCCTCGGCCGATTTCACCGTCCGCATGGCCGGATCGTAGCGCCGGGCCATGAATTCGGCGAAGGTCTGCCGCCCGCTGATCCGCTCCTCGCGCAGCGCGTCGATCCGGTCGTGCACGATCGCCTCATAGGCCCCGGTCGCGCCGAAGCGGAAGGTGAACTGCACGGCCAGACTCTCGAGCTCGGCATTGATCTTCAGAAGCTCGTGCAGCGCCTCGTCGGGCGACTGTTCGATCTCGTCGAGCCCCGAGACGAGGGCGGAGAGCTTCGGATCGAGCGCATTCAGCCGCCCGTTCAGCGTGCGGGCCCGCATCAGCCCCAGCATCGACATGGCGCGGTAGGTCTCGATCTCGCAGAGCCGCGTCACGATCCGCCCGATGCGCCGCGGGCCCGTGCCCGGCCTCACGAAGACGGAAAAGCGCATGTGCCCCGCGGGATCGATGCGGAAGTCGCCCGCCACCACCGCCGCGCCATCCACGATGCGCGAACAGGCGAGGCTGTCGGGCACGAACCAGCCCTCGAGCCGGTCGAGCGCCGCCGCCTCGTCCGCTGGCATCTCCTCGATGCGGATCAGGAGCGAGACGAGCCGGCGCCCCGGCGCCCGCTCCACCCAGTCCTCGGGAAAGACCTCGGCCTTGGCCGGGTCGAAGGGGCGCTCGTGCAGCCCCGGCACGAAGGCCGTGTAGGTCACGAACTCGGTGTGGCTCTCCCAGCGCAGCTCGGCACGGCCGATGGGCGCCGAGAAATGCGTGGCCTCGGGCGCAGGATGGGCGGTCCCGTTGCGGTCGAGAATCTCGAGCAGATGCGCCCGGTCGCGCGCCCGGTCGCGGTTGGCCGCATCCACCGGCTCCTTGAAGGCCATGAAGACCACATGGCAGGGCGCCTCGAGCGCCGGATAGGGACGGGCGTGCAGCTCGTTGGCAAGCGCATAGCGCAGGGGATGGTCGGCGACGGGGGGCATCACGGGCTCCGGCTGGTCAGCGAGGGAGAAGCTAGGGGGCGGAGGGCGTTTCAGGAAGAGGCCGCCGTGTCACGGGCGACGAAAGAGGCAGACCTCCGGAAGAGGAGCGCCCCGCCCGCTTCCGCGGCGGACCGCAGGCCCGCGTCGCAGCCTCATGTCGGGGAGACGACAGGCCCCCGCCCCCCTCCGGGCCGCGCCGCGGCCATGACGTCGGACCGCAGGCTGCCGATCATCGCCGTGAGGCAAGACGGCCGGCCCGGAGCGCCCTGTGGCCGGCGCCCCCCGCAGTCCTCCGGGAGGCGGAGATCCTGCCCGGCTGTCATGGGCGCGGCACGCGAGGCTTGGACGAGCGGCAAGCCGAAACCGGACATGCGCCTCCTCCGAACGAAAAGCGCGCCCCGCCGGAGGGCGGAGCGCGCGCAAGGGGCAGGACCCGGAGGTCACTCGATCAGCGGCAGGAGCGCGTCGAGGCTCTTTTTCGCATCGCCATAGAACATCCGCGTATTGTCCTTGTAGAACAGCGGGTTCTCGATGCCCGAATAGCCGGTGCCCTGCCCGCGCTTCGAGACGAACACCTGCTTGGCCTTCCAGACCTCGAGCACCGGCATCCCGGCGATGGGCGAGTTCGGATCTTCCTGCGCCGCCGGGTTCACGATGTCGTTCGAGCCGATGACGATGGCCACGTCGGTCGAGGGGAAGTCCTCGTTGATCTCGTCCATCTCGAGCACGATGTCGTAAGGCACCTTCGCCTCGGCCAGAAGCACGTTCATGTGCCCCGGCAGACGGCCCGCGACCGGGTGGATGGCGAAGCGCACTTCCTTGCCGCGGGCGCGCAGCTTGCGGGTCAGTTCCGACACCGAGCCCTGCGCCTGCGCCACCGCCATGCCGTAGCCCGGCACGATGATGACCGAATCCGCGTCGTTCAGCGCGGCCGCCACACCGTCGGCATCGATGGCGATCATCTCGCCCGCGATCTCCTGCGCCGGGCCCGTCGTGCCGCCGAAGCCGCCAAGGATCACCGAGATGAACGAGCGGTTCATCGCGCGGCACATGATGTAGGAGAGGATCGCGCCCGAAGACCCCACCAGCGCGCCGGTGACGATCAGCAGGTCGTTGCCGAGCGTGAAGCCGATGGCCGCCGCGGCCCAGCCCGAATAGCTGTTCAGCATCGAGACCACCACGGGCATGTCGGCCCCGCCGATCCCCATGATGAGGTGCCAGCCGAGGAAGCCCGCGATCAGCGTCATCAGGAGCAGCGTCCAGACGGCCGAGCCCGCCGGTGCGTTGAAGTAGATCACGAGCAGCACGAGCGAGGCCACGATGGTCGCCGCATTGATCGCATGGCCGCCCGGCAGCTTTGCCGGCTTGCCGTCGATCTTGCCCGCGAGCTTGCCGAAGGCCACGACCGAGCCGGTGAAGGTCACGGCGCCGATGAAGATGCCGAGGAAGACCTCGACCTTCAGGATCAGGATCTCGACCGGCATCTTGTGGGCCAGCACCGCCGCAAAGCCCGCGAGCGTCTCGAGGTTGCCGCCCTGCTCCTTCACCGCCACGACCGAGCCGAGCTCGAACTGGGCGTTGAGGCCGATGAAGACCGCAGCCAGACCCACGAAGGAATGGAGCGCCGCGACGAGCTGCGGCATCTCGGTCATCTCGACCTTCTTGGCCACATAGGCGCCCGCGACGGCGCCCGCGATCACCATCACGGCGATGATGACGTAATGGCCCACGCCCGGCCCGAAGACCGTGGCGCCCACCGCCAGCGCCATGCCGACGATGCCGTACCAGACGGCGCGCTTCGCGCTCTCCTGCCCCGAAAGGCCGCCGAGCGAGAGAATGAAGAGGATGGCCGCGGCGATGTAGGCGGCGGATGTCAGTCCGATGCTCATCGGGCCCTCCTTACGACTTCTGGAACATGGCGAGCATCCGGCGCGTGACCAGGAAGCCGCCCACGATGTTGATGGTGGCGATCAGGACCGAGATCGCCGCGAGCAGCACCACGAGGAAGTTGCCCGAGCCGATCTGCAGCAGCGCGCCGAGGATCACGATGCCCGAGATGGCGTTCGTGACCGCCATCAGCGGCGTGTGCAGGCTGTGCGAGACGTTCCAGATCACCTGGAAGCCCACGAAGCAGGCCAGCGCGAAGACGATGAAATGCGCCATGAACGAGGGCGGCGCATACATCCCCACGAACAGGAGAAGGGCCGTGCCCACCGCGAGCATCGCGACCTGGCTCACCGTCTGCTTGCGGAAGGCCGCGATCTCGGCCGCGCGCTTCTCTTCGGGCGTGGGCTCCTTCACCTTCTCGCGCGGTTTGGCGGCCGCGATGGCCGCGACCTTCGGCGGCGGCGGCGGGAAGGTGATCGCGCCGTCATGGGTGACGGTCGCCCCCCGGATCACGTCATCCTCCATGTTGTGATGGATCACGCCATCCTTCTTCGGCGTGAGGTCCGTCAGCATGTGGCGGATGTTGGTGGAATAGAGCGTCGAGGCCTGGGCCGCCATGCGCGAGGGGAAGTCGGTGTAGCCCACGACGGTCACGCCGTTCGGCGTCACGATCTTCTGGTCGGGCACCGTCAGGTCGCAGTTGCCGCCGCGCTCGGAGGCGAGGTCGACGATGACCGAGCCGCGCTTCATGGCCGAGACCATGTCCTCGGTCCAGAGCTTCGGCGCCGGCCGGCCGGGGATGAGCGCCGTCGTGATGACGATGTCCATCTCGGGGGCGAGCTCGCGGAACTTGGCCAGCTGCTTCTCGCGGAACTCGGGGGACGAGGGGGCCGCATAGCCGCCGGTGGCCGCGCCGTCCTGCGCCTCCTCGAACTCGAGGAAGACGAATTCGGCGCCCATGGATTCGATCTGCTCGGCCACTTCGGGCCGCACGTCGAAGGCATAGGTGATGGCGCCCAGCGAGGTCGCCGTGCCGATGGCGGCCAGGCCCGCGACGCCCGCGCCCACCACGAGCACCTTGGCCGGGGGCACCTTGCCCGCCGCCGTCACCTGGCCCGTGAAGAAGCGGCCGAAGTTGTTGCCGGCCTCGATCACCGCGCGATAGCCCGCGATATTGGCCATCGAGGACAGAGCGTCCATCTTCTGCGCGCGCGAGATCCGCGGCACCATGTCCATCGCGACGACGGTGGCGCCCTTCTCCTTGCAGAGCTCGAGGAGCTCGGCGTTCTGGGCGGGCCAGAAGAAGGAGATCAGCGTCTGGCCGCGGCGCAGCCGCTCGGCCTCCGACCGCTCGGGGCCACGCACCTTCACCACGATGTCCGCGGCCTCGAACAGGGCCTCGGCCGAGGGCAGGACCTCGACGCCGGCCGCGGCATAGGCTTCATCGGAGAAGCCCGCCTTCATGCCCGCGCCGGTCTCGATCACGCAGTGATGCCCGAGCTTCTGCAGCTGGAGAGCGGAGTCCGGCGTCATGGCGACGCGGGCCTCGCCCTCGAATATCTCCCTGGGTGCTCCGATCTTCACCGATTATCCCCCTTCATTCGCGGCTTCCGGCGGGGTTCGCCGGCCCGCCTGTTTAACATTGCGCAAGAAAATTGCACAAGACGGTTGCCGCCTTGCAGCAAGTTGCAGATTTCGTCCAGCGGGCGCGTTGCCGCTGCGTCACAGCCAGCGCCGTGTCCGACGGGTCCAGTCGTCGAATTGTGGCCCGAAGGCAAGGCGCAACCGTGCCTCCTCGGGCTCGACGAAGCGCCGCGTGAGCACCCACAGGAAGGCGGGCACGAGCGGCAGGCCCAGCGGTGCGTCGATCCACAGCAGCACCGCGAGCAGGATCAGGAGATCGGCGAGATAGATCGGGTTGCGGCTGAAGGCGAAGACCCCGTCGGTCACGAGGGCGCTCGGCTGCCGGTGCGGCAGGACGGTGGTCTCGGCCCGGCGCATCCGGCGTACGGCCAGCCCCGAGAGCACGAGGCCCGCCACGCCGAGGCCCAGGGCCGCGATCCGTCCGGGCCCGCCGAAGAGCCCGAACGGCACCAGCCGGTCGAGCGCGAGGGCCAGGATCACGAAGAGCAGCAGCCAGAGGGGCGGCAGGTCGAGATGCTTCATGCGGTCTCCTTGCGCGGGTCGCCCCCTCATGCCACGGGCCGGGCGCTCCGCAAAGGGCCGAGGCGCCTTGCAGCCCCGCGCCATTTGCCGCTACCTCCGTTCCGCAGAATGGGAGGGCCGCATGACGGATTTCGAGGCGACGCGGGCGATGTTCGACCTGCCCGAGGGCGTGATCTACCTGGACGGCAATTCGCTCGGTCCGCTGCCGCGCGCGGCGGCGGCGCGGGTGGCGGGCTGCGTGACCGAGGAATGGGGCGGGATGCTCATCACCGGCTGGAACCGCGCGGGCTGGATGGAGATGCCACGCCGGCTGGGCGACCGGATCGGCCGGCTGGTGGGGGCCGAGCCCGGGACGGTGGTTCTGGGCGACACGCTCTCGATCAAGGTCTTCCAGGCGCTGGCCGCGGCCTGCGAGATGCGCCCCGACCGGCGGGTGATCCTGTCGGACAGCGGCAACTTCCCCTCGGATCTCTACATGGCCGAGGGGCTCTGCCGGATGCTGGGCGACCGGGAACTGCGCGTGGTGGCGCCCGAGGCCCTCGAGGGCGCGATCGACGAGAGCGTGGCCGCGATCCTCGTGACCGAGGTGGATTACCGCACCGGGCGGCGGCACGACATGGCGGCCCTCACCGCCCGTGCCCATGCCGCGGGCGCGCTCGCCATCTGGGATCTCGCCCATTCCGCCGGCGCCCTGCCCGTCCGGCTGGCCGAGGAGGGCGCGGACTTCGCGGTGGGCTGCACCTACAAATATCTGAACTCCGGCCCCGGCGGGCCCGCCTTCATCTATGTGGCCCCCCGCCACGGCGAGCGCGCGGTGCCCGCGCTCTCGGGCTGGCTCGGGCACGAGGCGCCCTTCGCCTTCGATGCGGCCTACCGCCCCGCCCGCGGGGTCGAGCGGATGCGGGTGGGGACGCCCCCCGTGATTCAGATGGCGGCCCTCGATGCGGCGCTCGACGTCTGGGAGGGCGTGGCGATGGCCGATCTGCGGGCGCGCTCGCTGGAGCTGACCGACCTCTTCATCGCCGAGGTCGAGGCGCGCTGCCCGGACCTCGCGCTCGCCACGCCGCGCATCCACGAGAACCGCGGCTCGCAGGTGAGCTTCCGCCATCCCGACGCCTATCCGATCGTGCAGGCGCTGATCGCGCGCGGCGTGATCGGCGACTTCCGCGCGCCCGACATCCTGCGCTTCGGCTTCACGCCGCTCTATATCGGCGCCTCCGAGGTGAGCCGGGCGGCCGAAATCCTGGGCGAGGTGATGGCGGGCCGGCTCTGGGACCGCGAGGACTATCGCCGGCGCGCGGCCGTGACCTGACCCGGCAGGCCCGCGCGGAGGGAGGTGCCGGCGCCGGGGGCATCGAACCCCCGGCGCCGGCGCTGCCGCCCACGGGAGCGGACGCGGCAGAACCCGGAGCGGCCTGCGTAAAAACTCTTGCTTTCGGGGGATCTCCGCCGTCCGGCTTTGACCATCGACGCCGAGTCGTTTACCTTCCCATGTCAGACAGCCCGCCGACAGGGCGGGCGCGGGGCAGGACAGCGGAATGGAACTGATCGGACGGAAGCTTGCAGCCGCGGTACTCGCGGCGGGGATGCTGGGGGGCTGCGTGCCGGACGCGGCCATGGTGAATGGCAAGGTCGAGGAACCGGCCCCGCAGCCGAAGCTCTTCGAAGGGGCCTATGCGGCCCGGGCGGACGGCAAATACACCCTGCCCGCCATCCCCACCGACCGGGTGCCGGTGCAGTATCAGCGCCAGACCGTGGCCTATACCAGCAACGAGGCGCCCGGCACCATCGTCATCAACCCGCGCGAGCGCGTGCTCTATTTCGTGACGGGCAAGGATACGGCGATCCGCTACGGGATCGCGGTCGGCAAGGAAGGGTTCCAGTGGTCCGGCACGGCCGTGGTGGCCAACCGCCGCCACTGGCCGACCTGGACGCCCCCGCCCGAGATGATCGACCGCAAGCCCGAGCTGAAGAAATGGGAGAAGGGCCAGCCCGGCGGGCCCACGAACCCGCTCGGCGCGCGCGCGCTCTATCTCGAGACCAACGGGCGCGACTACGGCTACCGGATCCACGGAACGCCGGAATGGAACTCGATCGGGCACAATGCCTCGTCGGGCTGCATCCGCATGATCAACCAGGATGTGGTCGACCTGTTCGAGCGCGTGCCGGACGGGGCGAAGGTCGTGGTGATGACGCATGACGGCAAGATGCCGACCGGCCTCACCCTGCCGCCGCCCCCGCCGAAGAAGGCCAAGCCCGTGGCCGTGGCGGCTGTGACCGCGCCGGCCAAGCCCGTGATTCCGTCGGGGCTGTCGAACCTGCCGATGCTCTCGCCCTACGGCGCCCCCGCCGCAGCGGAGCCGGCAGCGACCGAGCCCGCCGCGACGAGCCCGGCAGAAGCCGCACCCGCTACCCCGGCCCCAGCCGCCGATACGCCGCCGGAGACCGCCGGCCCGCTGGCCGACGAGCCCGCGGCCGTTCCGGCGCCCGAGGAGGTCCCCGATGCCCCGGTGGTGCTGCCTCCGGCCGAAGCCGCGGCGCCGGCGGAAAGCCAGACCACCGACTCGCTCTGATCCGGAATCACCAGCCGCTCCGATCGGGCCGCCCCTCGGGCGGCCCTTTCGCATTGCGCCGCCCCGTCGGATCCCGATGCCGGTGGCTGCGGCTGCGAGAGCTGGAAACGGTTGCCGGTTCGTCCCGGACAGTTCATGTCCGCCCGAAGGCCAGACCCCGGCGGAGCGGAGGCGGCCCCTCGCCATCGAAGGCTTTCCGCGCGCGGCGGCTCACCCTGACACGTCCGGCCGCTCCTGCCGACGCAGGAGGCGCGGCGATGCTCAGGCGCTCAGACGGGTCGGGGCGCGGCCCTCTGCCCAGTCGCGCACCGCGGCGCCGAAGGCCGCGAACAGCGGGCGCGAGACGGGATCGCTTGCGGCGTTCCATTCCGGATGCCATTGAACCGACAGGGTAAAGCCCGGCGCGCCCTCGACATAGATCGCCTCGGGCGTGCCGTCGGGGGCGGTGCCGTCGATCACGATCCGCTGGCCTGCGCGCGCGATGCCCTGACCGTGGAGCGTGTTGGTCATCACCTCCTCCGCCCCCATCAGCCGGTGAAACACCCCGCCCGGCGTGAAGCGCACCGGGTGACGCAGGGCGAACTTCTCCTCGATCGTGCCGTCGGGCGGCATCCGGTGGTTCATCCGCCCCGGCAGGTCGCGGATCTCGGGATGGAGCGTGCCTCCCATCGCGACGTTCACTTCCTGAAAGCCGCGGCAGATGCCGAGAAAGGGCTGGCCGCGCTCGACGCAGGCGCGCACCAGCGGCAGGGTGATCGCGTCGCGGGCCCGCTCGAAGGAGCCGTGCGCCGGCGTCTCGTCCTCGCCATATTCGGACGGATGGACGTTCGGGCGGCCGCCGGTCAGCAGGAAGCCATCGCAGAGATCGAGAAGTTCCTCGACCGTCACGAAATTCGGATCGGTCGGGATGATGAGCGGCAGGCAGCCCGAGACGAGAGCCACGGCCTCGCTGTTCATCGTCCCGCCCGCATGGACGGGGTAGCTCTCGTTCAGGAGCGAGGAGTTTCCGATGATGCCGACGACCGGCCGGCGGTGGGCTGGACCGGGCCGGGCGGAGCCGACGGAGGAGGGGCTGGGAAAGCTGGGGCCGGGGATCTGGGATCGCATGGTGAGAAGATAGGGCGTCAGCGCCCGCAGGTGAAGGGAAAGGCGCAGCCCGAGCCTTGCGCTGATGCACAGAACGCCGCGTTCTTGTGCAGCCTGTGCCCGGGCTGCTGCGCCGGAAGCGCTCCTCGGGTGTGCCCGCCCGGCGGGAGACGCCCTCCGCAGGGCTCGCGTGCCGGGCGGGCGTCAGACCTCGCCCCGCACCGGGTGGGCGCAGCCCCGACCGCGCCC